>JACPFL010000237.1 GCA_016183025.1 Deltaproteobacteria bacterium | reverse complement strand
GGATCGATCCACCAGCCCCCCGTAAAGCTGACGGAAGAAGGACTGGACCTGGGTCCCGTAGATCCGGTAGGGGTCCAGGGTCGAGGGGGGGCCGGTGGCATCGGCGACAACCAGGGTCGGCCCGCGGGACTCCTGCGCGGCGGCACCAGCCCCGGAGGCGGCAGCCAGCAGCGTGGCCAGGACGATGGCGAGCCTGAACACCGAGGCTACTCCTTGTAAGAGCGCCGGAGGGTCCGGATCCGGGCCCCGATGGGGGGGACCTCCTCCCGGTCGATCGCCACGTCCAGGACCGTCGGCTGTCCGGACTCGATGATCTCGGCCATCAGGGTCCGGTTGATCTGCCCGGGCTCCGTGATCCGGATCCCGCGGGCCCCGAGCCCTTCGGCCACCTTGACGAAATCCACCTTGGAGTACTCCACCCCCTCGGCGGAGAGGCCGGACATCCGGCGCCCGTGATAGATCATCCCCATCTGTCCATCGTTCATAATCACCCAGATCACCGGCCGCTCGTACTGGACCGCGGTGGAGACCTCCATCCCGTTCATGAGCATGCCGCCGTCGCCGACGATCGCCACGACCACGCGGTCGGGGGCGGCGAACTTGGCGCCGATGGGGGCGGCCACGCCGTAGCCCATGGACGCGAATCCCGTGGCCGAGAAGAAGGTCTTCGGGTGATAGGTCCGGAAGTAGTGGGTGGCCCAGGAGCGGTTCGCCCCCCCATCCACGAAGACGATCGCGTCCTGGGGGAGACTGTCGCGCAGGTCCTTCATCAGACGGGCCGGCTTCAGCGGGACGTCGGTCGAGCGCATCTTCTCCTCGTCGAGGACTGGGCCGGCCTTGGCCTTCAGGGCCGCCACCTCCTCCAGTTGGCGTCCCCGATGAGCGGGACCTTGCTGGGGTAGTTCCGCCCGATCTGCGCGGGGTCGATGTCCACGTGGAGGAGGGACTCCCTGGGCTGCAGCCTCCGGTCCCAGGAAAGCGATCCCCATTCGTTGAAGCTCGTGCCGACCGCCAGCAGGACGTCCAGCCCGTTCTCCAGCAGGTACTTCTCCGCCGCCGGGTGGCCGGAGAACCCGAACACCCCCAGGGAGAGCTTGTGGTCCTCGGGAAATGCGCCCTTCGCCTTGGGCGTGGTGGCCACCGGGATGGAGAGCATCTCCGCGATCAGGCGCGCCTCGTAGCAGGCGTCCGAGAGCACGGTCCCGTGGCCGAGGAGCACGCCCGGCCGGCTGGCCCGGAGCAGGGCCACCACCGCCTGCTTGATGGACTCGCGGTCGAAGGTCCGGGTGCGGACGATGGGGGTCCGGAGCTGCGCGAAGCCGTACTCGACCTCGTGGAACATGGTATCGCAGGGGACGTTGAGATGGACCGGGCCGGTCCTCCCGCCCAGGGCATGGCTCATGGCCCGGTGGAGCATCTCGGGCAGCTTGTCCCCCCTCATCACCAGCGCGCTGTAGCGCGTGATCTTCCGGAACATCTCCACGATGTCCACGGTCTCCTCGGTGGACTCCTGCGAGGCCCCCTTGCCGAAGGCCTTGGTGGCGACCTGCCCGGTGAGCACGAGCAGCGGGACAGAGTCCGCGTAGGCCGAGGCGACCCCGGTGATCAGGTTGGTGGAGCCCGGCCCCGTGGTCCCGCAGCAGACCCCGATCCCGCCCCGGACCCGCGCGTAGCCGTCCGCCATGAACGCCGCCCCCAGCTCGTGCTTCGTCAGGATCGGCTCGATCTTCCGGCCGTTGTACACGGCCATGTAGAAGGGGGTCAGCGGTCCCCCGGGGATGCCGAAGATGTGCGTCACCCCCAGGTTCGCCAGGTATTCTACCAGGAAATTGACCGCCTGCGTCTTCATGACCCCTTCCCCCTCCACGTCCACGGCGCCTGCTGGTTCTCCAGGCCAAGGCCGCCGCGCTTGCCTTGCAGGGCCGACACCGGCCCCTGTATGCTTGGCTCGATCCCGGCTTCCCCGGCGGAGCCGCAGCCCTCAGCCAGGAGCCTGTTCCCGATGGCCCTCTCCTCGCCGCGCCCGTCGCGCATCCTGACGGGGCAGATGCGCCTCCTCCTGGCGGCCACCTTCTTCTTCTTCTGCAGCCTCTACGTCTTCACCCCGATCCTGCCGGTCTATGTCATCCAGCTCGGAGGAAGCCGCTTCGAGGCCAGCCTCGTCATCGCCACGCTCACCGGGTGCTCCCTGGTCCTGCGGCCGATCGTCGGGGCGGCCATTGACCGCCACGGCGCCCGCCCCTTCCTGCGGGTCGGCGCCTCGATCTTCCTCGCCGCGGCCCTGGGATACCTGCCGGTCGGGACCGTGCTCCTGCTGATCGTTCTGCGGGCGGTCCAGGCCATCGGCCTCTGCTCGTTCAGCACGGCGGCGAACACCCAGGCCGCGGACCTGGCTCCGCCCGGCCGGCAGGGCGAGACCATCGGCTGGTACGGCATGGCGCAGACCACAGCCCTGGCCGTGGCGCCCGCCATCTCGGCGACCGCCCTCCCATCCGTGCCCATCCGCCACCTTTTCCTGCTCTCTGCGCTGTGCGCCCTCACGGCCATCGGGCTCGTCTGGACGCTGCCGCCCCCGCCGAAGCGGGAGGGGCTCGGCCCAGAGCACCTCTGGCCGGGCCGCCCCCCAACCCTCTGGACCCCCCGCATCGTCACCGCCTCGCTGGCCTACCTGAGCTGCCGCCTGAGCTACGGAGCCATCCTCGCGTTCCTGCCTATCACCGCCTACGAGCGCGGGATCGAGGGGTTCGGGCTGTTCTTCACCGTCCTGGCCATAACGAGTGTCGGCATCCGCGCGGGCGCCGGGCGGATCTCCGATCTCGTCGGGCGCAAGACGGTGAGCATGCCGGCCATGCTGGCTGTGACCGCCGCGCTCGTGCTGCTCAGCGGAGCTGGTTCGCTGGGAGTCATCGAGACGGCGCCTCCGTCCCAGCGGGCCGCCACGATCTCGATCTTCACGGCCGCGTCGGAACTCGGCGTGGGACTGGGCGCCGTGCTCCTGGGGGCGGCGGGCCAGTTCTTTGGGCTCCCGGCCATGTTCCTGATCGCCGCTGGCATCGTGCTCGTCGGACTACTCGTGCACGCCCTCGGCTGAATGCCCTGATCGAGAAAAACCAGTTCGGATGCCACCTGCCACGCCTGGCAGGGTAGCCAGAAGGGGGGATAAGGGGGGATTATTTCGATAACTTTTGAGGATTTCTAATATAACGGTGTTGCCGTGTCAAGCGAATCTTCCTGTGGGTCACACGCCCACTCCACCAAACAGTCTAAACAGGCGTTTTAGGGCAGGGAGCCGATCAGGCTCTCCAGGCGCCGTAGGTCGGCGTCATCCTGCGGGGCAGGAGGTTCAGGGGAGGCGACCACTTCGGGCGGCGGACCCATGGGCAGCCCGGCAGGGCGGGGCCCGGTGGGGCTCCAGGCCTCCTCGCGGATGGACA
>JACPFL010000227.1:1359-3259 GCA_016183025.1 Deltaproteobacteria bacterium | reverse complement strand
ATGCTCACCACCCGCGCCCCGATCCACCGCTCTTCCAGGAGGCGCTTAGCCTCGAGCGCCACGGGGACTTCGGAGCCCGTCGCGATGAGGATGACGTCGGGCTCCTCCGGGCTGTCGGCCAGGACGTACGCGCCGCGGGTCACACCGGAGGCCGGCGCGAGCTCTTTCCGGTCCAGGACCGGCAGATTCTGCCGCGTCAGGATCAGGGCCGTGGGTCCGCGGCGCCCGAGGGCGACCCGCCACGCCTCCGCGGCCTCTGTCGCATCGGCGGGCCGGATGGTCAGGAGACCCGGGATCGCCCGGAGGGCGACCAGGTGCTCCACCGGCTGATGCGTCGGGCCGTCCTCGCCAAGGCCGATCGAGTCATGGGTGAAAATAAAGATCACCCGGATCTCCATCAGCGCCGCCAGCCGGATGGCCGGCCGCATATAGTCGGAGAACGCCAGAAACGTGGCGGTGTAGGGGATGATCCCCCCGTGGAGGGCCATACCGTTGGCGATGGCGCCCATCGCGTGCTCCCGCACGCCAAAGTGCATGTTGCGGGCGCACCACTCCGCGACGCCCAGGTCGCTATACCCTTTGAGGTAGGTGCTGGTGGAGGGCGCGAGATCCGCGGAGCCTCCCAGGAGGGATGGTACGGCCGCCGCCAGCGCGTTGAGCACCTTCCCGGAGGCCGTCCGGGTGGCCATAGGTCCCTCGGACGGCGTGAACTGGGGGAGGCGGGAATCCCAGCCCGGCGGCAGCCCGCCGCTCAGCATGAGCCGCCACTGTTCGACCTCCTTGGGAAAGGCCCGCGCATAGGCGTCGAAGCGCGTGCGCCACGCCGCCTCGGCTTCTGTTCCTCGCTCCAGCGCCCCGCGGAAGTGGGCCAGCGCCTCCTCCGGGATATAGAATCGGGGTTCGAGGGGCCACCCCAGCACGCGCTTGGTCGCCAGGAGCTCCTCTTCCCCTAGCGGCTCCCCGTGCGCCTTCGCCGTGTCCTGCCGTCCCGGGCTCCCGAAGCCGATGTACGTGCGCGCGATGATCAGCGACGGCCGCTCGGCCTCGGCCTGCGCCGCGGAGATGGCTGCAGTCACGCCCTCGAGATCGTTCCCGTCCACGTGCTGCACGTGCCAGCCGTACGCCTCGAAACGGCGGCCAACCGACTCGGTGAAGGCGATATCCGTGCTCCCCTCGATGGAGATCTCGTTGTCGTCGTAGAGGTAGATGAGCTTCCCGAGCTTCAGGGTGCCCGCCAGGGAGGCCGCCTCCGACGCGACGCCCTCCATCAGGTCGCCGTCGCTCACGATGCCGTAGGTGTAGTGATCCACGATCTCGAACCCCGGCCTGTTGAAGGTGCACGCCAGGTGCCGTTCGGCGATCGCCATCCCCACCCCGTTGGCGAACCCCTGTCCCAGCGGGCCGGTCGTCACCTCCACCCCTGGCGTCAGCCCGTACTCCGGGTGGCCGGGCGTCCTCGACCCCCACTGCCGGAACCGCTTGAGCTCTTCGAGCGGCAGCTCGTAGCCCGTCAGGTGGAGGAGACTGTAGAGCAGCATCGAGCCATGACCCGGCGACAGGATAAACCGGTCCCGATCCGGCCACTGGGGATTCCTGGGGTTGTGCTTGAGGAACCGGGTCCACAGCACGTAGGCCATCGCGGCCGCCCCCATGGGCATGCCCGGGTGCCCGGACTTCGCCTGCTGGACCGCGTCCGCAGCCAGCATGCGAATGGCGTTGATGCAGAGCTGATCGAGGTCCTTCCCCTTTGGAGTCATAGTGGCCGTCCCTTCTGCTGGCAGAGTCGGGTGCTCATGGGGCGATTCCGAGCGCGGGTGGTCACCCCAGGCTCCGGGTCGATGGACGCTGAGCGGCCTCCGCTACCGACTCCGCCCTGTGGGCGAGGTGCAGAGACCGGAAG
>JACPFL010000227.1:0-1318 GCA_016183025.1 Deltaproteobacteria bacterium | reverse complement strand
TCGGCCCCATCTTCTCCCTCACCCGCTGCCAGGACTCACCCCTACCGGCGGCAGCTCGGCAGGCGCTTCTCCCATCGCCACCGCGGCCCCGGATTCGGCGGGGCCGTAACGCAGCCGGCGCACGCCTTTCCAGGTCAGATAGCCCAGGACAGACACCAGCACCACGACGCTGGCGGCCCGGGTCAGCTCCTGGACCCCCACGGTGAGGGCCCCGATCTGGCGGCCGAAGAGGAACCCCACGGCGCTGGCCACCGACGCCCAGATCACGGTCCCCAGGCCGTTGAACAGCAAATATCGCCCATACGGGATCCGGGAGGCCCCCGCCAGAGGAGCAGCGAAGGCGCGCACGCCGATGAGGAACTTCCCCGCGAGCAGCGAGGCTGGCCCGACCCGACGAAGGAGATCCCCAGTCCGCGTGACGCAGTGGGCGGAGCCCATGGAGACCCGGCAGTAGAGCCGCAGGAGGCTCACCCCCCGCAGGCGGCCGATGACATACCACAGGTGATCCGCGGCCAGCGCTCCTGCTGCCCCCGCCGCCACCACGACGGGCAGGCTCAGCTCGCCGCCGGCGGCGAGCGCGCCAGCCAGGAGCAGGACGATCTCGGCCGGAATCGGCAGCCCGAGGAAGTCCAGCAAGGCCCCCCCGAAAACCAGAGGGTAGCCGAACTGCCGGACGAGTGGCAGGATCTCCACGCGTGCCTCTCAGTGGGCAGCGTAGCCGAGGGGCTTGGCTGCGCCGACCTTCTCGTACTCAGCGAGCCAGGCTTCTCGCGTCGGCGGCGGCTCGCTGTTCGGTGGGATGGAACCGCGGTGGAGCGGAACGCCCGTGCGGGCGCCTAACGGCTTTCTGGGACGGCTTTCCCCGTCCCGGCTGAGTCACGAGGTGCTCTGTCGTTCAGCGCGGCACCTGCGCTCCGTCCCCCCCGCGGCCGTCTCCTACCCCCTCGGCTCCAGAGCCGCTCCGCTCGGGCGCCGGGGCCAGCAACGTCTCCAGCAGCCGCCGGGCCGGCTCCGCGGTCCACTCCCGCGCGCCCACGATCTGGCCGATCACCTCGCCCTCCCGCCCGATGAGGAACGTCATGGGGTGCCCCCAGGCCTTGTACGCCGCGGTCACGCTCCCATCCTGGTCCAGCAGCACCGGGAACGAGAGCCCGAGCGCCTCGCGGTACCGGGCCACCTCCCGGCGCGGCTGCTTGAAGTTCACGGCGACCACTGCTAGCCCCTGTCGCCTCCACGCCTGGTACGCCTGCTCCCGGGAGGGAAACTCCCTCCGGCAGGCCGGTCAGGCGGTGCCGAAGAAGGCCAGCATCACGACCTG
>JACPFL010000014.1:1102-18599 GCA_016183025.1 Deltaproteobacteria bacterium | reverse complement strand
CCGGGGTGTGGCTGCCCGCCATGACCTTGGCCCCGCCATACCAGATGATGAAGGCCACGCCGATCCCGGCCAGCAGCTCCATGGCCGGGGAGGTCAGGGCCCGCGCCTTGTAGGCCCGCATGAGCAGGGTGAAGAGCTGGCGGTTCTCCTCCGCAAAGCGGCGGCTCTCGAACGCCTCCATGCCGAAGGCCTTGACGATCCGGGTCCCCGTCGCGGTCTCGTGGATCCGGGTGGACAGGCTCCCCATCGCCGTCTGGGTCTCGGCGCTCACCCGGCGGAGCTTCCGCCCGACCTTCACGATGAACCCGCCGGCGAACGGCAGGACCACGAAGGCGAGCAGGGCGAGCTGCCAGTCCCGGTACAGCAGCACGCCCGTGAGCCCCACGACCGTGAACAGGTCCTTCAGCACGCTCGTCAGGGCGTTGGTCACTGCCGCCTGGATGAGGTTCACGTCGTTGGTGATGCGGGAGATGATGACCCCGGTCGGGGTCCGCGTGAAGAACGCGACGGGCAGCCGCTGCAGGTGCTGGTAGAGCCGGTCCCGCATGTCCGCGATGACCCGCTGCCCCACATACCCCATGAAGTACTCCTCCCCGTACAGGAAGAGCCCCTTCAGCAGGAACAGGGCCAGGACGACCAGCGGCAGGAGCACCAGCATCTGCCAGTTCCGCCGGAAGAAGACGTCATCCAGCACCGGCTTGACCAGCAGGGCCGTGGCCGCGGTCACGGCCGCGATCAGGGCCATGCAGCTCATCGCCAGGGCCAGCCGGCGCCAGTAGGGGCGCACCAGGCGGAGCAGACGCAGGTAGACCGGCATCACCCGATCCTCAGCATGGTCCGGGCGGCCGCGGCGGCCCGGGCCGTGGCCCCGGGGCCGCCGAGCGCCCCCCGCACCGTCCCCAGATCCTTCCGCATGGCCGTGCGGGCCTCGGGATCGTCGAGCAGACGAGCTGTCGCAGCCGCGAGCCGACCGGGCGTGGCGGCCCCCTGGATCAGCTCGGGCACCACCCGGCGCCCCGCGATGAGGTTGGGGAGCGCGATGTGCCGGACATGGATGAAGGGGCGCACGAGCCCGTAAGTCAGGGGCGAGAGCCGGTAGACCACCACCATCGGCACACCGAGCAGGGCGGCCTCCAGGGTCACGGTGCCCGAGGCGACGATGGCGGCGTCGGCGTGAGCGAGGATATCGTACGTACACCCGGCGATCACCCGGGCCTCCAGCGCGCTCGCGGCGACCGCCTGCTGAAGCTGTTGGGGGTCCACTGTGGAGGCCGGGGCCACCAGCACCTGCAGGTGGGGGTCACGGACCTGGAGCCGCCGGGCCGCCTCGGCCACGAGGGGGAGCAGGCGGGCCACCTCAGCGCGACGGCTCCCCGGGGCCAGGGCGAGCAGCGGACGGCTGGGATCGAGCCCGACGGTCCGGAAGAAGTCCTCCCGGGACAGGGTCGGGACTGCGAGGTCCAGCAGGGGGTGCCCCACGAACTCCACGGGCACCCCGGCCTGCTGGTAGAAGGGAACCTCGAACGGGAAGGCCACCAGCATGCGGTCCACGACACGGGCGATCGTGCGCACCCGCCAGCGCCGCCACGCCCAGACCTGGGGGCTGATGTAGTAGAGGACCGGCACCCCGGCCCCCCGGGCCACCCGGCAGAGCCGGAGGTTGAAGTCGGGGTAGTCGATGAAGATGGCGAGCGCCGGACGCTCCGCCCGCAGCACCCCGCGCGCCCGCCAGTAGGCCTCGGCGATGTACCGCAGGCTTCCGGCCAGCTCCACGTAGCCGACCACGCCGAGCTGTGCGGACCGGGCGAGCAGTCGCACCCCCGCCTTCTCCATCTCCGCCCCGCCGATCCCCACGAACTCCAGCCCGGGGGCCTGCTCGCCCAGGGCCCGGACCAAGGCCGCCCCGTAGAGGTCACCCGAGGCCTCTCCTGCCACGATCAGGGCCCGGGCTGTTCGGCCTTCCGTGCTCAGCATGCGCGCCTCACGACGGCGGTGATCCGCTCGATCGCCCCATCCGGGAGCTCCGGATAGAGCGGGAGCGCCAGGACCTCGCGGCAGGCCTGCTCCGTGTGGGGCAGGCTCTCGGCTGCGCCTCCAAAGATCGGCGCATGGTGGAGCGGCTGCGGGTAGTAAATGGCGGAGGCGATCCGCGCCGCTTCAAGGGCTGCCCGGACCCGATCGCGCACCGGTGTCCGGATCGTGAAGACGCTGAAGACGTGTCGGGTCTCCGGCGTCTCCTCAGGGAGCCGGACCGGGGCGTCAGCCAGAAGCTGGCCATAGAGCGCTGCCCGCTTTCGCCGGGCCTCGATCGCCTCCTCGACCCGCCGCAGCTTGACCCGCAGGACGGCAGCCTGCAGCTCGTCCAGCCGGCTGTTCATGCCGAGGGCCTCGTACTGGTAGCGGGTGCGGCTCCCGTGGTTGCGCACCAGACGAGCGCGGTCGACGACAGCCGGCCCCCCCACCAGCATCCCGCCGTCCCCGTAGGCCCCCAGAGTCTTCGACGGGAAGAAGCTGAAGCATCCGGCCTCCCCGATCACCCCGACCTTGCGCCCTCGATGTTCCGCGCCGAAGGCCTGGGCCGCGTCCTCAATCAGGTGGAGCCCGTGGTGTCGGCACAGGGCCCCCAGCTCGTCCACGTCCGCGGGTGCGCCGAACAGGTGCACCGGGACAACCGCACGGGTCCGGGGGTTCACCCGCGCCTCGACGGACGCCGGGTCCAGGGTGAGGGTATCGGGGGTGATGTCCGCGAAGACCGGGCTGGCCCCGACCTGCCGGACCATGGAGGCGGTGGCCACGAAGGTGAACGAAGGGACGATCACCTCATCACCCGCCCCGACCCCGCAGGCCTCGAGGGCCAGGCGCAGCGCGTCGGTCCCGGAGGCCACCCCGACCGCCGCGCCCCCGCCCAGGTAGGCCGCGACCTCCGCCTCCAGGCGCGCGACCTGGGGGCCCAGGATGAACTGCCCGCTCTCCAGGCCCTCCCGGATCGCCTCGTCGATCTCCTGGCGGAGCGCCCGGTACTGCGGCCGCAGGTCCACCAGCGGGATGGGCTCCACGTCAGGGCGCTGGCTCATAGCATCTCCGCGATCCGCAGGGCGACCTCCAGGGCCCGGCGTCCGTCGGCGCCACTGACGGCGGGCGGCCGCCGGCTCAGGACCGAGTCCAGGAAGGCCCGCAGCTCCATCTCCAGGGCATCGGCCCGGGGCAGGGTCACCTCCTCGCGGATGATGCCTGGCAACCCGCTGTCGCCGTTCGCCAGCCGGTAGATCAGGACCTCCGGGGCGGCATAATCCACCGAGACGTAGGCGTCGGGCTGAAAGATCCGGATCTTCCGCATCCGCTCGGCAGAGACCCGGCTGGCCGTCACGTTGGCCACGCAGCCGTTGGCGAACCGCAGCCGGACGTTGGCGATATCCACCCGGGAGGAGAGCACGGGCACGCCTACGGCGTCGATCCCCACCACCTCCGAGCGGACGAAGTCCAGGATGATGTCCAGGTCGTGGATCATAAGATCCAGGATCACGTCCACGTCGGTCCCCCGCGGGCCGAAGGGCGCCAGGCGGTGGCACTCGATGAACCGGGGGGCGATCCCTCGGTCCCGGAGGGCCAGGATGGCCGGGTTGAAGCGCTCCGAGTGGCCGATCTGCAGAATCCGTCGGCCGGCCATCGCGCGCTGGATCAGATCCTCAGCCTCGGACAGGCTCGTGGCCATGGGCTTCTCGAGCAGGACGTCCATGCCCTGGTCCAGGAAGTCCCGCGCCACCTCGTAGTGGATGGCGGTGGGGACCGCGATCGAGACGGCCTCGACCTCCCCGTAGAGCTCCTTGTAATCGAGGTGTCCCCGCACCCTCAGTTGGCGGTCGAGGACCCTCAGCCGCTCGGGGTTGATGTCCGCCACGGCGACCAGCTCGGCCTCCGGCAGGCTCGCGTACCGTTCGGCATGGAACGTCCCGACGTGCCCCACCCCGACCACCCCGATCCGCACCCGGCCCATCACCGCCCCCCTGCCCTGGGCCCGCATGGCCCGGGTCGAGCGGGCACGCCGCCGCTCATCCCTCGCTCCCCTCTCCGATGAGGCTTGCCGGCTGCCGGCGGTCCACGAAGGTCGCCAGCAGCTCGCCCTCCATCACCAGCTTCTCCTCCACGAAGGCGGTCGCCCGGGACCACCGGCTTGCGGAACTTGACCTTGTCGATTCCCATGAAGTAGCTGACCTTCTCCTCGACGTTCACCCGTTCGCCCTCCGTGAGGAAGACGAGCACGGCCGCGACCTGAGCCATCGCCTCGACGAGCAGCACGCCGGGGACGATGGGGTGGCCCGGGAAGTGCCCCTGGAAGTAGGGCTCGTTGATGGTCACGTTCTTGATGCCGACGATCCGCTTGCCCGGCTCGGCCTCCAGGATCCGGTCCACCATGAGGAAGGGGAACCGATGGGGGAGGAACCCCATGATCTCGCTGATCTCGAACATCACCCCCTCCTGTCCGCCACCAGGCGGGCCTCCAGCTCCCGAACCCGGCGCTCAAGGGCCGCCAGGGCCTGCTGCAGCCCCGGGAGCCGGCTGATCAGCGCCTCCCGCCTGAGCCACTCCCGGTGCGGCCGGGCCGGATGCCCGCTCCAGGTCCCCCCTGGCGGCACGCGGCCGATCACCCCCGCCCGACCGCTCAGCACGGCCGCGTCGCCCACGGCGAGGTGGTCTCCGATGCCGACCTGGCCGGCGATGATCACCCGGGACCCCACGGTGCTGGAGCCCGCGATGCCGGCCTGCCCCGCGATCACCGTGTCCTCGCCGATGGTCACGTTATGCGCGACCATGACGAGGTTGTCGATCTTCGTCCCCCGCCGGATCCGGGTCTCCCCCTGGGTCGCCCGATCGATCGTGGCGTTGGCGCCCACCTCGACGTCGTCCTCCAGCACGACCCGGCCGATCTGCGGGATCTTCACGTAGGCCGCCCCGTCCCGGGCATACCCGAACCCCTCGCTGCCGATCACGCACCCGGGGTGGAGCACCACCCGCCGGCCGACCTGGCTCCCGGCGAGGAGGCACGCGTTCGGGTGGACCACCGTGTCCTCCCCGAGCACGCACCGCTCGCCGACGTAGACCCCGGGGTGGAGCACCACCCGGTCCCCGAGCACGCTCCCGGCGCCGACGTACACGAAGGGACCGATCGTCACGTCCCGCCCCAGGCGCACGTCGGGGGCCAGGACGGCCCGGCTGTCCACGCCCGGGCTCTCCCGCCGCGGCGGATGGAAGTACGCGAGCAGACGGGCGAAGGCCAGATAAGGATTCGGGACCACGAGCACAGGCTTGGTGAGCCCGGGCACCGGGCCCGTGGCGATCGCCGCGGCGGCCGGGCAGGTCTGCAGGCGGCGGGCATAGCGGGCGCTCGCCACGAAGGTGAGGTCGCCCTCCCCGGCGTGGTCGATCCCCGCGACCCCGGCGATCTCGACCTCGCCGGGCCCCACTACCTCGCCGCCCACCAGGGCGGCCAGCTCCCGCAGCCGAGCCACCAGCCGCCGCCCTCCGTCCTAGCGCTTCGTCGGGGGCGCCTTGCGGGCGGCGTTGTGGGCCTTGATCACCTCCTCGGTGACGTCCACGGCCCCGCCCGCATAGACCACCGCGCCCCGGTCGAGGATCAGGGCATAGCCGCCCTCCCGCCCCATATCCTCGACGATCCGCCGCAGCTCCTGGGCGATCCGGTTCGCCTGGACATTCTCTTCTCGCCTGAGCTCGTCGTCATAGTTCCGCAGGAGGCGCTCGAACTCCCTGGCCTTGAGCTGGTACTCCCACTGCCGGCTCTCCCGGACCTGGGGGGAGAGCAGCATCCCCTGCTTCTCCAACTCCCCCTTCAGCTTGCCCAGCTCCTGGTCCTTCTCCTTGAGGATCTTCTCCATCGTCTGCTTTTTCTGCGCGAGCTGGCGGGCGGCCTCCTTCCCCGCCTCGGTGCGCATCAGGGCCGCCTGCAGGTCGACAAACCCGACCTTGCGCGCCGGCTCCGCCGCGCCGGCCCATCCGCCGGAGAGGACCCCGGAGAGCGTGACCAGCACCGCCGCCCCCAGCCTGTTCCTCATCGCCCTCGTCCCTCCACGGCTAGAAGAATGTCCCGAAAGTGAAGATGAAGTTCCGTTTCTCCTCGTCCGGCTTGCGATTGAAGGGGATGGCGTATTCGAACCGGAGCGGGCCGATCGGCGAGATCCACCGGACTCCAGCCCCGGCGCTGTAGCGCAGGTCCCCCAGGTCGTAGCCCTTGTCCGTCGCGAAGGCATTCCCGGCGTCGCCGAACACGACCCCCCGCAGCCCGATGGAGGGGAGGATGGGGAAGATGACCTCATTGATGACGATCAGCTCCTTGCCGCCCCCCACCACATCCCCGGTGGCCGGGTCGCGGGGGCCCAGGGCGCCGGGCCGGAACCCTCGGACCGAGTTGACCCCGCCGGCGAAGAAACGCTCGCCGATCCGGAGCCGGCCGCGGTAGGCCTCCGCGTATCCGAGGCGCCCAGCCAGGGAGAACACGCTGTCGAGCGGCAGGGGGAAGTACCAGAGGGTGGAGCCGATGAATTTGTAAAAGTCGTTGGTCCCCCCCAAGAAGCTCCCCGCGTACTCGGCCGAGAGGCTACTCAGGCTCCCCCGGCGGGGATCCCGGACGTTGTCACGGGTATCGTGGGCGGCACCAGCCGTCAGGCTCGACGTGGTGGACTTCCCCTCCTCCTCCCGGATGATGGTGGCGGCGGTCTCGGCGACACTCCCGATCTTGATCTCCTCGAACCGGTACTTGAGGGTCCCCCGGATGAACTCGGTCAGGGGATAGCCGGCCCGCAGGGCTCCTCCCTTGCTGTCCCGGTTGAAGTTGATGAACTCCCGCCTGGTGTTGAACAGGTCGGCGCCCGCGGACAGGGGGATGTCGAAGAGCCAGGGCTCGGTGAAGCTCAGGACGAAGTCGGAGCTGATCCCGCTCAGACGGCCGCTGAGCGAGAGGCTCTGCCCCCGTCCGAACAGGTTCTGCTGGGCGATCTCGGCGAGGACGATGAACCCCGACTCCGACCCGACCCCCGCCCCCACGGTGAACCGTCCGGTGGGGGCCTCCTTCACCTGGATGTTGACGTCGATGGTGTCGCGATCCTCCCCCGGCTTGGTGGTCAGGTTGGTCTCCTCGAAGAAGCCCAGGTTCTGCACCCGCTGCCGGCTGCGGGTCAGCAGCGACGCGTTGTAGCGGTCGCCCTCCGCCAGGCGTAGTTCACGACGAATGACCTTGTCCCGGGTGATGCTGTTCCCCGTGATCGTGATCCGCCCGATCCGCGCGAGGGCGCCCTGCTGAGCCGCGTACGCGATGTCCACCGCCTGCTCCGGGTCGCGGACCCGCGTCTCGGGGGTCACGGAGGCGAAGGCATGGCCCCGGTTCCCGTAGAAGGCGACGATGGCATCCACATCCTTCCGGAGCTGGGAGCGGTTGAAGGGCTCCCCGGACTTGAGGGTCAGGAGCTGGGCGATCTCCGGCTCCGGGGCGATCAGCTCCCCCTTCAGCTCCACCCGTCCCACTCGGAACAGGCGCCCCTCCTCGACGGGGATGGTGATCCGGATCCCCTCCCGGGAGACGTCGATCCGCGGCTTGAACACACGGGCCTGGATGTAGCCATGATCCAGGTAGTAGGCGGTCAGGGCGTCGAGGTCGCGATCGAGGACATCCTGCTTGAGCACCCCCGAGCCCGTGATCCAGGAGAAGAGCCCTCGGGTCGAGGTCTCCATCACCTTGCGCAGCTCGCGGTCCGTGAAGGCGCGGGCGCCCTCGAACTGGATCTGCCAGACGTAGACCCGCTCGTTCTCCCGGATCTGGAAGACGACCTGCACCTGGTTCGCCTCCACGGTCTCCAGGCGGTGCTCGACCACGGCGGCGTAGTACCCCTTGTCGGCGTAGGCCCGGTAGATCTTCTCCGCGTTGGCCTTGATCTGCGCCAGGTCCAAGAAGGCCCCGGGCCTGAGGTCAATGGCCTTCTGCAAGTCCTCCAGGCTCAGCCGCCGATACCCCTGGAAGGCCACCTCCTTGATGGCCGGCTTCTCCTGCACGATGAACGTGATCTCGATCCCGCCTGGGGTCTCCTGCAGGTCCACCTGGATATCGGTGAAGAAGCCCATCTCGAAGATCCGCCGGATGTCCTCCCGGATGGCCTCGGCGCTGTACGGCTGCCCCGCGCGGGTCCGGATCCGCAGCCGGATGGCGTCCTCCTCGATCCGGCGGTTGCCCCGGATGGAGACCCGGAGCACCTCCTCGGCGCCCCAGGCCAGGCCGTGGACGAGCAGAGTCCCGAGCAAACACCAGACCAGGCTTCCTGCGCGCCCTCTCAGTGGCATGCCTCATGCTCCAGACGCCCGGGAGACCGCCGCGCGGCTCAGGGACGGTGAGGCGCCCTCCCAGGCGCCTCGGGCGGCAGCCCCTCCTCCGTCCGGCCATCGTGCATCCGGACCACCCGGGTCATCTGCTTCGTGAGCGACGGGTTATGGGTCACGATGACGAGCGTCGTGCCCAGCTCCTCGTTCAGGCGCACCAACAGCTCGTGCACCCCCTCGCCCGTGCGCGCGTCCAGGTTGCCGGTGGGCTCGTCCGCCAGCAGGACATCGGGCCGCAGGCTCAGCGCCCTCGCCACCGCCACCCGCTGCTGCTCCCCGCCGGAGAGGGCCCCGGGCTTGTGGGTCAGGCGGTCCCCGAGCCCCACCTCCCCCAGGATCGCCCGGGCCCGCTGCTCCGCCTCGGCCCGGGCGACGCCGGCGATCAGCGCCGGCATCATCACGTTCTCCAGCGCGGTGAACTCCGGCAGGAGGTGGTGGAACTGGAAGACGAACCCGATCCGCCGGTTCCGGAACGCCGCCAGGCGCCGCGCGTCCAGGGCGCAGAGGCTGACGCCCGCGAAGAGCACCTCGCCGGAGGACGGGCGCTCGAGCCCGCCCATGATGTGGAGCAGGGTGCTCTTGCCCACCCCCGAGGCGCCGACGATGGCCACGCGCTCGCCGGGGCCGACCTCCAGGTCGATCCCCCGGAGGACCTCGATGATCTGGTCGGCCTGCCGGAAGGCCTTGCGCAGATCTCGGACCTCGATGAGCGCCCCCACCCCTACTCGTACCTCAGGGCCTCAGCCGGGTCGAGCCGAGCAGCCTGCCAGGAGGGGTAGATGGTCGCCAGGAAGCTCAGGGCGACGGCGGCGCCGGAGACCGCCAGAAAGTTGACCCACTCGAGCCGGACGGGCAGGGCGGAGATGAAATAGACGTCGGTCGGGAGCTTGATGAACTGGTACTCCGCCAGCAGGCGGCACCCGACGTACCCGCCCAGCAGGCCGAGCAGGGTCCCGCCCAGGCCGATCACCAGCCCCTCGATCATGAAGATCCGCAGGATCCCTCCGGGCGTCGCCCCCATGGACTTCAGGATCGCGATGTCCTTCCCCTTCTCCATGACGACCATGATGAGGGTGCTGATGATGTTGAAGGCCGCCACGAGCACCGTGAGCGTCATGATGATGAACATGCCGATCTTCTCGAGCTTCAGGGCGGCGAACAGGTTCCGGCTCATCTCGGTCCAGTCCCGGGTCCAGTACGGGTGGCCCAGCCGGTCGCGGATGGCCCGCGAGATCTCCCGGGCGCGGTAGATGTCCGCCACCTTCACCTCCACGCCCGTCACCCGGTTGCCGAGGTTCAGGAAGGCCTGCGCCTCGGGCAGGGCGACGTACGCGAAGGCGGCATCGTATTCGAAGTAGCCGATGTCGAAGATCCCGGCCACCCGCAAGCGCTTGAGCCGGGGGATCATCCCCAAAGGCCCGGCGGTGCCGCCGGTGGGCAACACGGCGGTGACCACGTCGCCGGGGAAGGTCCCCAGGCGCCGGGCGAGGTCGCGCCCGAGGAGGATCCCGGGCAGTCCGTCCCGGGGCTGCAGGTCCGCGAGCGAGCCCTGCCGGATGGCCTGGGGCAGGCTGGTCACGCGCCCGACAGAGGCGGGCTCGATCCCCCGGAGCACGGCGCCCGACACCCCGCCCTCGGCCGTCAGCATGATCTGGGTGTCGATCATCGGGGTGGCCGCCACCACGCCCGGGACCTGGAGGGCGATCTCCTGGACCCGCCGGTAGTCCTCCATGGCCCCCCCCAGCTCCAGGATCAGGACATGGGCGTTGATCCCCAGGATCTTCGACTTCACCTCCTCCTGGAAGCCGCTCATCACGGAGAGGACGATGATGAGCGCCATCACCCCCACCGCCACGCCGGCCACCGAGATGAAGGTGATGATCGAGATGAAGGTCTGCTTGCGCTTGGCCTTCAGGTAGCGCAGGCCGACGAACAGCTCGTAGGGCATGCGCACGGCCTACCTCTCCGGACGGAGCTGGGGGAAGAGGATCACCTCGCGGATGCTCGCGGCGTTGGTGAAGAGCATGACCAGCCGGTCGATCCCGATCCCCTCGCCCGCGGCCGGGGGCATGCCGTACTCGAGGGCGCGCACGAAGTCCTCGTCGATCTCGCGGGGGAGGCCGTCATCCCGGGCGCCCCGGAGCTGGGCCTCGAACCGGCCCCGTTGCTCCTCGGGATCGTTCAGCTCCGAGAAGGCGTTCGCGATCTCACGGCCGGCGATGTACAGCTCGAAGCGCTCCACGAGGCCGGGGGCATCGTCCCGGCTCCTGGCCAGGGGCGAGACCTCCACCGGGAAGTCCAGGATGAAGGTCGGGCGGTGCAGCCGCGGCTGGACCACCACCTCGAACAGCTCCGTGAGCAGCTCCCCGCGGGACCAGGTCGGGTCCGCGCCCACGCCCAGGCTCCGCGCATAGGCCAGGGCCTGCTCCGGGTCCGCGAACACCTCCCTCCCGATCCCGCCGAACTTCAACACGGCCTCCTCCAGGCGGAGGCGCTCCCAGGGAGGCGTCAGGTCCACCGACGTCCCCTGGTAGTCGAACTGCGCGCTTCCCAGGACCTCCTTCGCCAGGTGGACCAGGAGCTCCTCGGTCAGCTCCATGAGGTCCTCGTAGGTCGCGTAGGCCTGGTAGAACTCGACCATCGTGAACTCGGGGTTGTGCTGGACCGACAGCCCCTCGTTGCGGAAGTTCCGGTTGATCTCGTAGACCCGCTCGAACCCCCCGACCAGCAACCGCTTCAGGTACAGCTCCGGGGCGATCCGGAGGTAGAGGTCGGTGTCCAGGGCCTGGTGGTGCGTCTTGAACGGCCGGGCGGCCGCCCCCCCGGGGATCTGGTGCATCATCGGCGTCTCCACCTCCAGGAAGTCGCGCGCGTCAAAGAACTCCCGGAGACGCCGGATGATGCGGGAGCGACGCTGGAACAGCTCGCGCACCTGCGGGTTGACGATGAGGTCCACGTACCGCTGCCGGTAGCGGGTCTCGATATCGGTCAGCCCGTGCCACTTCTCGGGCAGGGGCCGGATGGCCTTGGCGAGCGGGACGAGCGCCTGCGCCCGCAGGGTCAGCTCACCGGTGCGCGTGCGGAACGGCCGCCCCTCGACTCCGATGAGATCCCCGAGGTCAATGTCGCGGGCCTGGCCGTAGGCGACCTCGCCCAGCGCGTCCTGCCGGAGGTAGAGCTGGAGCTGCCCCTTGCGATCCTGGATCTGAAGGAAAATGGCCTTGCCGAAGTCCCGCCGCGCCATGACGCGGCCGGCCAGGGCGAACGTCTCAGCCACCGTCTCCAGCGCCTCGGCCGGAAGGGTGCCGAAGCGCTGACGGAGCTCCTCGGTCGTGTGGCGGGGCTTGAACCGGTTGGGATAGGGCGGGATGCCTTCCCGACGGAGGGCCGCGACCTTCTGACGCCGCCGCTCGATCAGCTCTCGCCCCTCGTCCACCGCCCCTCCCCTGGCCCGCCACGGAATCCCGCGCCGCAAACTGCCTGACCATACCCCGTTTTGTCACGACCCGTCAAGGAAATCTAGCGAAAACCACCAGTGTTGTCGGGAGGTTTCGTGAGTCAGGCCCGCGCGCGGGGGCCGAAGAGGTAGGCCTCGATAAAGGGCTCCAGCTCGCCGTCGAGCACCGCATCCACGTTGCCCACCTCCAGGTTGGTGCGGTGATCCTTGATGAGGCGGTAGGGGTGCAGGATGTAGGAGCGGATCTGGCTCCCCCAGGCGATCTCCTTCTTGCCGGCATGGAACTCCTCGAGCTTGCGCTGCTGCTCCTCCCGCTGCAACTCGTAGAGACGGGCCCGGAGGATCTTCATGGCCATGGCCCGATTCTTGTGCTGAGAGCGCTCGTTCTGGCACGAGACCACGATCCCGGTGGGCAGGTGGGTGATCCGGACGGCAGAGTCGGTCTTGTTGACGTACTGCCCCCCTGCCCCGCTGGCCCGGTACGTGTCCACCTTCAGGTCGGCCTCGTTGATCTCCACGACGATGTCGTCGGCCAGCTCCGGGAAGATGAAGACGGAGGCGAAGGAGGTGTGGCGCCGGCTCGAGGCGTCGAAGGGGGAGATGCGCACGAGACGGTGGATGCCGCTCTCGGATTTGAGGTACCCATAGGCATACTTCCCGGAGGCGGTGAAGGTCACGCTCCGCACCCCGGCCTCCTCGCCCGGCTGGTAGTCGAGCACCTCGGTCTTGTACCCGCGCCGCTCGGCCCAGCGCAGGTACATCCGCAGGAGCATGGTGGCCCAGTCGCACGCCTCGGTCCCGCCCGCCCCGGCGTGGATGGAGACGATCGCGTTGCGCCCATCATGCTCCCCGCTGAGCACCTGCTCCAGCTCGACCCGGTCGACCTCCGCCTCGAGGGCCTCCAGCTCCTGGCGCAACTCCTCCAGCGTGGCCAGATCTTCCTCCTCCTGCATCAGATCCGCCAGGATCCGGCACTCCTCCAGGCGCCGTCCCTGCTCGCGCGCCCACGCCAGCACGTTTTCGATGGCGGTGCGCTCCCTCAGGAGCTGGGCCGCGCGATCGCTGTCCTTCCAAAAATCCTCCTTGTGCCCCTCGGCCTCGATCGCCTGGAGCCGGTCCCGCTTCCCACCCAGGTCAAAGATGCCCCCGGAGCTGCTCGAGTCGCGCCGCGAGCCGCTCGATGCGATCCGTGACCGTCACGTCCACCATCATGGCCTCCGCCTGCACAGGATCACGCCCAGGAGCACGGCCCCGGCCGCGCAGAGCTGGGCGAAGAGATCGCCGATGCGTGTGTACAGGCTCCCCCCCTGGGAGAGCCGGACCACCTCTACCAGGCTCCCTCGCCGAAACTGGGGGAGGGTGGCCCGGATGGCCCCGTCGGTCCCCACCACCGCGCTGATCCCGGTGTTGGCCGCCCGCACGACCGGCACCCGGTTCTCCACGGCCCGGACCACGGTCATGGCTAGATGCTGGGCCGGCGCGCCCGTTCGGCCGAACCAGGCATCGTTGGTCAGGTTGACCAGCAACCCGGCTCCGGCCCGGACCGCCCGGCGGCTCAGCTCCGGAAAGATGGCCTCGTAGCAGATCAGCACGCCGATCCGGAGCGATCCCAGCGGCAGCAGGGTCTGGCCCTGCCCCGGCGAGAAGGCCCCTGCCCCCTGGATGAGTCCGCCCGTCCGGCCCACCAGCCAGGCCAGGGGGATGTACTCGCCGAACGGGACCAGGTGCAGCTTATCATAACGGCCCAGCACCTGCCCGCCAGGCTGCACCAGGAACGCGCTGTTATGAAACTGCAGCTCGCTGCTGGCGTACGCCATCCCGGGACTGCCGAACAGGAGCGCCGCCCTCAGGGCGTCAGCCAGGCCGAAGAGCACCGGCTGAAACTCCCGGGACGCCTGGAAGTAAAACGGTGTCGCGGTCTCCGGCCACACGACCAGCATCGGCCGGGCCTCGGCCAGCCCGCGGGTCAGGCGTTCGTAGTGCGCCAGAGTGGCCTGCTGGAACTCGGGCCGCCACTTGCGCGCCTGGTCGATATTCCCCTGGACCACGCCGACTTTCAGTGGCGTTCCGGCCTCCCAGGCGCCCCGGACCCGGTGGAGCTGCCACCCGCCGTAGGCCAGGACCAGTGCGACGAGCGCCCCGCCGGCCGTGAGCTCGCGCCGGGGCAGCGGATCCCCCGCGCCCAGGGCCTGCGCAGCTCGGGCGAGCAGGACGTTCACCAGGACCAGCAGCCCGGACACGCCGTAGATCCCGGTCACGTCCGCGATCTGGAGCACCGGGAGCACCTGATACTGGGAATACCCCAGGAGCAGCCACGGGAAGCCGCTCAGCAGATACGTCCGCCCGTATTCCAGGGCCACCCACAGGAGCGGGCCCCCGGGGACCTCAGCCCCGTCCTGCCGGGCCTGCAGCCAGGCCATCCCGGCCGCGAACGCCGCGACGTAGAGGGCCAGGTAGGCGGCGAGGCTCACCAGCGCCAGCAGCCCGAGGGCATAGGGGAGGTTTCCGTAGACCACCAGCGGGGTGGGAATCCACGAGAGCTCGGCCAGCTCCGCCACCAGCCCCGCGACGAACCCCCGGCCGGCGGCGGTCCTCGGGCGCACCCCCCGCAGGGCCCAGAGCAGCGGGACCAACCCCACCCAGGCGAGCGGGGCGGCATCGAACGGCGGGAGGCTCAGGACGACCAGGGCGCCGCTCAAGGCGCTCAGCCCCATTCGTCCCCACATCGTCGCAGTCACGGCGCCCTCAGCCTTCGGAAGGCGGCGACGGCAGCCGGCGAACCCGCAGTTTCAGGATCCGCCGCTCGTCGGCAGAGACCACAGTGAAGCGAAGTCCCTCCATCTCCACCTCCTCCCCCGCCTGGGGGATCCGCCCGGTGACGAAGGAGAGGAGCCCGCCCGCACTCTCGAAGTTCCCCCGGGGCAGGGTCACCCCCAGGGTCTCCTCCAGCGCTTCGATGTCCGCCCGGGCGTCCACCAGGTAGGATCCATCCGCCAGCTCCACGATCCGCTGCTCCTCGTAGTCGTACTCGTCCTGGATCTCCCCGACCAGGAGTTCCAAGAGGTTCTCCAGCGTCACCACCCCCGAGGTCCCCCCATGCTCATCGATCGCCACGGCCATGTGGATGCGGCGGCGGCGGAACTCCTGGAGGAGCTTGTGGACATTCATCGATTCCGGGACGAAGTACGGGAGCCGCATGACCTGTCCGCCTTCGCGTACAGGATCCCGACCACGTGATCCAGGTCCGTCCGGTAGACCGGCAGCCGGGAATGTCCCGTCTCGACGATCAGGTCGGCCACCTCCGCCAGGGGGACCTCCGCTTCCACCGCCACCACCTCGCTCCGCGGGACCATCACCTCGCGGGCCACGGCCTCGCGCAGCCGGAGCAGGTTGCGGACCATCGCGCGCCCCTCCTCGCCCAGGCGCGCTCCCAGTTCCTGCCACTCTGGCTCGGCCGGGGGGACCAGGCGGGGGAACCGGGCGCGGAGCCACGCCAGGAGGGGCTGCACCCCCGGGCGCCCGACGCGCTCTCCCTCGGCCATCCCGGTCCCCCGGGCCTCAGGCGAGGCCGCGCAACACGGCAGCGACCAGACGCTGTTCCCGGGCCTGCATGGCCCGGGCCTCCGGGCGCGAGCGGTCGTGGACGTAGCCGAGCAGGTGGAGCAGGCCGTGGATCAGCAGGCGGACGAGGTGCTCCTGCAGCGGACGGCGCGCGAGGCGAGCCTCGCGCCGCGCCGTCTCGACCGAGATGACCACGTCGCCGAGCAGGCCCGGGCTGGGGGTGCCCCCCCGGCCCTCGCCCATGGGGAAGGCGATCACGTTCGTGGGCCCCGGCTTGCGGAGGTAGGCCTGGTGCAGGCGGGCGATCTGCCGGTCACTGACCAGGAGCACGCTGAGCTCCGCCTCGGAGATCCCCGCCGCGGCCAAGGCCGCCTGGGCCGCCCGCCGCAGGGCCCCGGCATGAAACCTGATCACCCGCTGCCGGTTCTGCAGGAGGACACTCATCGTTCCGGCGGACGCTGGTCGCTTCGCTTCTCGTAGGCCCGGATGATCTCCTGCACGAGCGGATGCCGGACCACGTCCCGCTCCGTGAACTGGACAAAGGCAATCCCGCTGATCCCCACCAGGAGCTCGTGGGCCTCCACGAGTCCCGAGGGGCGCCCGGGAGGCAGGTCGATCTGGGTGATGTCCCCGGTGATCACCGCCTTGGAGCTGAACCCCAGGCGCGTCAGGAACATCTTCATCTGCTCCGACGTGGTGTTCTGCGCCTCGTCCAGGACGACGAAGGAGTCGTTCAGGGTCCGCCCGCGCATGAACGCCAGCGGGGCCACCTCGATGATCCCGCGATCGAGCAGGCGCTGCGCCCGCTCCAGGTCGATCATGTCGTGCAGGGCGTCATACAGGGGGCGCAGGTACGGGTTCACCTTCTCGTAGAGCGTGCCGGGCAGGAACCCCAGCCTCTCCCCGGCCTCCACCGCCGGGCGCGCCAGGATGATCCGGTCCACTTCCCGCCGGGTCAGGGCGGCGATGGCCATGGCCATGGCGAGATAAGTCTTCCCCGTGCCCGCCGGGCCGATGCTGAAGACGATGTCGAACTTCCGGATGGCATCGATATAGGCTTTCTGCGCCGGGCTCTTCGGGGTGATCAGCTTCTTCTTCGTCGACACGTAGATCGTATCGAGAAAGATGTCCTTGAGCCGGGCGGCGCTGTCCGCGCTCAGGGTCCGGACCGCCATGTCCACATCCGTCGGGTACACGGGGTACCCCTCCCGCACGAGCCCGTACAGCTCCTGGAGCACGTGCTCCGCCAACTGCACGGCGGGACCATCGCCGTGGAGCACGGCGTGGTTCCCCTGCGCATCGATCCGCACGCCGACCGCCTTCTCGATCAACTTGAGGTGCTCCTCGTGGTGCCCGAAGAGCAGGTTCGCCAGGGCGTTGTCATCAAAGACGAGGGTCTTGTCCAAGATGGCTCCTGTCAGGCGCGACCCGATCCCCCACCCTGCTCGCGGCCCTGGACGGGCCACGAGACGCGGCGGCCTCCCGGCCCGCCGGGGACGCCGTCTCACCGGGCAAGGTCATCGGATGCGGGGCGCCGCTGGGCGATGGGCGGAAACGCGGAAGCGGGACGGCCGGTAACCCGCGGGGACCAACCAGACCTGTCGTGAGGGACTGGACTGCACACCCGGACCGCGACCATTCGTATGCTAGAATACCATAGATTGTGCCGGCGTGCCAAAGGGTTGCGCGATGACCGAGGAGGCTATGGGGGGCAGCGGACGCTCGTTCGAGAATCTGGTGGCGATCATGGATGCCCTGCGGGAGCGCTGCCCGTGGGACCGTGAGCAGACCTTCAGCACGCTCAAGGCCTGCCTGCTGGAGGAGACCTACGAGGTCCTCGAGGCCCTCAGCGCCCCAGGGCATGAGGGGCTGCGGGAGGAGCTGGGAGACCTGCTCCTGCAGGTCGTTTTCCTGGCTCGCCTGGCGCGGGAACAGGGGCTGTGCGACCTCGGGGGGATCATCACCTCCCTGTGCGAGAAGATGGTGCGTCGCCACCCCCACGTCTTCGGCGAGGTGGAGGCCCGGGACGCCCAGCAGGTGCTGATCAACTGGGCGAAGATCAAGGAGGCCGAAGCTGATGAGCGGGAGGGAGCGCGGGAG
>JACPFL010000014.1:0-1044 GCA_016183025.1 Deltaproteobacteria bacterium | reverse complement strand
TCACTGAGAAGGCCTCCCGCGTCGGGTTCGACTGGCCCAGCGCGAGAGAGGTCTGGACGAAGGTCCAGGAGGAGCTGGCGGAGCTGAAGGCGGGGATCGAGAGCGCCGACCGCGCGCGGATCGGGGAGGAGCTCGGCGACCTCCTCCTCACGCTGGTGAACCTGAGCCGGCTCGTGGCGGTGGACCCCGAGGACGCCCTGCAGCAGGCCACCCGGAAGTTCGAGCGACGCTTCCGGACCATGGAGCAGCACTTCCGGGCGCAGAACCGTCACCTCAGGGACGCGACCCTGGCCGAGATGGACGCGGTCTGGGACGCCGTGAAGGCCGACGGGGGATGACCCCCTCGTGCTGGAGCAGCCGCTGCTTCATCGCCAGCCCGCCGCCCCCGGAATAGCCGACCAGCGCCCCGTCGGCGCCGACCACCCGGTGACAGGGGACCAGGATCGGACAGCGGTTGCGCCCCACAGCCCGCCCGACCGCGCGCGCCGCCAGGGGGCGTCCCGCCCGGGCCGCCACCCATCCGTAGGTCCGGGTCTCTCCCGCGGGGATCCTGGCGACCACTCTCAGCACTCGTCGCTCGAAGGGCGTGTGGGCTGACCAGTCGATCCCTAACCGGCGGCGGCTCGCCCGTCCAGCCAGGTAGGCCTGGAGCGCGGCGGCGCCGGCTGACGCGGCTCCGTTCTTGATCCCGAGGCCCTGACGCCGGGCCCTGGCGACCAGGGCTGCCCGCCGGGGCGCCGGCAGCCAGACCTCCCGAAGCCCCCGGGGCCCCTCCACCACGGCCGCCCACCCCCAGATGGACCTGAAGATCCGCGCAACCCCGCGCTCACTCGGTCTGGACATCTCCCATCACCTCCCCCCGTCGCCTCAGCCGACGGCGCAATGCGCCCTGCAGGGCTGCCAGCTCCGGCGCCCGCAACACCGCGCAGACGCCCAAGAAGATCCCTGCGCCCCCTACGATCGCTGCCCCCAGTCGCAGCACCTCCCCCCAGTGCACCGCTCCCTGCCAGCTCCCTGGTCCGGCCATGGTCGCCACCACCCCGC
>JACPFL010000226.1:3321-19369 GCA_016183025.1 Deltaproteobacteria bacterium | reverse complement strand
GGGCGATCACCGGGAAGGAGGCCGCGCGCGTGTCGATCCTGATCACCGGCGGGACGGGGATCATCGGCTCCTGCGTTGCGGTCGAGCTGGCCAAGGAAGGGCACCGGCCCCTGCTCTACGACCGCCGCCTTGACCGGACGTTCCTCGGCGACGTCCAGGACCAGGTGGAGGTCATCCAGGGGGACGTGCTGGACCTGGATCAGCTCGTGCGGATCATCCGGGCCCAGCAGGTCCGGACGATCATCCACCTGGCTGCGGTGATCATCCCGGAGGCGCAGGCCGACCCCTACAAGGGGTTTCAGGTCAACGCCGGAGGGACGGTGACTGTCCTGGAGGCCGCCAGGATCGAGGGCTGCCGCCGCGTGATCTACACGAGCTCGCGGTCGGTGTACGGTCCGGTCGCGGGCGAGCACGGCCACCCCACGTACCGGCCGCTGCCCGAGGAGCATCCCAAGGCCCCGCGCTCCGTCTATGGCGTCACCAAGCTGGCCGGCGAGCTGATGGCGCGGGAGTTCAGCCAGCGGTACGGTCTCCAGGTCATCTGCCTGCGGTTCCCGGCCCTGTACGGCCCCGGACGTCTCGCCAGACACGGCGAGGTGGCGCTGCACTCCCGCCTGATCGAGGGGGCCATGGCAGGAGTGGAGGTCGTGGTCCCGCGCGGGGCCGAGCAGCGGGATGACCTGCTCTACGTCCGCGACGCCGCGCGGGCGGTGGCGCTCGCCGCGGGAGCCGAGGGGATCACCTCCTTTGACTTCAACGTCGGGTCGGAGACCATGGTCACCCTGCGGGAGCTGGTGGCGATCCTCGAGGGGCTGTACCCGAAGGCCCGCCTCCGCGTGGGGCCCGGGCTGGACCCCGTGGGGCTGGGCTACATCCAGTACTGCCGCTATGACTGCGCGCGCGCCCGCAAGGAGTTGGGGTACCGCCCCCAGTACTCGCTCGATGCCGGGGTGCGGGACTACGTCGAGACCATGGCGCGCCTCGGGCTCCAGCCGCTGGCGGAGCTGTCCGCCGGGGGAGGCGCGGCGGGGCCGGCACTGGGGGCCGGGGGGAGCTGACCGGGGCCGGGGGGAGCTGACCGGGGGCCGGGGGGGATGGACGTGGGCGAAAAGTGCCGGGCCGCAGTCCTGGTGGAGCCGGGGCGGATGAGCGTGATGGAGTTCGACCTCCCTGAGGTCGGCCCGGACGAGGGGCTCCTGCAGGTCGAGATGGTGGGGGTCTGCGGCACCGACTATGGGTTCTACAAGGGAAAGATCCAGGACCGGCGCTATCCCATGATCCCCGGCCACGAGATCCTGGGACGGATCGCCAGGATCGGCCCGGCCGCGGCCGCGGCGTATGGCGTGAAAGCGGGAGACCGCGTAGTCGTGCAGTCGAGCATCCGGTGCGGGCGCTGCCCCTACTGCGTGTCGGGGGAGTACCAGCTCTGCGAGAACCGGCGGTCGTACGGGACCACGATGCCCACCAGCGTCCCCCCGGCGCTGTGGGGGGCCTTCAGCACTTACATGTACCTGGCTCCGGGCTCCCTCATCCACCGGGTATCGGAGGCCGTGCCGGCGGAGGCCGCGGTCCTGACGTGCGCGGTCCTCGCGAACGGCCTGCGATGGGTCCTGAAGATGGGACAGCTGCGCGCCGGGGAGGCCGTCGTGGTCCAGGGGGTGGGCCCGCAGGGGCTGGCCGGGATCATCGCGGCCCGGGAAGGCGGGGCCTCACCCATCGTGGCGACCGGCCTCACGGCGGACCACGAGCGCTTCGGGCTGGCCCGGCTCTTCGGGGCCGACCACGTCATCGATGTGGAGCGGGAGGACGTGGTGGCCCGGGTCGCGGCGGTCACGGCAGGTCGGATGGCGAATGTCGTCCTGGACGTGACCGGGGCCCCCCAGGCGATCGCGGGCGCGCTAGATCTCGTGGCGAAACAGGGCCGCATCGTCCAGGCGGGGCTGTCGGGCGCGACCCATCAGACGCCGCTCGTCATGGACAAGCTGATCTTCAAGGAGGCGCGGATCCAGGGGGTCCTGACGCACAACATGGAGGCTGTGCAGCAGGCCGTCCGGCTGGTGGACTCGGGTCGGTATCCCCTGGAGCAGATGGTCACACACCGCTTCCCGCTGGAGGAGGCCGAACGGGCGATCCGGACGGTGGGGCGGGAGATCCAGACCGCCGCGGTGAAGGTGGTGCTGGTCCCCTGAGCCGCCACGGGCGCCCCAGGAGGGTCATCATGAGAGGAAGCCTGGTCCGAGCCACGGCCGGGCTGGCCGCGGCCGTGTCGCTCGCCCTCGGGGCAGGGGAGGCGCTCCCAGCCCCGGCGAAGTGGAAGCACGGGATCGTGATCCCGAAGGCGGACACGGCCTTCATCTTCATGGCCCGGGAGAAGGGCTTCTACGCCGAGGAGGGGGTGGACCCGGAGTTCATCCCCATCAGCGGGATGCACCTCGTGAAGGCCCTGATCGCGGGGACCGTGGACATGATCGACCAGACACCCGGGGTGGTCTTCCCGGCCATCGAGAGCGGCGCGCGGCTGAAGATCGTAGGGGCGACCCTCGTCAGCCTCCCCCACGTCCTCTACGTGCGGAAGGAGATCGGGTCGGTCCGGGAGCTGACCGGGCGGGTCATGGGGGTCTCCACCATGGGGTCGCTCCCGCACGTGCTGGTGGCCACCCTGCTCGAGAAGTACGGGATCGACGAGAAGCAGGTCCGGTGGGCCAACGCGGGCGAGGAGCCGGACCGGGTGCGGGCCGTGATCGCCGGCAAGGTGGACGCCGCGGCCAGCTCGGTCGAGTTCACGCCCTTCCTGAAGGACACGCAGGCCAAGGTGCTCCTGAACTTCAGCGACGAGGTCCCCCAGTACGTCCGCCAGACCCACATCACGACCGACCGGGCGATCGCGGAGCGGGCCGACGTCCTGACACGGGTCCTGACGGCCCACGTCCGTGGGGTCCGCTACGCCCTGGCGCGGCGGGACGAGGCCCTGGAGCTGATGGGGAAGATCGCCAAGAAGCCGGCGGGGGAGTTCGGGTGGCTCTACGACTTCTTCGTGAAGAACCGGCTGGTTCAGCCCAACCTGTACGTGAGCCCCGAGGCGCTGCAGTGGATGCAGCAGCTCAACGTGAAGATCAAGAAGCAGGCGGCCGTCCTGCCCTCCGAGCGGGTGGGGACGTGGGAGTACCAGAAGAAGGTCCTCGCGCGCCTGGGTGAGGCGCCGTGGTAGGAGGCAGCATGCGGGTGATCGATGCTGATGCCCATGTCGAGGAGCACGAGGGCACGTTCAGCGATAAGTACCTGGACCCGGCCTTTCGTCACCAGCGGCCGCGCGTGGTGGGGGTGGACGACCTGGCCTACTGGATGATCGACGAGCAGCTCTTCCCGCGCCGGCTCGGGCGGAACCCCCACAACCTCGGCAACCCCTCGAACTACCGGGGCCGCCGGACCTGGTTCACCTCGACGAAGAAAGAGAGCCTGGAGAGCCTGGACCTCCTCGATCCGGCCGCGCGCCTGAAGGACATGGACGCCGAGGGGATCGACGTCGCGGTCCTCTACCCGGGGATCTTCGTCGCCGGCCCCCTGACGGCCTCCCGCCCCCTGGCCACGGCCCTGTGCGCCGCGTACAACCGGTGGCTCGCCGACACCGTGGCCGGCCAGGACCGGCTCCGCTGGGCCGCGGTGGTGAACTTCGACGACGTGCCGGCGGCCGTGCGGGAGGTGCGCGAGGCCCGGAGGCTCGGGGCGGTGGCGGTCATGACGCTGGGCACCGCCGGCGACCGGCTGCTCGATGACCCCGCCCTGCTCCCGGTCTTCGAGGCCATCGCGGGCGAGGACCTCACCCTGGCCGTGCACGTGGGGTGGAGCTGCCCCGCGCTGAGCAACCTCTACACCGACCTCTACCAGAACACGGTCATCGGGTTCCTGATGCCGCTGCTCATGGGGTATGCCGCCCTGATCGCCGGGGGAGTACTCGACCGCTTCCCGGACCTCCGCGTGGCGTTCCTCGAGGCCGGATGCCAGTGGATCCACTTCATGACCGAGCGCCTGGAGCACCGGTTCATCTTCGCCAGCTTGATGGCGAAGCGCTTCCCCACGGCGGGGCCGAAAGCCGCCCACCCGCCCATGGAGTACCTGAGGCGGGGGAACATCTACTTCAGCGCCGAGGTCGAGGACCGGCTCCTGCCGGAGGTGATCGAGCTGGTGGGGGAAGAGCAGATCATCTTTGGCTCCGACATGCCCCACGGGGACCGGGAGCCCTTCGCCGCCCGGGCGCTGCAGGAGCGCCGGGACCTGAGCGACGCGGCCAAGCGCAAGATCCTCGAGGACAACCCGCGCCGTTTGTACCGTCTCTGAGCCTGTCCGCTACCTCCTCGGGCCTCCGGGGCGCATCCGGGAGGAAGACCGAGTCCCTCTCACCGGCCAGGCGCCCGGCCGAGGAACTCGTTCGTGAAGAGATCCTCGAGCGGGCTCTTGGGGGAGAGCCCCGCGAACCTGGCCAGGATCTCCTGCGTGCGCTCCCACTGCTGCGCGGTCATCCACCCCAGCCCCCGCTCGCGCGTGGCCGGGCTCTCGATCAGGTCGATCACCCGGCGGATGGCGGCCCTGGCGAACCGCTCGTCCACGGTCGGGTGATACTTCCGGAGGATGTCGATCCCCTCGTCAGGTCGCTGCATCACCCACTGGACGCCCCGGAAGGTGGCCTGGACGAAGCGCCCGACCAGGGCCCGATCCCGTCTGAGCAGGGCGTCGTGGGTGATGATGCCGTTCCCGTAGATCTCCACCCCATGATCCCCGAAGCGCAGGACGGTGACCTTCGCCCCCCGGGTCTCGGCGATGAGCAGGTTTCCGGTGACGAAGCCGGCCAGGGCCTCGATCTTCCGTTCGAGCAGGGACTGGGGACCCAGGGCGGGGCCCACGTTGACCCGCCGGACCTTATCCCCGTCAATACCGTTGACGTTGACGAACGCCAGCCAGGCCCAGGCCTCGGCAGAGCCCGGGGCGATGCCCACGGAATGCCCTTCCAGGTCTTTGGCCTTGGTGATCTTGAGGTCGGCCAGCGCGGCGATGCCGATGGGGGACCGGCTGTACACGACCCCGACCATCTTGACGGGGATCCCCTTGGAGCGCCCCTGGGCCATGGCCCCGGCATCCGCAAAGCCGAAGTCGTTGGAGGCGTTCCCGACGAGCTTCACGGCATCACCGGAGCCGGTGCCGGGGAGGATCTCGACGTTCAGCCCGGCCTCGGTGTAGAACCCGCGGTCCACCGCCGCGTAGAACAGGGCGTGGTGGGCCGTCGGGATCCAGTCCAGGCGGAAGCTGACCTTCTGGGCCTGGGCGAGCGCGGCCGTGGGGGCGAGGACCGCCGGCAGCAGCAGCGCGAGCAGGAGCGAGGCCGGGAGAGCAGGGCCGAGCCGTCTGATTCGCATACCATTCCTCCTTCTGCGGTCATCCGCCGGTTGCAGCGCGCCGAGAAGGTCCGGTGTCGATCGGGCGCCGTGCCTCAGATCCCGAGGGCCTTCTTGGCCTCCTCGCTCATCATCTCGGGGTTCCAGGGGGGGTCCCAGACGAGCTCCACGTCGGCCTCCTTGATCCCCGGCAGGGCCAGGATCCGTTCCCGCACGTCGCCGGCGATCGCGGCGCCCATCCCGCATCCCGGGGCCGTCAGGGTCATCTTGACCTTGACGCTGTCCCCCTGGACCCTGACGTCGTAGACGAGCCCGAGGTCGACGATGTTGACCGGGATCTCCGGATCGTAGCAGTCCTTCATGGCCTCCCGGATCATCTCTTCCGTCATCAGCATGCGGCTTCACCTCCTTTCGTCTGCAGGTTTCTTACGCACCATTGTAGCGTCTCTCACCGGCGTTCGGTCTGGCCGCCCTCGGTCTGCGGCCCCTGGCCGTTGGGCTTGCCGGGCGGGGTCCGGGGGGAGAGCCCCAGGTTCCGGTCGATCTGGTCCACGATCTGCTGCGCGACGTCCTTGTTGTCGATGCCGATGACCCCCACCCGGACGCTCACGGCCACGCGCTCGGGCTCCACCTGCTTCACGCTCACCGCCACCGGCGTCCAGTCCCCCCGCCTGGCCGTCAGCCGCCCGCCCAGCGCGTCCCGCTCGTCGCCCCGGATCAGGACGAACCGGAGCTGCATGAGGGCGTTCTGGGAGGCCGTCCAGACCTGATCGACCCGGGCGATGTACATCTCCTCCACCGTCCCCTGGGTATAGGCGATCCCGGTCCCGCCGGCCAGCACGCCTCCCCCGATGAGCGGGGCGCAGCCCAGCGCGCCGCCCAGGAGCGCCGCGACCGCCGCGACCACCGCGACCGCGCGTGTCACGCGGCGGCCGACCCCAACGACAGCAGCTCGGCCGCGTTGAGCCCGAGGATCCGCGCCTTCGCTTCCTCCGAGAGGTCCGCTCGCTCCCGCACCGTGGCGACCGATTTGGGGAAGAGGCTGTCCCAGTGGGGGTAGTCGGACGAGAAGAGGATGCGGTCGGCCCCCAGACGCTGGACCGTCTCCGGGAGCGGGGTCTCTTCCGGCTCGCACGTGACATAGCACTGGCGCCGGAAGTACTCGCTGGGCCTCATCCGGAGCCCCGGGACCTCGAACGGCCGGTTGTGGTAGTGCTCGTCCATCCGCCACAGCCAGTATGGCAGCCAGCTCGCGCCCGCCTCCAGGAACGCCACCCGGAGGGCCGGGAAACGCTCCAGCACGCCGCCGCAGATGAGGCACATGGACGCGAGCATCTGCTCGAACGGATGGGAGACCATGTGGGTGAAGAAGAAGACGTCGAAGCGATCCGTGCCCGCGGTGGGCACGTGGTGTCCGGTCCCCTCGTGGACGAGCACGGGGACCCCCAGCGCCTGCGCCCGCTCGTAGAACGGGTCGTAGGCCGGATCATCGAGGTTGCGCCCCTTGATGGGGTTGGGCCGGATGTACACGGCCAGGTAGCCGAGCTGGGTCACGGCGCGGTCCAGCTCCTGGATGGCCGAGGGCACGTCCTGCAGGGGGACGGCCGCCACCCCGAGGAGCCGGTCGCGGTAGGGGCGGCAGAACTCCGCGAGCCAGTTGTTGAACGCCCGGCAGAGGGCGGCCGCGAACTCGGGGTCCTCCACGGAGCTGATGGCCAGGCCCTGCGTCGGCAGGAGCAGCGCCTTGGCGATCCCCTCGGTGTCCATGTCGCGGAGCCGGACCTCGGGGTTGTAGGCGCCCAGCCGCTCCTCCCGCTCCGGCTCGGCCCACTTCACGTAGGGCACCCCGCATCCCTTCCCCTCAGGCCTGGGATGGAGCTTCCCCTCGAGCAGCAACCGATAGAACCCCTGGTTGTCCTTGATGATCCGTGGCGCCCGGGCCCGGTAGGGCTCCTCCAGGTAGGTCTCCCACATCTGCCTGGGCTCGCGGACGTGAGCATCAGCATCGATGACCCGCATCGTAGTCACCCCCGCTCCGATGTGGCGAGCTGCGTGAACGTGCGGCCCCTCAGGCGGCGGGCCCCAGGCGCGTGAGCGCCTCCAGGTAGGAGCGGATCACCTCCTGGAGCTTCGCCGCGTCGGCGGCGGTGAAGTCATTGCCCGCCTCAGCCCGGCTCGGCGCCCGGCGCGAGACCTGGATCACCCCCAGCACGGCCTGCCCATGGATGAGCGGCAGGCTCAGCATCTTCTGGATGGGGAGCCGCGATCCGAAGAGGCCTTCGTAGGCGAACACATGCCTGGCCCTGGGGGCATCGTTCTCGATCACCGCCTGGCGGCGCTGCAGGGCCTGGCTGGCCAGGCTCGGAACGGTGACGGGCACGAGGTTCTCTCCCCCCTTGGCCAGCTCGGGCGGGTGGACGAACTTCAACAGGCGCGCCTGATCCACCAGCAGGAGGATGGCCACCTCATCCGGGCGCAGCCCGAAGGCCTGCTCCACGGCCTGGGCCGCCTGCCTGAGCAGCCCCGGGAGATCTCCCGGCCCGGGTGAGACCATGTGCCGCCTCCTGCGCTGACCCGCTGGGACCCGAGACAGGGTGTGATGTTAGCAGACGGCCAAGCCCCCGCCAAGGGGGATCACGGTAGGCCCCAGAGGCGGTTGGCGCCGTCTCCCTCGCGAGGCGCACCCCGCGCCAGGCCCGCCCGCGCTCCAGCCCAGCGGCGCGGCGGATAAGCGGCATTGGTCGCTTGACGCCATCGAGCGCCCAGGTTAGAAGAGGCTTGCCACCTCGGGCGTGGCTGCCTCGGGGGATCAGTGCTCCAGGGGATCGGCATCACCAAGCACTTCGGAGGCCTCGCGGCCCTCTCCGGCGTGAGCTTTCAGGTCGCCCCTGGCGAGATCGTCGGGCTCATTGGCCCTAACGGCGCCGGCAAGACCACGCTCTTCAACATCGTCAGCGGGCTCATCCGGCCCACGGTGGGCGACGTCCGCATGGGCGAGATGAAGATCACCCGCCTGGCACCCTATCGCATCAGCCGCCTGGGCATCGGGCGGACGTTCCAGACCCCGCGGTTGTTCCCGCACCTCACGGCCCTCCAGAACGTCCTGATGGGCGCGTTCTTCCGCCAGCGGGGCGAGGCCTCGCTCCGAACACGGGAGGGCGCGGGGGGAGAGGCGATGCGAGCCCTTGAGTTCGTGCGCCTCGGGGACCGGGCCGGGTTCCCCGCTGCCCTGCTGCCGCCCGGGGGGCGGAAGCTCCTGGAGCTGGCCATGGTCCTGGCGACCCGCCCGCGCGTCCTGCTCCTGGACGAGCTGATGGCCGGCCTGAACCCGGGTGAGCTCCAGCTCGCGATGCGCCTCATCCGCCGCGTGCGCGACGAGCGCGGGGCCGCGGTCTTCTGGGTGGAGCACGTGATGGAGGCCATCATGGGGGTGGCCGACCGCGTGGTGGTGCTCCACCATGGCGAGAAGATCGCCGAGGGCTCTCCCCGGATCGTGGCCGAGGACCCCCGGGTGCTGGACGCCTACCTCGGCGAGCGGGCCGCCTGAGGTGGCACGGCGCGGTCGGATGAGCGTCGGGGTCGCCGCAGGGCAGCCGTTGACGGACAGCGCCGGACCTCTGCTCGAAGTGGGGGGGCTCCAGGCTGAGTACGGGGACATCCCGGTGCTCTGGGACCTCTCCCTCACGGTCCGGGCCGGTGAGATCCTGGCCCTGGTGGGCGCCAACGGGGCCGGGAAGACCACTCTGCTCAGGGTGCTCTCCGGCCTCCTGGAGGGGTTCCTCAAGGTCAGGCGGGGGACCATCCGGTTGAGGGGCCAGGCCCTCAAGGGATTGGACCCCGCCGAGATCGTGGCCCGTGGGATCGCCCACGTGCCCGAGGGCCGGCACCTGTTTCCGGGACTGACGGTGCTGGAGAACCTCAAGCTCGGGGGGTACATGCGCCTGGCCCGGGCTGACCGCCGGGCCAGCCTGGAGCAGGTCTTCGAGACCCTGCCGCTCCTCCGCGACCGCTGGCGCCAGCTCGCCGGGACCCTGTCCGGGGGTGAGCAGCAGCTCCTGGCCATCGGGCGGGCCTTGATGCAGCGGCCGACCCTCTTGATGCTGGACGAGCCGTCCCTGGGCTTGGCCCCGCGCCTGGTGGCCATGGTCTTCGAGCTGGTCGGGCGCATCCGGGCCGGCGGGGTGACGGTGCTGCTCGTGGAGCAGAACGTGCGGCAGGCGCTGGCCCTGGCGGACCGAGGGTACGTCCTGGAGGCCGGGCGGATCGTGCTGGAGGGGCGGGGAGGGGAGCTGCTGGAGCACCCGAAGGTGAAGCGGGCGTACCTGGGTCTGTGACCGCAAGGCGTCAGGGACTAGGAGGGACCGACCATGGCAACGACGCTGGATCGCAGGACGTTCCTCAAGGTCGCCGGGGGCGGGGTAGCCGCGGCCGCGCTGTTCCCCCGGATCGGCAGGGCCCAGGCGACCCCGGTGCGGATCGGGTTCACGCTCTCGGCGACCGGGCCGTACTCCGTGGGGGCCGGGATCACGCAGGGCCCTAATTATCACCTGTGGGTGGAGCAGGTGAACGCGAAGGGCGGGCTGCTGGTGAGAGGCCAGGGGCGCCGTCCGGTGCAGCTCATCCACCATGACGACCGAAGCGAGATCGAGACCGCGGTCCGCCTCTACGAGAAGCTCATCACGGAGGACAAGGTGGACCTCCTGCTCCCCCCCTGGGGCACGGCCATGAACTTCGCGGTGGCCCCGGTGGCCAACAAGCACGGCTACCCCCTGATCGGCCCCACCGTGGGGTCCATGAAGCTCTACGAGCTGAACCTGCCGTACTTCTACGCCGTGCTCGCCCAGCCCGACAGCATGATGCGGGCGCTGGCCGAGTTCCTGAAGGACCTGAGAAGCCAGGCTCGGATCAACAAGGTCGCCGTGATCCACGTGGCGGACCTCTTCGGCCTCGAGCACCAGGCGGCCCTGATGCCCCTCCTGAGGGAGGCGGGGTTCGACGTCGTCGAGGCCAAGAGCTATCCGCTTGGCGTCAAGGACCTCTCCGACCTGCTGAAGAGCATCAAGGCGAAGGGGGCGGAGGTGTTCATCGCCCTCTCCTACCCCCCGGACACCATCCTGGCCACCACGCAGGCCAAGGCCGTCGACTTCAACCCCGCTGTTTTCTACGGCGCGGTGGGCACGGCCTTCCCGTTCTTCCGCGACCGGTTCAAGGCCTCGGCCGAGGGGGTCTTCGGGATAGGGGCCTGGAACCCCAAGGTGCCCTACCCCGGCGCGAAGGAGTACTTCGACGCCCACGTGCGGAAGTGGCAGAAGGAGCCGGACCGCTGGGCCAGCGCCTTCACCTACGCGACGCTCCAGATCCTCGAGCAGGCCGTGGGGCAGGTCAGCCTGGACCGGGCCCGTATCAAGTCGTACCTGGACGCCACCGAGTTCTCCACCGTCGTCGGCCCGATCAGGTTCACCCGGGGGTTGAACCGGGCGACCCCCGGCATGGTGGGGCAGTGGCAGAAGGGCGAGTTCGAGGTCGTCTGGCCCAGGGATCGGGCGACGGCCCGGCCCATCTTCCCCAAGCCGGCCTGGCAGTGACGACGTGAACGTCGCGCTGCTCCTGGACGTCGCCGCGGGCGGGCTCCTGATGGGGGGGCTCTACGCCCTGATCGCGGTCGGCCTGAACCTGCAGTACGGGCTGATGCGCGTGCTCAACGTCGCCCACGGCGAGTTCCTGATGATCGGGGGGTACCTCACGTACATGCTCCACGTCCACCTGGGGGTGAACCCCCTGGTCTCGATCCTGGTGAGCGGGCCGGTAGTGTTCGCGGGCGGGATGGGGATCCACGCCCTCCTGTTCCGCGGCCTCCTGCGCCTGAAGCGGACCCAGGAGGAGCTGGAGGCCAACTCCCTGCTCATCTCGTTCGGTCTCCTGTTCATCCTCCAGAACGCGGCCCTGCTGCTCTGGAGCGCCGACATCAAGGGGTACCAGTACCTGGACCGCCCGCTCCACGTCCTGGGGGCGGTCTTCCCCACCAACCGGGTCGTGGCGTTCGGGGTGGCGGCGATGGTGACGGCCTTGCTGTTCGTCTTCCTGAAAGGCACGCTGGCCGGGACCACCGTCCGCGCCCTGATGCAGGACCCGGTGGGGGCCCGGCTCATGGGGGTGAAGGTCCCGCGGGTCCACGGACTCTGCTTCGGCCTCGGCGTGGGCCTGGCGGCCGTGACCGGCTCGCTGGTGAGCATGCTCTTCGAGCTGACCCCCTTCATCGGGCTCCCCTACACGATCACGGCCCTGGTGGTGGTCATCCTGGGGGGGCTCGGCAGCGTGACGGGGAGCCTGCTGGGCGGCCTGATCCTCGGCGTGCTGGAGAGCCTCGGCGTCCACTTCACCGCGCCGGACCTGCGCATGGTCATCAGCTACGGCGTCCTGGCCCTCATCCTGGTCCTCCGCCCGTACGGCCTCTTCAACCCGCTGGCCCCCCGCCCAGGCCAGGCCAGCCAGGCGTAGCCTCCGGTGTCCCTGCCGGGGGGCCTCCGCCGGATCCGACACCGCCTCCAGCGTGCGCTGCGGGGGAAGCGGGCCTGGGTCTGGTCGGGGGGGCTGCTCCTGGGCCTGGCGCTCTTCCCCCACCTCGCCCCGGCCTACCATGTCTCCCTGGGGTTGGCCCTTTTGGCGGATGTGGCCCTGGCCTCCGCGTGGGCGCTCTTCTCGGGGCCCACGGGCTACCTGTCGATGGCCGCCGCCGCCTTTTACGGCGCTGGTGCCTACGCCACCGCCGTGCTCGGGGCCCGGCTCGTCTGGCCGCTCCCCATCCTGGCGGGCGCGGCGGTGGGCGGGCTCCTGGCGCTGCCGGTGGGGCTGCTGGCGCTGCGCCTGCGCGGTCCCTACTTCGCTGTCCTGACCTTCGGCCTGAGCGAACTGGTCCGCCACCTCGTCGTCTGGTACGAGTCTCGCGTCACTGGCACGATCGGGCGGATCCTGCTCGCGCAGCCCGACCGCCGGACCCTGTACTACGGCCTCCTGGCCATCGCCGTGCTGACGGTGGCGGCAGCGCTGCTCCTGCGCCGCTCCCGCTGGGGGCTGGCCCTGGTGGCCATCGGGGGAGACGAGGAGCGGGCCGAGGTCCTGGGCGTGCGGCCGACCTGGATCAAGATCGGGGTCTTCGTCCTCAGCGCGCTTCTGATGGGGGCAACGGGTGCCGCCATCGCGCCCCGGTGGGCCTACCTGGACTCCCAGATCGCCTTCAACCCGCTGATCTCGTTCCAGGCCATCATCATGGCTCTGCTGGGCGGCACCGGCCGGGTGGCGGGCCCGGTGGTGGGGGCCCTGTTCCTGGGCCTGGTCTCCGAGCTGTTCCTCGTGCAGTTCCGATACATCTACCTGATGGTCCTGGGAGCCGTGCTGATCCTCACGGTCCTGGGCCTGCCCCACGGGATCACCGGATGGCATCTGGAGGAGCGGACCGGGGATCTCTTCCGGCGTGTCCGGTGGGCGATCGCGCGGCGGATCCCCCGGAGGTTTGCCATGCAGCGTGACTACCAGCTCTTCATTGACGGCGAGTGGCAGGACGCCCCGGGCGGCCGGACCTTCCCGGACGTGAACCCGGCGACCGGCGAGGTCTTCGCGCGGATCGCCGCCGCTGACGTGGAGACCGCCCGGCGTGCGGTCGAGGTAGCTGGCCGGGCCAAGACCGAATGGGGCGGGCTGCCGCCCGCCGCGCGGGCCGGGGTGATCCTCAAGGCCGCCGAGATCTGGGAGCGCCGGCAGGGCGACCTGGCACAGTCGATGATCACGGAAACCGGGGCGGTCGCCGGCAAGGCGGGGTTCGAGGCCGGCTACTGCCTGGAGCTGATCCGGCAGGCAGCCTCCCTCCCGTACCAGGTGAGTGGGGAGGTGGCGCCGTCCAACGTGTCCGGGAAGGTCAACTTCTTCATGCGGAAGCCCGTGGGGGTGGTCTCGGTGATCTCGCCGTGGAACTTCCCCTTCATCCTGACGCTCCGGGCCGTGGCCCCGGCCCTCGCCCTGGGGAACGCCGTGGTACTCAAGCCGTCCGAGGAGACGCCCATCGTGGGGGGGCTCCTGGTCGCGGAGGTCTTCGAGGAGGCGGGGCTGCCGCCGGGCGTGCTGAACGTCGTCACCTGTCCACGGGCGGAGGTGGAGGCGGTGGGGGACGTGATGGTGGCTCACCCGGCCGTGGGGGTGGTGAGCTTCACCGGTTCCACGGCCACCGGGCAGAAGCTGGCCGAGAAGGCCGGCCGCCACCTCAAGCGCATCGTCCTGGAGCTGGGGGGGAAGAGCCCCCTGATCGTGCTGCAGGACGCGGACCTGGACCTGGCGGTGAGCGCCGCCGCCTTCGGCGCGTTCTTCCACCAGGGACAGATCTGCATGGCCGTGACGCGGATCCTGGTGGAGGCGCCCCTGGCCGACAGCCTGGCGTCACAGCTCGTGGAGAAGGTGAGGGGCCTGAAGATGGGTGACCCGCGGGACCCGCACACGGCCATCGGCCCGATCACCAGCCCGGCGCAGCTCGCTAAGATCCAGGCCCACGTCGAGGACGCGGTGGCCAAGGGGGCCAAGCTCCTGGTCGGCGGCCGGAGCCACGCCCAGTACTTCGAGCCCACGGTCCTGACCGCGGTCACGCCCGCGATGCGCTGCTACCACGAGGAGACCTTTGGCCCCGTCGTGGCGCTGATCCCGGTGAAGGATGCTGAGGAGGCGATCCGCCTGGCCAACGACACCACGTACGGCCTCTCGGCCGGGATCATTACCGGCGACCCCGACCGGGGCATGGCCCTGGCCGAGCGGATCCAGGCGGGGATGGTGCACGTGAACGACTCGCCGGTGCACGACGAGCCCCACGCCCCCTTCGGGGGGATCAAGGGCTCAGGGCTGGGGCGCCATGGCGGCAAGGCCGCCATCGAGGTGTTCACGGAGCAGCGGTGGGTGAGCCTGCAGACCGAGCGCCGCCACTACCCCTTCGACCGCTGACCTTCAACGATAAGGGGAACACCGAGTGTCGGGAGGTCGTGGAATGACCGTGGGATCGCCCCGGCGAGGGGAGGTCTGGCTGGTGAATTTCCATCCGGGGATAAAACCCCTCGACCTGGCCGGAGCCGGGTGAGGTTACCGCTTCGCGTACCGGGACGCGACGTAGTCCTCGAGGATCCTGATGAAGTCCGGCACGATGGTCGGCCCCTTGAGCGTGGTCGTCAGCCGCCCATCGACGTAGACCGGGGCCTTGGGCTCCTCGCCGGTCCCGGGGAGCGAGATCCCGATATTGGCGTGCTTGGACTCCCCGGGGCCGTTGACCACGCATCCCATGACCGCCACCCGCAGCTCCTCGGTGCCCTGGTAGCGCGTGCGCCAGACCGGCATCTGAGCCCGCAGATACGTCTGGATCTGGTCGGCCATCTCCTGGAAGAACGTGCTGGTGGTCCGCCCGCAGCCGGGGCAGGCGGTGACCTCCGGCGCGAAATGGCGCAGGCCGAGCGACTGCAGCACCTGCTGGGCCACCTGCACCTCCTCGGTGCGGTCGCCGTTCGGGGCCGGCGTGAGCGAGATCCGGATCGTATCGCCGACCCCCTCCTGGAGGAGGACCGCCAGGGCCGCGGTGCTCGAGACCACCCCCTTGGTCCCCATCCCCGCCTCGGTCAGGCCCAGGTGCAGGGGGTAGTCGCAGCGGGCCGCGAGGTCACGATAGACCTGGATGAGGTCCTGCACGCCCGAAACCTTGGCGCTGAGCACGATCTGGTCGTGCGCCAGCCCATAGCGCTCGGCCATCGCCGCGGATTCGAGGGCGCTGGCGACTATGGCCTCGAGCGTAACCTCCCGGGCGTCCCGGGGCTCGGCCCGGCGGGCGTTCGCATCCATCAGCCGCGTCAGGAGCGCCTGGTCGAGCGAGCCCCAGTTCACCCCGATGCGGACGGGGCGCCCCTGCTCGATGGCGACCTCGATCATGGCCCGGAAGTTCTCGTCGTGCCGGTCCCCCACGCCCACGTTGCCCGGATTGATGCGGTACTTGGCCAGGGCGCGGGCGCAGTCCTTGAACTCGGTCAGGAGCAGGTGTCCGTTGTAGTGGAAGTCCCCGATGATGGGGACCGCACAGCCCTGTTCGCCGAGCTGCTCCACGATCTGCGGGACGGCGGCGGCAGCCTTCCTCGTGTTGACCGTGACCCGAACCAGCTCGGATCCCGCCCGGGCCAGCGCCAGCACCTGGGCGACGGTGGCCGGGACATCAGCGGTATCGGTGTTGGTCATCGACTGGACCACGATCGGGTGACCGCCTCCGATGTGGACGTCCCCGACCTTCACCATCACCGACCGCCTGCGCTCGAGCGTCGCCATGTTTTAGATTCTATGGCCCGCGCCCATCGGCTGTCAAACGCAGACACGCGCGGGAGAAGGGGACAGAGGCGCCCTTGCCCCAGGGGACGAGCGGATGCCGACGGTCCTCGCGCGAGGGGGCAGCCCCCTCACCAGACCCCATCCCCTCCTCGTGCCAGACTCGACTCATCCCCCCCTTCTTGACAGTGGAAGGGAGCGGGGAGAGAATCGGGCGCCTGATCAGATCCTCGATAGACCTCCAGGGGCTCGGTCAAGGTCGCGGTGAGCGTGCCGTGATGCCCGGGCCTACGCCTCGGTCCCGGCGCGGTCCCGAGGCCGTGGCCGCG
>JACPFL010000226.1:0-3290 GCA_016183025.1 Deltaproteobacteria bacterium | reverse complement strand
GACAGGGCTCAGGCATGAGATCACGGGCGCCGGGCTTCCAGGTCAGCCCTGCCCGGGCCGGGCGCCGGCACCTGGGAGCCATCGAGGAGGGGTGAGATGATCGGACGACGGACACCGATTGAGTGGCCGGAGCACGCCAGGATCGCCATCGTCACCTGCGTCGCCTTCGAGACCTGGCCCGATGACCTGGGGGTCCCGGGCTCCCTCCAGAATGCCAACCGCCGCCCGATCCCCACCACGGCCCGCTTTGCGAAGGACATGGCGGTGATCACGGACCGGCAGTACGGGGAGCGGGTGGGGATATTCCGGATGCTGGAGTGCTTTGCCGATGAGGGGATCCAGACCACGTTCTTCGTGAGCGGGGCCACGGTGGAGGCCTACCCCGACCTCTTCCGGGAGATGAAGGCGGCTGGCCACGAGATCGCCACCGAGAACTACATTCACGATTACTCCTTCATGAAAAGCCCCCAGCAGGAACGGGCGGACCAGGAACGGACCGTGGCGGCGGTGAAGAAGATCCTGGGGGAGCCGCCGCTCGGCTATCTCTCCACCGGCGTGCGCCCCACCGAGGAGACCCCGCGGATCATCGCGGACCTGGGCTACCGGTACTGGATGGACCCCCAGCACGAGGAGCTGCCCTACACCCTCCGGGTGGACGGCAAGGAGCTGACCGTCCTCTCCTACTGGCTCAGCCTCAACGACTACACCACCTACAAGGCCGAGGAGCGCACCCCGCGGGAGCTGCTCCAGCTCTGGAAGGACACCTTCGACGTCCTCTACGCCGAGGGGGTCCGCTTCCCCAACTTCATGGCCTGGGGGCTCCACCCGTTCCTCTCGGGGCGCCCCTACCGCATCGTGGCCCTCCGGGAGTTTCTCCGTTACGCCAAGGGGCACCCGAACGTCTGGTTGGCCCGGTGCATTGACGTGGCCCGCTGGTGGGAGCAGAAGTACCGGGGTCACAGCGTGGAGACGTGGCCCAACTACGGGACCGGGCGCCAGCGCGGCTAGGACGGGCCTCCCCCGGGGTCCGTGCAGCCCGGGACGCGCCCTCCCGATCAGGATGGAGGTGGCGCATGATGCGGCGAAGCGGCTGGCTGATCCTCCCCCTTCTCGCCCTGTGGGTCATCCCGGCCCAGGCCGGGGAGCGGCTCCGGGCCTCCTGGAGCGGGGCATCACCGGCCAACGCCCCGGTGTGGATCGCGGTGGAGAAGGGGCTCTTCAAGAAGTACGAGGTGGACGTCGAGATGAAGGGGATCGGGGCGAGCACCATCGCGGCCCAGGCGCTGCTGGCCGGTGAGCTGGACCTGACGGTCTCCTCGGTGGCGACCCTGGTCACCTCCCGCCTGGCCGGAAGCGACGTGGTGGCCATCTTCGTCTCCATCCCCACCTTCATCGACCACATCGTCAGCGGCCCCGAGATCCGGGAGGTTCAGGACCTCAAGGGCAAAGTGGGGGCGGTCAACCGCCTGGGGACCACCTCGGACGTGGGCCTCCGGCTGGCCCTCCGGAAGCTGGGCCTGAACCCGGAAAAGGACCTGAGGCTGATTGCCCTCGGGGACGACACGGCCCGGATGGCGGGGATGAAGAGCCGGCAGGTCCACTTCACCATCCTCGCCGAGCCGTGGGTCCACGTGGCGGAGAAGCTGGGCTTCAGGTCGCTCCTCCCCCTCGCCAAGCTGGGGATCCCCTTCCACTGGAACGCCACGATCGCCCGAGAGTCGGTCATCAAGGCCAAGCGTGAGCCCATTCGCCGCTTCGTCAGGGCCATGACCGAAGCCATCGCCTTCATCAAGCAGGACGGCGAGGGGACCATGCGGATCATCGGGCAGTACCTGAAGGTGGAGGACCGCGAGGCCCTCCGGCGGACCTGGGAGGACTACAAGGATGTCTATCCCGTGGTCCCGGCTCCCACCCCCGAGGGGGTGGCCACAGCCCTGGCCGAGGAGGCCAAGAAGCGGCCCGAAGCGGCCCGGCTGCCTCCCGCCGCCTTCGTGGACCAGAGCTTCGTCAAGGAGCTGGAGGCCTCGGGATTCATCGCCGCCCTCTACCGGCGGGAGACGAGATAGGATCGAGCAGAGGACGGACAGGCATGGGGAAGCCGCCAGGATCTGGTCTCCCCGCGGGAGTGCAGAGCCGGACCGAGCTCCTCTACAGCTTCAGCGACCCCACGGGCCTTCGCATCCGCCACGTGCGCCACTTCCTGGAGGTCCTCGACATCGGGCCCGCGCACTTCATCGGGAACCAGCTCGCCATCGAGTTCCTGAAAGGGCAGGCCTCATGCCGGTAGCGTGGCGCGAGGAATCCCTGGTCGTCGATGGGGTGAGGCTCCCGTGCTGGGTGGCAGGGGAGGGCCCTCCCGTGCTCATCTTCCACGGGGCTGACGGCGGGAACGGACTGTTGCCGTTTCATCATGGCCTCGCCGCGCGCTTCAGGGTGTGGGCCCCCTCCCTGCCCGGGTTCGGTCGTGCCGAGCTTCCCGCGTGGCTGGAGAGCGTGGACGACCTCGCCTACTTCTCGCTCGACCTGGTCGAGCATCTCGGCCTGCGCGAGACGAACGTGATGGGCATGGGGTTCGGCGGATGGGTCGTCGCCGAGATGGCGGTCCGCTGCCAGGACCGCCTCCGCCGGCTGGTCCTCGCCGACGCGGTGGGGATCAAGGTCTCCGGCCCGGAGACCCGCGACATCGCCGACCTCTTTGTCCTGCCACGCGAGGAGGCCGCGCGCCTGACGTGGCATGACCCGCGGGCAGCCGAGGGGATGAAGGTGCCGGGAACGCCGGGCCTGTCCGAGGGAGAGCTGACCGGGCTGCTGCGCGCCGCGCAGACTGTCATCACGCTTGGCTGGAAGCCCTTCCTGCACAACCCCAAGCTGCTCCGCCGCCTCGGCCGGATCAGGGTGCCGACCCTGGTCCTCTGGGGCCAGAGCGACCGGGTGGTGTCGCCCGACTACGGACGGGCCTACCACCAGGCGATCCCGGGCTCCACATTCCAGGTGATCGCCCGCGCGGGACACTATCCGCACCGCGAGCGTCCTGACGAGTTCGTGAAGACGGTGACCGCGTTCCTCCTGTAGAGCAAGGACCCGAACCGATGCTGGCCTACCACTTCACCGAAATGCCATACCCCTTCGTTCCCGAAGAGGCGGAGGAGCGACACGGTTCGCTGCGCGTCGTGCTGCCGAATCAGTACTTCGATCCCAAGATCGGCCATGAGCTCTACAACCGCTACCTGGATGAATACGAGTACGCGGACGAGCTCGGGCTCGAGATCATGCTGAACGAGCATCACCAG
>JACPFL010000225.1:20148-29282 GCA_016183025.1 Deltaproteobacteria bacterium | reverse complement strand
GGAGCGGACACCCTAGATCGGGGACCCTGTCGATAGGCGACACCGGCTTGGTCTGGTTCGTCTCCTTGTACACCATCCGACCGTAGAAGACGATGCAGGCCTTGATGTCCCGGCTGTCGCAGGCCAGCAGGTAGGAGTAGGTCCCCCCCATGCAGAAGCCCACCACCCCGATCGCATCCTTCTTGACGTAGGGCTGCGCCTTCAGGTACTCGACGCTTCCCTTCATGTCGCGCACCGCCTGACGGTCCGGCAGCCCTCCCACCACCCGCATGATGTCGGCCATGTCCTTGATGGGCCCCGGGCCGTTCGTGCGGTGGAACAGGTCCGGGCAGATCCCCACGTAGCCTTCCCTGGCGAAGCGCTCCGTCACGTCCTTGATGTGGTCGACCAGCCCCCAGACCTCCATGATGACCACGACCGCGGGGAATGGCCCCTGCCCGTCCGGCTTCGCCACGTAGGCCCCGATCTGCTCCCCGTTGCTCGCCACCTGCACCATCCTGGTCTCCATGATCCGCCTCCTTGTGGCTATCCTACCTCACCCTACAGCTCCGCCTCACACCCCTGCCCCAACCACCGTGCGTCGCCTCTCTCGCGGCGGCGGCATCCCCGCCGCCCCGGCTATCCCGAGTCCGACGGCGTTCCGGGCACCTGCTCCCCGGTCAGAAGCCGGAGCACCGCAGCGTCCGCCGGCGGGAACGCGTAGGCGCCGAACTCTGCCGGCCCCACCCACCGGACCTCCTGCCCCTCCACCCCGCGGGGGTCTCCCGCCGTGATGGCGCAGCGGAAGAAGTGCAGTTGCACCTTCCGCGTGGGGTACACGTGCTCCACCTCGTGCATCTGCTCGTGCACAGCGACCTCGATCCCCAGCTCCTCGCGGAGCTCCCGCCTCAGGCAGGCCTCCAGGCTCTCTCCCCCCTGCCGCTTCCCCCCGGGGAATTCCCAGAGCCCTGCCAGATGCGTCCCCTGCCGGCGCTGGGTCAGGAGATAGCGTCCATCCCTGGCTATCAGGGCCGCCGCTACCTCGACCACGCCACCCGCCGGTCGTCTCATGCACGCCCGCCGCGGGCCCGCCTCGTCCGGCGGATCGCTCCGGATGTTGGGACAAGCGCGTCACGGTCTCCCGACGGCGCCGCCTTCACCCTGCCTCCTGTGCCGGACCCGTCACGGCCGGACCACGGATAGGCGTGGCAGAATGTCCGCATCGGGCAGAGCAGGCACAGGGGCTTGCGCGCCGTGCAGACCAGGGCCCCGAAGTCCATCAGGGCCTGATTGAAATCGTAGCCCTTGCCTCGAGGCAGCAGCGCTTCGGATAGGGCCCACAGGGCCGTCGTCCCCCGGTGGCTCCTGGGGTCTCCCTGGCCCACGAACACCCGGTGCAGCAGCCGCCGCACGTTCGTGTCCAGGATCGGGGCGTCGCGGTGGAACGCGAAGCTCAGGACCGCCCCGGCGGTGTACCGGCCGATCCCCTTCATCGCCTGCAGCGTCCGGGCGTCGTCCGGCAGGCGGCCGCCGTAGCGTTCGACTGTCTCGCGCGCGATGCCGTGCAGGCGCACCGGACGGATATTGTATCCCAGCGGGTACCAGACCCGTTTCACCTCCTGGACCGGGGCCCGGGCCAGGGCCTCGATGGTCGGATACCGTCGCAGGAACTCCTGATACTTCGGGGCCACCCGGTCCACCTGGGTCTGCTGCAGCATGATCTCCGAGACCAGCATGTGGTACGGATCCCGGGTCCTGCGCCAATGGAGGTCCCGCCGGTGGCGGCGTTACCAGGCCAGAAGGCGACGCTGGAAGGTCCGCCGGAGCTTCGGGTCGAGCGCAGGGCCGGGCGTCCGACGCCCCATCGGGAGGCCTATTCGCCGCGGAGCATGGCGATGATCTCCCTCGGGATCCGGGTCGGCCAGCCGCCGGTCACCCGCCTGTCACTCCGCCCGGCGCCCCCGCGCGAGCTGCTCGATGAAGCTGGGGTCCACCAGCTCCTGGACGGAGTAACGCCGCTCCAGGCGACCGCCCTTCACCTCCGCGTCGATCAGGAACTCGATCCCCCGGAGGGCCAGCCGCCCGTCCTCGGGGATCGACGGGACGAACTCCTGGTAGCCGGCCTCGGCCACGTCGCGGGGGTACTTCAGGACCTTCATCAGCAGCCGGATGGCCTCCTCCGGAGTCTGCTTGGCGAGCCGGACCCCCCGGAGGTACCCGCGGAGGAACCGGACCACCCGGTCCCGGTGCGTCCGGAGGTAGTCCACCGGGGCGAAATAGGCCATGTACTGCCACTCGGTGATGATCTCGCTGAGGTCCAGCAGCTTCCGGAACCCCTCCCGGTCCGCGATGAGCGTCTGGGGAAACCACATGATCGTGGCGTCCACGGCGCCCGACTTCAAGGCCGCGTACCGGGCGGGGGTCGAGCCGATCTGCAGGATCGCCGCCTCCTTCACCGGCTCGATCCCGAAATGCTGCAGCACGTACCGGGTGAGGGTATCGGACTGGGCCCCGAACCGGCTGACGGCCAGCCGTTTCCCCCGGAGGTCCTTCCCCGAGCGGATCTCGGGGCGGCTGTACAGCCGGAAGGGCATGGTGTTGTGGATCCCCCAGAAGAAGCGGGCGTCCCGGCCGACCTTCTTCAGGTTCAGCACCTCGATGGACCCGAAGGCGACCTGCACGTCACCGGCCAGCATCGCCTGGACGTTCTGGGTCCCGCTGCTGAACACGGGGATCTGGACGGCCAGCCCTTCGGGGTCGAAGAACCCCTGCTCCTTCGCGAGGTACAGGGGGATGGTCGAGGGGATCAGGGAGGTCAGGCCCACGGTGAGCCGCTCGGCCGCCGCGCCCGGGCGCGGCAGGCCTACGAGCACTGCCAACAGCACGAGCCCGGCCCACCGGGCACACGTCACGAGCCAATCCCTCTCCCTCGTCTGCGGGACCGTGTCCGGTCGAACCCTCACGAACCCTCCCTGCGCGGCCGCCTAGCGCCCCGCGAACTCGATGATGTCCAGGCCATTGTGACGATCGATGACGTAAAGGAGCCCTCGCCCGTCCATGGACACGTCGTTGGTCTGGGCCATGGGATGCCCCCCGACCGGGTCCGGGATGAAGTAGCCCACCTCCCGCGGCTGGTAGGGGTTCGAGATGTCCACGATGCGCAGTCCCGCGCTGAACCAGGTCACGTAGATGTGCTGGTCGTCCACCTTCTCCCGCGGCTGATGGGCCCCGAAGCGCTTCCCCTTCTGCGGGAAGCCGTCCTCCGGGACCTGGAAGGTGGCCACGGAGACCGGGTGGCGCTCGTCCGTGACGTCGATCATCCAGACGCAGGCCGGCGGGTCCTCCCAGACATCCTCGGTGACGTCCTCCTCCACGACAACGGCCCAGCGCCGGCCCCGGATCGAGAACGGCACGGGCAGCACCGTGTGGACGGGGTTCTGATAGGGCGGCGTCCAGCTCAGACGGCCGAGCGTGGTCGGGCGCTGGAGGTCCGAGATGTCCACGATCGCCATCCCGCCCATGGAACAGCTCACGTAGAGCCGATCCCCGAGCCGCAGCGGGTGGTGAGTCCGGTGTTCTCGTCCGCTCCAGGTCGGCTGCTCCCCGCCTGCCCGCCACTGCCCGGGGAGCCACCAGCGGGAGACCTCCTGGGGGCGCCCCGGGTCCCTGAGGTCCACGATCATGGTGATGGCGCCGATGTAGCCCTCCGCCTCGGTGGAGATGTAGGCATAGCGCTCGTCCATGTCGAAGCGATGGACGCCGCGACCCTCGGTCCGGAAGAAGGCGATCTCTCGCGGGGCGGTCGGCCGCGAGATGTCATAGAGCTTGAGCCCCCCGCCGGGGAAGGCCTTGTTGTCCTGGAAGCACTCGCTGTTGATCGCCATGAGGTCTCGGCAGACCCGCACCTTGTGCGAATGCGTATGCAGGGGGAGCTGCAGCTCCGCCACGATCCGGGGACGACGGGGGTCCGCGACATCCACGACGGAGGTCCCGTGAGGCGGCCGCAGATGGCCGACGAAGGCATAGTCCCCCTGCACGACGACCTGCCCGCCACCCGCGATGTCCAGGTGGCCGATGTGCTTGACGCCCTGTGCCTCCATGCCGGTGTTCCCCTCTCCTGGTTCGCCGTATCCTAGATAATTCGCCCCGGGTTTGCAACCGCCGGCTTCACCTGGACGCACCGTTTTTCAGCTATAATGCCGAGACTCTGGGTGTGAGGGCGTCGGACGTGACCGTGGAACCTGCTGACCCCAGACGCGCGGCCCGTCCCCTTGAGGCCTTCCCCTCATCTCTATCCCCCAGGCGAAGTCTCTGGGCCCGTGGGATGTGGCAGTGACCCCAGCAGGGAGCCGTGAGGAGGAAGCCATGCTCGCTGAGATGCGCGGCGCCAAGGCTACGCAGGCGACCGGCGGCCAGATCGCGGTGCTGACCATCGAGTCGATGGGGTGCGAAGGGTGCGCGGCCGTGGTGGAGACGGCGCTGCGCGCCGAGCGCGGGGTGCGCGAGGTCCAGGTGGCTCCCCGGCATCACGAGGCCCGTGTGGTGTTCAATCCGGGGGCAGTCCAGCTCGCGGACCTGGTCCGGGTGGTCGAGGCGCGGGGGCTCCGCCCGGTTCGGGTGTCGACCCCTCCGACCGAGCCCGCAGTCCGAGTGGGGCCGGACCGCCCGGCCGCCCCTTGGGTCCGGAGCCCGGCCTACGACGGCGGGCTCATCATCGGGAGCGCCTCCATCACCCTGCTGATCATCGCCCTGTATGCCTCCCTGGGGCCCGAGACCAACCTCCGCAAGCTCGGCGTCAACCAGGCCCTGAACTTGATGGTCCCCCTGCTGCTGGGCGGGCCGCACATCTTCTTCTCGGCCACCCGCACCCTCCTGGACCGGGAGTTCCGTCGGCAGTATCCCGCGCTCATCCGCCTCATCCCCCATGCCATCGCCCTCATGAGCATCGCCCTCGCCCTGTCCGACCCGAACCTGCTCATGAACATCGTCTTCTTCTCCGCCCTCCTCCACGGCCTGACCCAGCTCGGCCATCTGGTCGTCCGATACCGGCTGAACGCAGGGGAGCACGGCCGGACCGGGACGGTCATCGACGTCCTGACCATCACCCTGGGCCCGCTCTTCATCGTGAGCTACTCGCTCCACCACCGGGTCTTCACGCTGTCAGGAGAGACCATCACCCGGTCGCTCACCCCACTCTGGCTGGTCTACCTCATCGGCATGGCCGCCGCCGGCGCGGCCCTGGCCTTCGTCGTGCGCGGCCTGCGCGCCTACGCCGCGGGACAGCTCAACCCGGCCAAGACCCTGCTCGTCGTGGTCACCCTGCCGACCTGGTGGGTCCTCATGGCGGTGGACAACCTCGACGTCACCTTCCAGTCCTACAACGCCTGGCACTCGCTCCAGTACATGGCCCTGACCTGGGCCGTCAATGCCAGCCGGCTGGAGCGAGGGCAGCTCCGGTCGCCCCTGGTGGCCCGGCTGGCTCAGCCGGGCCACCTGCACGTGCTCTACGGGAGCGCGCTGTTGTTCGCCCTGACCATCGGCCTGCTCGTCCTGGCGCTCTCGGGCTTCGCCAGCGACCTCACCAGAGCGCCCTGGTACTTCATCATCGCGATCTCGATCCTCCTGATCCACCACGCGTTCGACTACTTCCTCTTCCTGCGCAGGCGTCACTTCGCGCTGTGACCCGCGAGGCCACGATCCGGGCCGGGCCGCCGAGCCCGGGGCGCCGCATCGCCGGCGGCCCTCCGGCTGGCGTTGTTGCACCGGCCGGCGCGCCCGTGCTACAAGACGCCGGAGAGGGGTTGTCAGATGGAGGTCTGTGGTCGATGAGCGAGCCACGCGTGCTGGTCATCGCGGCCCATCCCGATGACATCGACTTCGCCTGTGCCGGCACCATGGCCCTCTGGAGTCGCCAGGGGCGGCACATCACCTACCTGCTGTGCACCAGCGGGGAGAAGGGGATGCGGGAGGATCTCCCTGAATGGGAGAAGATGCGGGTCCGTGAGGAGGAGCAGATCGAGGCCGCCAGGCTGGTAGGCGTGCAGGACGTCCTCTTCCTCCGGCGAAAGGACGGGGAGCTGGAGAACACGCAGGGCTTCCGGCGGGACCTCGTTCGCGTGATGCGCCAGGTTCAGCCGCAGATCGTGTTCAGCCGGGACCCGGCCAACAACCGGTTCGACAGTTTCTACGGCTACCATTCCGATCACCGCGCCGTGGCCCTCGCCGTCTTCGACGCGCTGTATCCAGCCGTGGGGAACCCCCTGTTCTTCCCGGCCCTGCTCCAGGAAGGGCTGAAGCCCCATCGCGTCCAGGAAGTTTACTTCACCGGCTCCCCCGAGCCCAACGTCTGGATCGACATCCGCCCGGTGATCGACCTCAAGGTGAAAGCCCTGGCCTCCCACCGCAGCCAGATGGATCAGCCGGAGGAGCTGGAGCGGATCGTGCGCGAGTGGGCGGGCAGGACTGGCAAGGGAGCCCGCAAGGGGGGGCGCCGGCGCCCCCTGAAGTATGCTGAGGCCTTCCGCCGCCTGGAGGTGCCGGAGTAGGACTTCAATTCGGGATCAGATCTCTGCGCAAGGGCTGAGAGGGGAGGGAGAGGCGCCCCCTCCGAGACACCCCATCACGGATGCGTGGGGCGCCACGACCCGCCCCCCTCCAGCCCGCGCTCACGGCGTCTCCAGGGCTCCGAGACCCATCGCGATGCCCCGGAACAGGGACTCGCCTACTTGCTGGCCGCGGCCAGCGCCATGTCGGCCAGGGCCTTCGCGGCCTTCGCCTTCGCGGCAGAGCGGTAGTGCCCCTCGGCGCTCTTCTTCGCGGCCGCGTCTTTGTGCTCTGTGTCGGCCTCGGCGCTGAGCTGCTTGGCCACCGCGATGTAGGCCGAGACCTGCCCCTTCGTCTTCGCATCCGACACACTGAAGACAGCCTGCTCGGCCTGGGACAAGGCCTGGTTGGCCTCCTTCATCCGGGCCACGCACTCAAAGGCCAGCGCCTGCAGCGGCAGGGCGAAGGCCAGGAGTGCCACCAGGCCGATCACCGTCCCCCATCGAGCGCTCTCCTTCCTCCTCATCGGCATACCTCCTTTCGGTGTGACTGCGACATCCCGCTCACGTCGGCCCCCCGGGCGGGGCGGGAGATAGCGGCCCCCGCCCGTCCCCGGGTGGCCTCGCTAGAAGCCCGAGATGGCGAACCACCTCAGGTTGGGGAAGCCCTGGACGAAGACGATGGGCCCGAGGCAGACGCTCGGCAGCGCCACGACTGTCTCGATCCGGGCGTCCCCGGTGCTCGTGGCCGGGACCGGAGCCGTGGTGATGTTGTTGAGCGTCCCGTCGGCGTTCCGACAGCTCAGGGTCGCGACGAACTGGCTGTTGGGATTGGTGCCGGCATTGGGGCCGGCGGCGAGGACCAGCCCCTCGACCTCCACCTTGAAGGCCCCGTCGGTGTCCAGCCGGGCCTCACCGCGGGTGAGGGTCCACGGCAAACCTCCGCCGGCGATGTTGCGCAGGGCCACCCCTGCGGTGGGAATCCCTCGGAGCCTCTCGAACTCGAAGAGTCGATCCCCGGCCACGGCGGGGATGGCGGAGGCCAGCAGGAGGGCAGTGCTCAGGACGACTCGACAGAACCCCATGGCGCACCTCCTTGTAGGTCCAGGCACGGGCCGGGCCCGTATTGGCCTTCTGCCGCCGCACAGGCTCCGGGCCCGGCGCTTGCTCCTACCCCGCAAACGCCTGAGGTGCCCTGTCTGTTCCCGGGCGGCGTTCGGAGACTGCGCCGTCGCCACCTCTTGACGGAGGCCCCCTCCCGCCCGGGTCCGGGCGCTGGCGGGGCCAGCGGGGCGACTGACAGTGGAAGGGACGGCGCTGAGGGACGATCAGGAGGGTCAGGTGCGCGGAGCCTTACGCACCTTGAGGAACATCCGGCCCATCCGGTCGAGCGGGATAGGGGGGGTGACCAGTGCATAGGCGAGGTCCTGCTGCTTCCAGACGAGCGCGTTCGCGTCCCTCCCCGTGACCAGGACGGGGCGGAACGTCTCGATCTGGACCCGGCCGGCCTGCGGCAGGGCGACCTCAGGCCCGCGAACCACCATGAGAGATCCGACCCTGCCGGACCGGTACCGGTACACGAAGGCCACGCCCTGGCGGCCCTGGAAGCTGAGGGGACGGACCTCGATCAGGATGGCATCGGCATCCCCGGCGAAGACCGCCTCCATGCCGATCCCCAGCCGTTCCCGGAGCATCGCGTTGATCTGGGGGCCAGGAGCCCCCAGCACCTGCTGCAGCTCCTGCTGCAGGACCAAGCCCTGGTGGGTCCGCAGCACCTCCTGGACGAGGAGCCCGAAGGGATCCGGCCGAGGCCGGAGGAAGGCCGCGTACACCCCAACCAGGAGCAGAGCGGTGACGCCGGCGCCAGCCAGTGCCGCCGCCCAGGGGCGCCGCAGGAAGCTGAACACTCCATAGCCCCCGGCCCCCCCCGTCTCACGCAGGGCGGCGCGGAGGCGCTCCCGGACGTGCGGGGGCGCCGCGTAGCGCGGGAGGCTGGACTGGAGGGCTCGGGTCAGGCCCTGCTCAGCGCTCTGCTCCGCCGCGCAGGCCGGGCACTGCGCCAGGTGGGCCCGCGCCTCCCCCGCCTCAGCCCCTCCCAGCTCTCCCTTCAGGAACCGAATCAGCCGTTCCTGAACCTCGTCGCACTCCATCGCCAACCGCCTCAGCGCGCGTAATCCTTGAGCAGCGACCGCAGAAGCCGCCGCCCGCGGTAGATCCTGGACTGCACCGTCCCCAGCGGACACCCGAGGATGGCCGCCACCTCCTCCCAGGACAGCCCCTCCACGTCCGAGAGCAGGATGGCCGTGCGGAACCGTTCGGGCAACGCCTGCATGGCCTTCGCGATGTCGCCCATCACGAGGGTGCGCAGGCGCCCCAGCTCCGCGTCGCCCTGCAGCAGGACCTCCTCCACGGCCATCTCCTCATCCAGCAGCCCGCCTTCCTTGCCCGAGCGTGCCCGGTCCTGGCGCACGCGGTCGAGGAAGGCATGCCTCATAATGCTATACAGCCAGGCCTTGAGATTTGTTCCCGGCTGGAACAGGGCACGGGCCCGGATCGCCTTCAGGCACGTCTCCTGCGCGAGGTCCTCGGCGTCGGCATCATTGCCGCAGAGCC
>JACPFL010000225.1:5508-20120 GCA_016183025.1 Deltaproteobacteria bacterium | reverse complement strand
TAGAGGGCATTCAGATGGCCGAGGAGGTCGTTTTCGAAGGCCGCCATGGCGCCGTGCGCGATGCACTCGCTCTCTTCGGCTAACCCCACCTGCGCGTTGAGACCCCCAACGCCTGGCAGGCCCCTCACCAGCCGACGAGGCCGTTGAACAGCGGGATGACCCCCACAAGCCCCCACAGGGTCTGCAGTCCGACGAAGACCTGCGAGAAGAGCAGGAGCCCCACAGTGATCCGAATGGCCCGGTCAAGCCTCCCCAGATTTCTCACGATCACCGCTGCGCGCCCTCCCTCATCCCTCTCTCCTCCTTCCGGGCCCCCTAGCCTCCGCGACCTCGCCTCGGCACCGATGAGCCGGATACGCTACTCGGCTAGGGGACCTCCTCGGTTCTCCGGAGCTGGGCCGACGTGAATGACCTCCACCACCCCGTCCGCGACCCGCCGCGTGACCCCGTCCGGCAGGTCACGCCGTCGGTGGGGGGAGCGGCTGATGACCTCGTAGTCGCCTCCCACGGGGCAGACCTGGAGGCAGGCCATACACCCGGTGAACGCCCCCTGCCGCAGGACCGCCATATTCTGCCAGATCCGGGCAGTCATCGGGGAGCGGACTTTCTCCTCCACCTCCTGCGGGCTTCGGGCCTTGAGCAGCGCCCGGATGTGCTCGACGTAGGTCCCCACCCCGTAAGGCTGTGAGCTGCGCGCGCACGCCTCGCCGTCGAGCCCTCGATAGGAGGCCAGCGGGGCCCCCACCGGCGCGCGCCGCGGGATCGCATCCTCCGGGCAGATCGCGGCGCACCGCCCGCACTGCTCCAGCCCGAGACAGAGCTCTTCCGTGAGGGGCTCATCCGGGGAGAGCGCCAGGTCGGTCATGACGGCGCTCAGGAAGACCCGGGGACCGAACTCGGGGGTCAGGAGCATCAGGTTCAGGCCCAGGGTGCCGAGACCCGCCTCCACCGCCGCGAGGCGCATGAAGCGCGAGCCCTGGCCCGCCGGGCAGTTGTCCTCGGGGTGGTGCTGCTTGAAGTCCAGCAGGAGCGAGGGGAGCACCACCGCCATGTGCCCCAGCTCCTCGAGGTAGTAGGCCAACTCGGTTGCCGCTTCCTCGAGCAGCCGGTGGAGGTTCCCGCCGGCGAACTGCTTGAAGACCGTGTCCCGCGCCCCGGTCACCCGTTGTGGACGTGCTTGGCCAGAACCAGAATGGTGTCGAGGAACTCGGAGATCCGCGAGGGCCGGTCCGCTGGCGGCACCCGGGCATCCAGCCGCTCTCGGGTCGTCACGCCGAGGAGGTCAATCCCCAGCCCGGCGGCGACCTCTCTCAACTCATCCTTGGTCACACGGGGGATCCTCGAAATCCCGGTCCCGCCCTTCAACAACGCCCGGCCATTGTAGCCCCCGCGCTGCACGAAAGCGACGACGACATCGAGTCTCGCGGGGTAGGGAACGCGCTGCTGCCCCGATGGGCAAGCACGGCCGCGCTCCAGCTTTCCTTCTTGCCGGCGGGAAACACGAACCGTAGAATGCGGGGCACTGTCGCCGCTCCGACGGGTAGCAGAAAGGAGCCTCATGCTCAAGATGAAAACTCGATTAAGCCACTCGGCTCGCCTCAGGCCCTTGCTCCTGTTCCTCCTCCTGCCCCTGGGCCTGGGGCTGGCCGTCACGCCGACGATGGCGGCGCCGCGCGCCATCCGTGCCGCGTATAGCGCCCTGTCCGGCACGCAGGCGCCCTTCTGGATGGCCCAGGAGGCCGGCCTCTTCGCGCGCTACGGGCTCAAGGCCGACCTCATCTACCTCAGCGGGATCGGGGACAAGGCGTTGCTGGCAGGCGAGGTGCAGTTCGCCTCCCCTACAGCGGGCAAGGTCGTGGCCGGGCAGGTGGCCGGCGCCGACATGGCCGTGGTCGCCGTCCACATCAACACGATCCCCTCGTCCATCGTGGTGCGGCCGGAGATCACGAAGCCCGAGGACCTCCGGGGCAAGACCCTCGGCGTGAGCATGTTCGGCACCCTCTCCGATACAGGCACCAGGATGGCGCTGCTGAAGTGGGGGCTCGCCCCCCAGCGGGACGTCATCCTGCGCCAGATGGGGGCCATGCCCCAGACCGCGACCGCCATGGAGGCCGGGCTCATCCATGGCGGCTTCATGAGCCCGCCGCTCTCGCTCAGGCTGCGGGACCGGGGCCTCCGGATCCTCGGCGACCTGCCGGCGATGGGGATCCACTACCCGGGGTCCATCCTGATCACCACGGGCACGCTGGCCAAAAAGGACCGCGCCATGGTCCTGGCCTTTCTGAAGGCCTTTGTCCACGGGATCGCCCGCTTCAAGCGGGACCCGGAGCTTGCGATGACCGTCATGGGGAAGTACACCCGGGTGACCGAGCCGAAGCTCCTGGCCGAGACGTACAAGATCTTCACTGGGGTCATCGAGCGGGCCCCGTACCCCGATATGCAGGGGCTCAAGGCCATGGTCGAATTCGAGAGCCAGGCCAACCCGCAGCTTCTCCGAGCCAAGCTGGAGGAGGTCGTGGACACGAGCTTTGTCCGCGAGCTGGAACAATCAGGGTTCATCGAGGCGCTCTACCGCTAGCCCCGAGATGCTCCATGTTGCCGCGACGGCGCGTGGCTGCGGCACCGGGACCGCTCCCGTTCCCAGGAGGACGCGACAATGGGGAAGCTGAAGATCGGCATTGATCTGCACAATCGGGCGAGCGTGTTCATGCCGCAGCAGGGGCTCGACTACGACCTGAATCGGTTGATCGACCTCGCGGTGCTCTGCGAGGAGCTGGGGTTCTACTCCGTGTCAGTGGGCGACAGCCTGCTGGCCAAGCCCCGCTGGCGCGCGATCCCCACCATGGCGGCCATCGCGGCCAGGACCTCACGGATCAAGATCGCGAGCCACATCCTGCTGTCGCACCTGTACAACAACCCGGTGCTCCTGGCCCAGGAGCTGGCCACCGTGGACGTGATCAGCAGGGGCCGCCTCGTGCTGGGGTGCGGGATCGGCGCCGGCCGGAGCGAGCCCGTGGAGCACGAGCACCGCCTGTGCGGGGTGCCGCGGACGCGCCGGGGGAAGGCCCTCGAGGAGTGCCTGTACCTGCTCAAACGGCTGTGGACCGAGGAGGAGGTCACGCACCGGGGGGAGTTCTGGACGCTGGAGGGAGTCCGGCTGGGGCTCCGGCCCCACCAGAAGCCGCACCCGCTCATCTGGGTGGCGGCAGGGACCTACCTCAGCAAGGAGGGGATCGGTTCGTTCGGGGTCCGGGAGCGGCCGGAAGACCGGGAGGGGTTCAAGTTCGGACCGCTGGAGCGGGTGGCCCGGCTCGGCGACGGCTGGCTGACCACCAAGGCCACACCGGAGGAGTTCCGCACGGGGCTGGCCACCGTGCGCCGCCTGGCCGCCGAGAAGTACCGGCGGGACGCGGCGGCGATCCAGCCGGTCTACAGCCGAGGGGTCTACATCAGCCCGGACGTGGACGCCGCCTACCGCGAGGTCAAGTGGTTCGAGGATAGCTACCACGACATGCCCATCCCCGAGGCCACGATCCGGCGGTGGACCATCTTCGGGAAGCCGGACGAGTGCATCAAGCAGATGCAGCCGTTCGTAGAGGCGGGCGTGGAGGTCTTCAACATCTGCGTACGGGCGCGGGACTTCTTCGCCCAGGTCCGGGCGATCGCCAGGGAGATCCTGCCGGCATTCGCCTAGTGCCGGCAGCGGACCGGGGGACCGGATCACTCCGCCACGGCGGAGGAAGGCGCGCCCCCGTCCCCCGAGCGCGCGCCGGGCCCGGCGGCTGCTGAGGAACGGAGGAGACGATGAAAGAGCCGGCAGATCGGCTCCCGTGGCACGAACAATGGGGCGACTGGCTCTACCCCCTCGGCACGATCGTCTTCCTCGTCATCGCCTGGGAGCTCTTCGTGCGGCTGCTGAAGATTCCCTCCTACCTCGTCCCCCGTCCCTACGATGTCCTCCTGGTGCTCGTGGACCGGCACGCGGAGATCTTCGCCCATGCCCTGGTCACGGCGCAGGAGGTCGCCCTGGGGTACCTCCTCGGGGTCGCGGTCGCGGTCCCCTGCGCCATCCTGATCTGCTGGTCTCGCCTGCTCGAGCGCTCCCTGATGCCGCTCATCGTCTACACCCAGACCTTCCCGAAGTCCGCGATCGCCCCGCTGTTCCTCATCTGGTTCGGCTACGGCATCCTGCCCAAGGTGGTGATCGCCTTCCTGATCGGGTTCTTCCCGATGCTGATCGCGATGATCACGGGCCTCCGCGCCGTGGAGCCCGACGCCGTGGACATGATCCGGTCCATGTCGGCGAGCAAGCTGCAGACCTTCACGAAGGTCCGGATCCCCTACTCGCTCCCGTTCTTCTTCAGCGGGGCCAAGGTGGCCGCGACGCTCTCCATCGTGGGCGCCCTGGTCGGGGAGTTCATCGGGGCGGAGCAGGGGCTGGGGTACCTGCTGATCCGGGCCAACGCCTCGCTGGACACCGAGTTCCTCTTCGCCATCCTCATCCCACTGGTCGTGCTCGGGCGGCTCTTCTTTTCCTTTGTCGGGCTGGTGGAGCGGTACGTGATCGGCTGGCATCTCGCGGCCCGGGAGGGGGCCCAGGGCTCCTGATCCGAGAGGCTGCGGAGGCCTCGAACCTCGTCTCGAACCTCGTAAGGAGGAAACAATCGTGCGAAACCGAATCGTGACCTTCGGAGTGGCGCTCGCGGCCGGGCTGCTCCTGGCCGTGACATCCTCAACCCCCGCGGCCGCCGAGGCGGTGGCGCTCCGGCTGAACTGGACCGTCAACGGCGGGAACTGCACCTGGTTCCTCGGGCTGGATCGGGGATATTTCAAAGACCAGGGGCTGGACCTGACGATCAAGGAGGGGTCGGGCTCCGCCACGGGCGTGAAGCTGATCGCCTCGGGCGACACGACGTTCGCCTATGTGGACTACACATCCACCGCCGTGGCGATCAGCCGCGGGATGCCCATCAAGGCCGTCTTCGGGGTGGAGCGCCAGGGGCCGCTGGGGGTGATGACCCTCAAGGAGTGGGGGGTAGAACGCCCCCAGGACCTCGTGGGCAAGAAGATCGGCACCAGCACCCGCGGCTCGGGGGGCCAGCTCTTCGCCGCGTTCCTGCGGCGCAACGACGTGCCTCCCGACAAGGTCAAGCTGGTCGGCTACGGCGGAGGCGAGCGGGTCATCGCCATGCTCGAGAAGCAGGTGCACGGCTTCGTCGGGTTCTTCACTACCGATGCCGTGGGCGTCATCGCCAAGGGCGTCCCCCTCAACATCCTCAAGTTCACCGAGTGGGGGATGAACATCATGGGCCCCGGGGTCGTGGTCAACACGGAGACGATCGCGAAGCAGCCGCAGCTCATCCGCCGCTTCATCACCGGAGCCAGGCGGACCTGGGCAGAGGCGCGCACGCATCCGGAGGAGGCAGTGGCCGCGACGATCCGGCGGTTCCCCAAGGAGAACGCCTCCGTGTTGCTCCTGCAGCTCAAGCTCATGCTGGGCAACATCGACAGCCCCCACTCGGCTGGCAGGCCGATCGGGTGGATGGCTCGCGAGGACTGGGACGAGATGCAGCGGACCTTCGTCGAAGTCAAGGAGATCCGGCGGGCGATCCCCGTGGAGCAGTACTACACGAACGAGTTCCTCCCCCAGTGAGGGCGCGCCGCCTCGGCCCGCGATCAGGGCGCCATGGCCGGCGCCTCCGCGCCGGCTTGCCCGGCCGGCCGGAGCCTGGTTTCCCGGGGAGACGGCTGACCTGAGGAGATCGCGAACCGATGGATCCGCTCATCGACGTACAGCAGGTCATCATGCGCTACCGGACGAAGGGAGGGCCCGTCCACGCCCTGGCCGACGTGACGCTCCAGGTGGGCCGGGGGGAGTTCGTCTCCGTGGTGGGCCCCAGCGGCTGCGGCAAGAGCACCCTGCTCAAGATCATCGCCGGCCTCCTGCTCCCCTCGGCCGGGCAGGTCCGGGTGGATGGCGTCCGGGTCAGCGGCCCGCATCCCGGGGTCGGGGTCGTCTTCCAGAGTCCGGTGCTGCTCGCCTGGCGGACGATCCTCGAGAACATCCTCCTGCAGATCGAGGTGCGACATCTCTCCAAGGCCCAGTACCGGAAGCGGGCCCTGGACCTGATCGCCCTCGTGGGCATCCAGGGGTTCGAGGACAAGCTCCCCTACCAGCTCTCGGGCGGCATGCAACAGCGGGCGGCCATCTGCCGCGCCCTGATCCACGACCCTCCGCTCCTGCTCATGGACGAGCCGTTCGGCGCGCTGGACGCGCTCACGCGGGACCGCATGGACCTGGAGCTGCAGCGCATCTGGCTGGAGAGCGGCAAGACCGTCCTGTTCATCACGCACAGCATCCCGGAGGCCATCCTGCTCTCCGACACGATCGTCGTGATGAGCGCCAGACCCGGCCGCGTGCAGGAGCTGGTCCAGGTCACCTTCCCCCGCCCCCGGGACCTGAAATCGCTCGCGCGCCCCGAGGCTGTGGAGGCCATCGAGCGCATCCGCGCGATCATGGGCACCGTCCCCGACTAGCGAGGGCCGGCCGGCCGCGGTCGGCCTGAACCGGGACGGCGCATCTGCTATAATCACGCGCTGCAGGCGTTGATGAGCCCTGCTGCGAGCGCCATGACCCTCACCGACAAGCACAAGGTCGCCAAGATCCTGGAGGAGATCGCCGGGCTCCTCGAGATCCAGGGCGAGAACCGCTTCAAGTGCCTGGCCTACGTCAACGCGGCCCGGGCCATCGAGGAGTTTCAGGGGGACCTGCTCGAGGCCGCCCGCGAGGGCCGCCTGAAGGGCCTGAAAGGGATCGGCCAGGTCCTGGCTGACAAGCTCACCGAGCTCATCACCACCGGCCGCCTGGAGTACTACGACCGCCTGACCGCCGCGCTGCCCCCGGGGCTCCTCGAGCTCCTGGCGGTGCCCAACCTCGGCCCCAAGAAGATCAAGGTCCTCTATGACCGCCTGGGGGTCGCCAGTCTGGGGGAGCTCGAGTACGCGTGCGTCGAGAACCACCTGGTGGAGCTGCCGGGGTTCGGCAAGAAGACCCAGGACAACATCCTCCGCGGGATCTGGCAGCTCAAGCGCCATCGGGGGCAACACCTCTACAGCGAGGCCCACCCCGTGGCCGAGGAGCTGCTGGCCGCTCTCGCGGCCTGTCCGGCCGTCCAGCAGCAGGCGATCGCGGGGAGCCTCCGCCGCCACAAGGAGGTCGTGAAGGACATCGATCTGCTGGCGTCGAGCGAGGACCCTGCTGCGGTCATGGGCCACTTCGTCGCGCTCTCCCTGGTCGAGAAGGTCGAGGCCCAGGGCCCGACCAAGGCCACGGTGGCGCTCACGGCCGGGATGAGGGCCGACCTGCGGGTCGTCGCCCCCGAGGAGTTCCCCTACGCCCTGCAGCACCTGACCGGGAGCCAGGAGCACAACACCGCCCTGCGGGGCCGGGCCCGGGAGCTCGGGCTGAAGCTCAACGAGTACGGGCTGTTCCAGGGTGAGCGCCGCCTGCCCGTCGCCAGCGAGGCGGACCTGTATGCCCGCCTCGGCCTGGCCTATATCCCCCCCGAGCTGCGCGAGGACCGGGGGGAGCTCGAGGCGGCGGCTGAAGGGCGGCTCCCGGAGCTGCTGCAGGAGGAGGCGCTCACCGGCGCTTTTCACAACCACACGACCTGGAGCGACGGCGCGGCGAGCCTGGAGGAGATGGTGCGGGCGGCGCAGGCGCTGGGCTGGCGCTACATCGGCATCTCCGACCACAGCCAGGCGGCCGCCTATGCCGGCGGGCTCCAGGTCGAGCGGTTGCGGCAGCAGCAGTCCCGGATCGACGAGCTGAACCGACAACTCGAGGGGATCACGATCCTGAAGGGGATCGAGGCCGACATCCTGCCGGACGGCTCGCTGGACTACGACGAGAGCGTCTGGCAGAGCTTCGACTTCGTCATCGCCTCGGTGCACTCGAAGTTCAAGCTGCCCGAGGAGGAGATGACCCGGCGGGTGCTCAGGGTCATGGAGAACCCCTACGCGACCATGCTCGGGCACCTGACCGGGCGGCTGCTCCTGGCCCGCGACTCTTACCCGCTGGACCTCGGCGCGGTGATCGCGGCGGCCGCCCGGCACGGGGTGCTGATCGAGCTGAACGCCAACCCGCAGCGCCTGGAGCTGGACTGGCGCTACTGGCGGCAGGCCGCCGAGGCCGGGGTGATGACGAGCATCAACCCCGACGCGCACAACACCGAGTCGCTGCGGCACGTCCGCTACGGCGTGGGGATCGCCCGTAAGGGGTGGCTCACGGCGGCCCATGTCCTGAACACCCGCCCGCTGGAGGAGGTCCGGGCGTTGCTCGCCCGCCGGCGCCCGAGCGGGAGCCAGCCCGCGCCTTCGCGCTCCGCCACCACACCGAGGGGACGCTGATGGCCCTGCCGCTTCAGTCCAGACGCTACGAAGTTCCAGACCCGATCGAGGCCATCGAGTTCTGCTACCAGAAGGGATGGACCGACGGCCTGCCCGTGGTCCCCCCCACGGAGGGACGGATCCGGGCCATGCTCGACGCGGCCGGGCTGAGCCCCGAGACCGTGCTCGGCGAGCTCCAGGCCCGACGGCGCATCGTCACGGCCGAGAAGGTGGCGATCAACGCCGTCATGGCCGGCTGCCTGCCGGCGTACATGCCGGTGGTCGCCACCGCGGTCCAAGCGATGACCGACCCGGCCTTCTCCCTGCACGGGCCGGTCGCCAGCACCTCCGGGATGGGGCTCCTGGTGATCGTCAACGGCCCGGTCGCGCGGGCGCTCCAGATCAACGGCGGCGAGAACCTGTTCGGCCCGGGCAACCGGGCCAACGCCACCATCGGGCGGGCCATCCGGCTGATCCTCATGAACTGCTTCGGGGCCACGCCGGGACTGCTCGACCGCTCGGCCTTCGGCCACCCGGGCAAGTACAGTTACTGCATCGCCGAGAACGAGCCGGTCAGCCCCTGGACCCCGCTGCACGTCGAGCGCGGCTGCCCGCCCGGGTCGAGCGCCGTCACCGTCATGGCCGGGGAATCCCCCCATCAGGTCGTGAACCAGACGGCTCGAACCCCCGAGGCGATCCTGGCCACGGTCGCGGACGTGCTGGCCGCGGCCGGGCGGATGAACGTCACCGGGCAGGGCGAGTACGCGGTCCTGATCGGGCAGGAGCACATGCGGCTCATCGCGGCCGCGGGGTGGGGGAAGCCCGAGATCCGGCAGTTCCTGTTCGCGCACGCCCGGCGCTCGGTCGCGGAGCTGAAGCGGGCGGCCCGGCTCCCGGGCCCACCGCAGCCCGGCGACGAGGAGAAGCGCCTGGGCATCGTGGAGCAGCCCGACCACCTGCTGATCGTGGCCGCCGGGGGCGCCACCGGCGGGTACTCCGCGACCATCGCCGGGTGGGTCGGACGCGGCCACTCCCGGGCGGTGACCAAACAGATCCAAACACCCTGAAGGCCCCAGCAGGGGCATTGGCGAAGGAGGCGGCAATGGCTGAGAAGCTCGTGGTCTTCGACCCGACGGTCGAGCCCGTGGGCGAGACGTTCAAGCTCGCGCCCCGGGCCGGGGAGCTCACCGGCAAGGTGATCGGGCTCCTGGACAACGGCAAACACAACTCCGACAGGCTCCTCAAGCAGGTGGCCGACCTGCTGATCCGCGAGTACGGGGTGAAGCAGGTGGTCACGCAGAAGAAGCCATCGGCCTTCCGCCCCGCGCCCGACGAGCAGCTCGACGCCCTCGCGCAGAGCTGTGACCTGGCCGTGGCCGGGATCGGCGACTGAGGGTCCTGCAGCTCGAGCAGTGTGCTCGACGGGATCTTGCTGGAGAGGAGAGGGTTGCCGAGCGCGGTCATCTGCACGGACATCTTCCGGGAGACCGGGCGGGCCATGGCCGAGCAGAACGGGGCGCCCGACTACCCGTTTGTCAGCGTCCCCCAGGGCTCAGTTGCCCAGCAGGTCGTCGGGCTCGCCGCCGCCCGGCCGGCCCGGCGCCCCGGCCTTCGAGCGGAGCGATACCACCGGGAGCTCGCGCCGCGGCAGGGTGATCCCGCGCTCCTTGGACTTCGCCAGGATCGCCTCGTTCAGCTCGAACTGCGTGGCCCAGTAGTCGGTGACCTTGCACCAGGGGCGTACGCTCAGGTGGATGGCGTAGTCGTCCACCCGGATCACCCCCACGACGGGCGGCGGCTGCTGGAGCACCCGCGGGCTCTGGCCCAGCGCCTCGTGGACGGCCGTGATGGCCCGGGGGATGTCCTCCCCGTGGCTGATCCCGATCATCAGGTCCACCCGGCGCTCCGAGGTGAAGTTCGTCAGGATCTCCCCGCCGATCTTGCTGTTCGGGATGACCACCGTGGCGTCCTCCGTATTCTGGAGCACCGTGGCCGACAGCTTGAGCGCGCGCACGACCCCCCGCACCCCGCCCACCTCGATGAAGTCGCCCACCCGGTAGTACCGTCCCAGGATGATGGCCATGCCCGCGGCCATGTTGCGCAGGGGGCCCTGGACGGCCTGGCTGGCCGCGAACCCCAGCACGCCCAGCCCGGCCACGAAGGGCGCGATGTGGAAGCCGAACTTCTCCAGGGCCAGGAGCAGGGTAAAGGCGAGGACCATGAGCTTGGCCAGCTTGACCAGGAACCCTCGCACCTCGGCCTCGATGCGCGTCCGCTTCAGGCTGCGCTCCGCCGCCCGCCCTGCGAGACTCGCCCCGATCAGCCCCACGATCACGATGACCACGGCCCCCAGGATCTGGAGCAGGTACTTGACCAGCGACTCCAGCACCGCCTGACTCGGAAACTCCAGCTCCACGGCCCTCCCTCCTTCCCTCGGCGGACGCTCCCGCCAACCCGCTGCCCCGGAAGCAGAAGCAGCCAGCCAAGGTTTAGTAAAACGAGGTTTTGGATGAGACGTTTGCCCGTCTCACTCAGGACTGGTTGCAGCGACCCGGGCGATTTCTTATTTTATTTTAAGTCGTTGCGTAGCCGAATCCCGCTAGAAAGTCAAGCGCGAAAGGGCATTTCTGTTGACGCTTCTCGGATTGTGATATAGCATGCGACCGATTTTACGGGGCTCCCGCAGTTCCAGTCAGGTGCGGTACCTGCGGAATACAGCCGCCAGGGATCCTGGCGGGGGAGGAGGGACAGGGATGGCTGAAGAGAAGGTGCCGCAGGAGCGCTTGGTGCCGGTGGAGAACGCTTCGGACGCCTACGTCGAGCTGCTGAACGCCAACGGCGTGGACTACATCTTTATCAACCCCGGGACCGACACGGCCCCGATCCAGGAGTCCCTCGCGAAGTTCAAGGCCCAGGGGCGCCGGGCGCCCGAGACCATCCTCTGCCTCCATGAGCCGGTCGCCATGGCCGGGGCCCACGGCTACTTCATGGTCACCGACAAGCCCCAGGTCGTCCTCGTCCACGTGGACGTGGGGACCCAGAACGTCGGCGGCAACCTCCACAACGCCCAGCGCGGCCGCGCGGGGGTCGTCTTCTGCGCCGGCCGGGCCCCCTACACGATCGACGGCGACATGCCCGGGGCCCGCACCAACTATATCCACTGGATCCAGGAGCAGTTCAGCCAGGCCGGGATCGTCCAGGGCTATGTCAAGTGGTACTACGAGCTGGCCCGGCACGAAAACCTCCACCAGGTCGTGCAGCGGGCCTTTCAAGTGGCTTCCACCGAGCCCAGCGGCCCGGTCTACCTTACCCTCCCCCGTGAGGTCCTCCTGCAGAAGATGGCGGCGGTCAAGGTCCAGCCGGAGCGCACCCCCGTGATCGCCAGCCCCACGGCCGACCTCGAGCAGCTTGCCCAGGCGGCCAGGTGGCTCATCCAGGCGGAGCGCCCCCTGATCCTGGTCTCCTATGCCGGCCGCCACCAGGGGGCCGTGGCCTCCCTGGTGAAGCTCGCCGAGACCCTGGCCATCCCGGTCGTGGAGTCGCGCCACCGCGTCAACTTCCCCTGGAACCACGACCTGCACCTGGGGTTCGCCGCCAACCCGTACCTGCAGCAGGCCGACTGTCTGCTGATCATTGACCACGACGTTCCCTGGATCCCGGTCCAGGGCCGGCCGCAGCCGAGCTGCCGGGTCATCCAGCTGGACATCGATGCGCTCAAGCAGGACATCCCGGTCTGGGGGTTCCCGGTGGACCTCGCCATCCAGGCCGATTCCTCCAAAGCCATCCCGGCCCTGGCGGCCGAGATCGAGCGCCAGCTCACGGATGCCGACCGGGCGCGGGTCACGGCGCGCCGGAGCGGCATCACGGTGGAGCACGAGGCGCAGCGGGCGAAGTGGCGGCAGACGGCCCTGGACCGGGCGACCAAGCGGCCGATCGCGCCTGAGTGGGCCGCCTACTGCCTCAACGAGATCGTGGACAAGGACACGATCATCGTGAGCGAGGCCGTGACCAACGAGCCCGCGCTCTGGAACTACCTCCAGTTCGACGCTCCCGGCACCTACTACCACAGCCTCGGCTCGGGGCTCGGCTGGGGGCTGGGGGGCGCGCTGGGGGCGAAGCTGGCGGCCCCGTCCAAGACCGTCATCTGCACGGTGGGCGACGGCTCCTGGGTGTACTGCGCGCCCATCGCGGTGTACTGGGCTGCCGAGCAGTACCGCTCCCCGTTCCTCACCGTGATCCTGAACAACCAGGAGTACTACGCCACCACCCGGGCCATCCTCGGCGTGGCCCCGGACGGCTTTGCCAAGCGCACCGGCAACTACCCGGCCTGCGACCTGCCCAAGCCACCCCTGTACTCCAAGGTCGCGGAGGCCATGGGGCTGTTCGCCAGGACCGTGGAGGATCCCGCCGAGCTCAAGGGCGTGCTCCGGCAGGCCATCGAGGAGGTACGCCGCGGGCGGTCAGCGCTGGTAGATATCTGCGTCTCCTCTGGTCGGCCGTCGCCCGCGTAGGGGGGAGTGGAGGAGCACAACGTTGAAGGGACGCCCGAAGAGAGGCCGGCGGCCGGCGCCGCCCTCCACAGCCCGACGTAGCGCCAGGCAGACCCGTCCGGCCCTCAGAGGTCGAAGGGCCTCCACTCGCCCCGCTCGGGCTCTGTCGCGGAGGGCAGGGGGCGGGCGCCGGCAGGGCGCAGGACGGGCCCGTTCGCGGGGGACCGCCCCGTCCGCCCGGGCCCGCGTCAAGATCCGCCGACCAGCGGCCAGGACGGCCCGGGCGACGACCCGGAAGGCCGTGGCCAGGCGCACGCCCACCACCCCGCGAGCCACCACCCGACCGGCCCCCGCACAGCCCCGTCCCCGGCGCGCGACACCCCGCCAGCGCGCGACCACGCCGGGCGGTCACTCACCAGGCGCCCGCCCGACAGCCTACCCCGCTCCAGGCGGGGCGACCCCCACCCGGGCCCCCCAGGCCCGGCCGCGCCGGGTGCTCCGGAGGCCGGGGATACGGAGGACCGGGGGCGTGACCCGGCGCCTCCGGGTGCTCGTCGCCGAAGATGATACAAGCATCCAGCGGGTAACCGAGGTGATCCTCAAGGACCTGGGGTGCGAGGTCTTTGTGGCAAGCACCGGGCAGGAGGCCCTCGACCGCGCCCGGAGCCGTCCCCGGATGGTCGTGGTGGAGATCATCCTCCCGGACGCCAGCGGCCTTGAGATCTGCCGAAAGATCCACCGGATGTGCCCGCGCGCGCCCATCCTGCTCCTCTCGGGCAAGGGGCCGAGCCTCCTGGCCCAGTCCGTGGAGAGCAGCAAGGAGATCGCGCGAGGCTACGGGGCCAGCGACTTCCTCACCAAGCCCTTTGAGATCGCTGAGCTACGCGACTGGTTCACCCGCTGGATCGAGGAGATCCGCTGAGTACTCGCCGAACCACGGCACCCTTCCAGAGGACCCTCATGGGCAAGGACTTCCGCGGCTACATCGACCAGCTCGACCGCGCCGGGGAGCTCATCCACGTCACGCGCGAGGTGGACCCTGACCGCAACATGGGCGTGCTCTGCTGGCACGCCCAGGACAAGGCCGTCCTGTTCGAGGCCATCGCCGGCCACCCGGGGTGGCGGGCCCTGGGGCAGGCCCCGGCGAACTTCCGCCAGCTCGCTCTGGCCCTAGGCCTGCCGGAGAAAAGCCTGGTGCTGGACCTCGCCAGGGTGCTGGAGCGCCCGGGGATCAAGCCTCAGGCCGTCTCGAGCGCGCCCTGCAAGGAGGTCATCTGGACCGGGGACCAGGTGGACCTCCGGAAGATCCCGGTGCACGTCCACAGCCAGCGGGACGGCGGGCGGTTCATCGCCGGGGGGATCGGCGTGGTGAAGGACCCCGACACCGGGGTCTACAACATGTCCTACCACCGGATGATGATCACCGGCCGAACCCGGACCGGGTTCATGATGGTCCCCCGGCACGCCTGGCAGGTCCTCCAGAAATACGAGGCGCGGGGGGAGCCCATGCCGGTGGCCGTGGCCATCGGGAACCACCCCGCGATCCTGCTGGCGGCGAGCCTGACGGGCACCTTCGAGATGGACGAGATGGAGATCGCCGGGACCCTGCTGGGGAGCCCGCTGCCGACCGTGGCCTGTGAGACCCTGGACCTCATGGTCCCGGCCGACTCGGAGATCGTCCTGGAGGGGCTCATCCCTCCGGGCGTGCGGGAGCAGGAGGGGCCGTTCGGGGAG
>JACPFL010000225.1:0-5495 GCA_016183025.1 Deltaproteobacteria bacterium | reverse complement strand
CCTGACGGGGGCGAAGGACTCCCCGGTGTTCGAGGCCCGCTGCGTCACGATGCGCCGCGACCCGATCTACATGCTCATGCAGAGCGGGTACGATGTCGAGGCCGCCATCTTCCACCGCATCCCCATGGCCATCACCCAGTACAACCGCCTGCGGGACGTGGAGGGCGGGAGCGTCAAGATCCACAACGTCAACGTCCTGCCATCCAACTTCATCAACGTCATCCAGATGACCCCGCGGTTCGAGGGGCAGGCCAAGAACGTGCTGCTGGCCGCCCTGTCGGGCCCCTACCTGCACCCGAAGATCGCCATCGCGGTGGACGAGGACGTGGACCCCTTCGACCCGGCCGATGTCTTCTGGGCCGTGGCCACCCGGGTGAACCCCGAGCGCGACGTGATGATCCTGCCCGGCGTGCGGAACCATCCGATGGACCCCGCCATCACCGCCTATGACCCGGCGGAGGCGGCCCACCGGACCCTCATGCAGAGCGTGGGCTCCAAGATGCTGATCGACGCCACCAAGCCGCCCCTCACCTCCCCCGCGCGCCCGGTGTTCGACCGCATCCGGCCGATGGGATGGGGCGAGGTCAACCCGGAGGAGTGGTTCGGTCCGGCATTCAGGAAGGGCTAGCCCCGACGCGGTCGAGGCCCCGGGGGGGGAGCGGCCGCGAGCGGGAGCGGTCGAGGTTGATCCCGAGGAGGGCACCATGAGGAAGAGCACCATCGGCATCGTGGCCGTGATGGCGCTGGCCGCGGCCCTGGCCGCGCCGCCGCTTCAGGCCGAGGAGCGGCTGACCATGCGGCAGGACTGGACGGTGTACGGCTACCACGCGCCCTTCTGGTGGGCGAAGGAGAAGGGCTACTTCCGCGAGCAGGGCCTGGACGTGGAGATCAAGGAGGGCCAGGGCTCCGGCAACACCATCTCCATCGTCGGCTCCGGGGCCGAGCAGCTCGGGTTCGCCGACTACAGCACGGGGATGAAGGCGGTCGTCGAAGGCGTGCCCATCAAGGCGATCTACGGCATCCAGCAGGTCAACCAGCAGGCCATCGTCGCCCGCTCCGACGTGGGGATCAAGGAGGCCAGGGACCTGATCGGCAAGTCCGTCGGGCTCGCCCCGGGCGAGGGGGCGGCGGCCATGTTCCCGGCGGTCATGAAGGTCCAGGGGATCAACATCAACCAGATCAAGACCGTCTCGGTCAGCACCAAGATCCGCAACGTGAGCCTGCTCGAGAAGAAGGTGGACGCCATCGTGACCTACGCGGCCGGCTCCGGGATGCTCCTGGACCAGCAGCTTCGCAAGCAGGGGCTGCACGCGGTAATCCTGCGGTACGCGGAGCTCGGGGTGAACATCCCGAGCAACGGGATCCTGGTCAACACGCGGTACCTGAGCAGCAAGCCCCAGGCGGTCCGGAGCTTCACCAGGGCCCTGCAGCGGGCCTGGCAGGACGCGGTCCGCGACCCGAAGGAGATGGTGGCCATCATCCCGAAGCTCCTCCCTCAGTACGCGGGCCGCGATGCCCTGCACCTGGCCCAGATCCAGGACGTCATCAACGGGCTGTACACCCCGAACACGAAGGGGAAGCCGCTCGGGTGGATGTCCGAGAAGGACTGGGAGACGGCCCAGAAATGGATGGTGGAGTACGGCGGGCTGAAGGCGACCCTGCCGGTCGCCCAGTACTTCACCAACGAGTTCATCCCGCAGTAGCCGGCGCCGATCCAGCCACCGGGGTCTCGCCGAGGCCCTGCCGGAGGAGCCGCGTCCCCCCGGCCGCGCGCCCAGGCCCGGGGTGACGGGTCGGGGCGGTCGCTCACCCTGGACGGCCCGGCCCCCTGCTCACTCGCCCGGCCTGGGCCGCCCGGGCAGAGATCCGGAGGCCGCGCGCCGTTGCGCGGCTAGCGCCGGGCCGGGGAATACAGCTTCCCCTGGCTGTCCCACTCGTACCCGGCCTCCTTCAGGATCTGCCGGGCCTTCGCCATGTCGAACTGGCGCGTGACCTTGGGGTTGGACCAGGTCTTCAAGGCCGGGGACATCGGCGAGAAGGCCTTGGTCCCCTTCCCTCCCAGAATGGCCTTGAGCATCGTGTCCTGGTCCACGGTGGAGCCCAGGGCCCGCCGCAGGGCGAGATCGTTCATGGGCGCCCGCCGCAGGTTGAAGAAGACCACGGCCGCGCCGTAGTTGGGCGCCATGCTCACCGTGAGGTGGCGCACGGTGCTGGCATCCTCTACATGGGTCGTGGTGGGCCAGGAGCCCCAGTGCACGTCCGCCGCCCCGGTCTTCAGGGCCGTGTGCCGCGCCTCCATGGTCTCGTAGAAGATGTTCACGACCCGCTGCAGCGTTGGTCCGGGATTGGCCTTCCAGGCCCAGTGATCGTCGAACTTCTCCAGGATCAGGTCCTCGTTCCGGCGCCAGCGGACGAGCTTCAGCGGCGCGCTCCCGATGAAGATCTCCGGCGCATCGGCGATGTCGCCGGGGTGCTTGACCTTGTGCCGCTCGGTGATCCCCGCCCAGATGTGCTGGGGGAGCAGGTTGATCGTCTGGAACGAGGTGACGAAGATGGCGGGGTAGGGACTATTGAGGTGGAACCGCACCGTCAGGTCATCAACGGCCTCCACGGACTTGATCGGTCGCAGGTACGCCGAGTAGAGGACAATCTTCCAGTCCCGGAACGCCTCGTAGGTGAACTTCACGTCCCGGGCGGTCACCGGCTTGCCGTCGTGCCATTTCATCCCGGGCCGGAGCTTCACGGTGATCGTGGTGGGGTTGTCCATCGTCCAGCTCTCGGCCGCCCAGGGCTTGGGCTCCAGGTCCGGGCCCACCCGGACCAGCGTGTCGAACCAGAAGCGCATCATGTCCTGCGCGTCCAGCGGGGCCAGCGTCGTCAGAGGGTTCAGGGAGGCGAACGACACCCGGTGACCGACCCGCAGCGTCCGGTCCCGCGTGAGCGCCTTGGCGTTGACCAGGGACCACATATTGAACTGGCCCCGCCCGGGCATGTCGATGAGGTCCTTCCAGCGGGTGTGGTTGTAGTAGGTTCCGACCTGGCCCAGGGGAAGGGTGATCGCGGGCAGCTCCTGGGCCAGGATCTCCTGGGCCTGGTGGACCAGCGCCTGCCGCTTCTTCAGGTCCGTCTCCCGCTGCTGGGCCTCGATGACCCGGTCATAGCGCTCGCTCTGGTACCCGGCGACGTTGCGCCCACCCGGCCGGGTGTAGGTCGAGTGGAACAGGCTGTAGAGCAGCGCGTCCGGATCGATCCGGTCTTCCCGGGGGAGGAACGTCGACATGGCGGCCTCCCAGTTATGCGGGGCGGCTCCGGTCCGGGCGATCCACTGGGTGAACATGGGGAACCCCTCGACCTTCACCTCCAGCCCCAGCTCCTCCCATTGGCGGCGCAGTATGTTGGCCATGTCGAAGAGGTCCGGCGACCACTTCGGCGAGGGGACGTTGAAGCGCAGGGGCGGCACCCGCCGGGCCGGGTCGGGCTCTCCCGCGAGCCCGGTCAGCGCGAAGCCCGGGAGCAGGACCAGACATGCCAGGAGCCATGCGGCGGTGACCTTCGCAGCTGCTCTCATGGGGGACCTCCTCACCTATGTCCACCCCAGGCGTCCTGCGCACTCTACAGGGCCCGCGCCTGGGCCTCGGGACCGAGGGGAAGAATGGTAGGGCCCCGCCGCTCAGCTGTCAAGCGCGAAGCCGCGAGGATGTCAAGAGCGGACGCGTGACGGCGGTCGCGCGGCGGCCGGACCTGGGAATCCGATGGGAGGTGGGCTGAGGCTGGGCGGGCTCAGCCGCCGGGCATGAGGGTGTCCATGAAGCCGGCGATCTCGTCCACCCGGACCCGGCTCACGGCGACCTCCGTGGCGTATATGACCTCGTCGGCGGCCCAGACCAGGGTCCCCTTGCGGTCGCGGCCGACCCCGATGACGTTGTTCAGGACGTTGTGGATGTTGTCGTTGATCCGCACGGTGTTGGGCTTGAGCGGGGCGACGATCTTCCCGTCTCTGATGATGTAGGAGTCCCCGACCACCGTGCACGTGAAGTCGCCCGCCCGCAGGCCGTTGATCGGGTACGTGTACCAGATCCGCCCGATGAGCAGGCCATCGCCCACGCGGCGGACCAGCTCGTCCAGCTCCGCCGGCTCCTGCCCTTCGATGATCACGTTCGTGGGCGCCACGCCGGGCTGCATGTCGAAGGCGCGACCGCCGCCCCGCCCGAAGCGGAACCCGTTGCGGGGGACGAGGGCCGACCCGTGATCCAGCGGGTCCACGCCGAGCTTTTCCTTCGCCTGAGGGTCGTTGACGAGCCGCTGGGTCTCGTAGTGGTTCGAGAGCAGCCCCACCAGGACGCCGTTCTTGATCAGGTCCGTGCGGCCCGTCGGGAGCCCCTCGCAGGTGATCCCCTTGCTCCCCATCAGCCCCTTCGCGGCCCCGTGGTCGTAGATGATGAGCTGCTCGGAGGCCACCTGCTGGCCGAGCTTCCCCATGAAGGGCGAGCTGGAGCTGTAGAAGGACCCGGCCTGCACGGAGGGGAGGACGAGGTTGTTCAGCAGGTCCGTGACGGGCTGCTTGCCGAAGATCACCCGGTACTCGCCGGTCTTCACCCGCCGGCCGCCGATCGCGTTGATGGCGCTCTGGGCTGCCTCCACCCCGGCCTGCTCCGTGAACTCGTCCAGGCGCGTGGCCGTCTGCCAGCCGCTCCCCTTGGAATCCCGCGCCTCGACCATGGCCGTGATGAAGGCCATGATCAGGGTGGACTCGTCGGCCTCCACCCGGGGGAGGTTGAAGGAGCCCACCGCCGCCCGCTCCTGCAGGATGGTGACGTCCCCGCCCAGGATCAGCCCAAGCCGGACGATCCCCGCCTCGCTCCCGGCCAGCTCGCGCAGCCGCTCCGAGGTGGCGAAGGTCCGGAGCGCCCCGTTCATGATCCGCCACCCCGCGTCCACCAGGTCCTCGTCGCGGATCTTCATGAGCCGGGGGTCGTGGTAGCGGCGCAGAGAGCGCTTCTCCCCCGTGGGCCCCGGGAGGGCCCGGAACTCGGGATCGATCACGGCCCCCTGCCGGGCCTTGTCCAGCGCCCGCTTCACGCCCTCCAGCCGCACGTCGCTGGGCTCGCTGCCGAACCCGACCTTCAGGCCATCCTCCGTGCGGAAGACCGCCTGGATCCCCACCCCGTAGGCCTCCGTGGACTTGGGCTCCTCCACTCCGTTGGAGGGGATGTGGGAGGTGTAGTTGAGGCGGGTCAGGAGATTGCCGTTGGCCGAGGCGAAGACCTCGGCCTCCTTCACGTCCGGCACGGTCCGGAGGTAGCTCAGCGCCTCTTCGACGGCCTTCTTGAGCTGTGCCGTGGTCATCATGGTCTCTGTGCTCCTCAGATCGTCGCCCTCTGACGGTGGGCGTCAGCCGCCAGGGCCCTACGCCCCGGTCAGCCGGGCCCGGCTACGCATGGTGGGGCCGCCGTTGCCCGGCCGCTTTGTCTGCATCGGCTGCCCCTTGCCGCAGT
>JACPFL010000231.1 GCA_016183025.1 Deltaproteobacteria bacterium | reverse complement strand
CGCGCTCCCCCGCTTCCGCGAGGACGCCGCGTTCAGCGACCGCGAGCGGCTCGTGCTGGACTACGCCGAGAAGATCACCTACACCGACCGGGACGTGGACGACGCGCTGTTCGGCCGGCTCCGGCAGGAGTTCACCATCCCGGAGCTGGTCGAGCTCACCGAGATCATCGCCATGGAGAACATGGTGAGCCGCTTCAACCACGCCTTCCACATCGAGGCCATGGGCTTCAACCAGATATGAGCGGGGAGTACGGCATGGGCGGGCCTGCGAGGATCACGGTCTTCAGCGACTACCTCTGACCCTGGTGCTACGTGGCCGAGGTCCGGCTGCGGGACATCAAGGAGGAGTTCGGCGATCAGGTCGCGCTCGAGTACCGGAGCTTCATGCTCCGGCCGGAGCCCGACCCGACGGTCACCTTCAACGACTACCGCCGGACGAACTGGCAGCGGGCCACCCGGGAGGAGCCCCGGACCCAGTTCCGGCTCTGGGAGTCGGAGGAGTCCTACCCGAAGTGCAGCGTGCCGGCCCTGGAGGCCGCGGCCTGCGCCCGGCTCCAGGGCGAGGAGGCCTTCGAGCGTTTCCACTTCCTCGTATTCCGGACCCTGTTCACCGACAACCGGGACATCAGCGACGCCAAGGTGCTCCGGGAGGTCGCCGAGAAAGGTGCTCTGGACATGCCGCGCTTCGTGCAGGACTTCGAGAGCCACCGGCTCCAGGGGCAGGTGATCGAGGAGTACCATGAGGCCGTGCAGCGCTTCGGCGTGACGGCCATCCCCACGGTGCTGGTCAACGGCAAGAAGCTCGTCGGCGCAGTGCCCGCCGAGGAGTACCGGAAGGCGATCCTGAGGACGCTATAAGGCCCTCCGGGGCCGAGCCGCCTGGCGCCACGACGCCGGCCTTCGGGTCGGTCTCCAGCTGGCGAGGCGCAGTGCTGGGTCCCGCCACGCGGCCTGCCCGCCCTAGCCACCCGCCGCCCCGACCGGCCGGCGCCCGCTGCGCGCCAACACGAGCGGGGCCGCTTCCACCAGCACGAACGCGCCCAGCGCCGAGGCTACGGCGAACAGGTAGGGCGCCGGCAGGGCCAGCGCGTCCTTGCCGAGCGGCATGGCCAGCGTGCCGGCCACCAGGGCTGCGGTGGCGGCCCGGGGTCCGCCGAACCGGCTGTACAGGCCGGCGAAGGTGATGACCAGGATCCCCGCCGAGCCGAACGAGGAGGCCGCCTGCACCAGCTCGTAGATGCCCTTCCCGTAGATCGCCATGGCGTAGGCCGTCACGCCCGCTGCCACGACGATGATGCGCGCCCAGCGTACCTTCTGCGCCTCCGAGGTAATGCCCAGAGCGGGTACCAGAAGGTTGTGCGAGGCCAGCGCGGAGGCGGCCAACAGCGCGCTGTCCACCGTCGAGAGGATCGCGGACACCACGGCCCCGGCGAACAGCACGAACAGCAGAGGGGAGAGGTAGGTGGCGGCCATCATCGGCAGGAGCTGCTCGCTGTCCTTCACCGAGGTGTACAGCTTGGTCGCGGCCAGGCCCAGCACCACGGGGATCAGGCCGACGATGAGGTACCCAGCGGCGGCCATGAAGGAAGCGTGGCGCGCCACCCGGGCCGAGCGCGACGCCAGCACCCGGGCCACCACCTCCTGGGCCACCAGCGAGCCGAGAATCGGCACCATCCAGCCGTCAAGCCGCGCCCAGAGGCTGCCGCGCTCCCCGAGAAAGCTCCACTTCTCCGGGGCGATGCCGGAGAGCGCCCGGACCGGCCCGCCCAGGTCAGCCAGCACCGCCAGCAGGAGCACGACCAGCCCCAGCACCATCAGCAGCCCCTGCACCAGGTCCGTCAGCACGTCGGCGAGCATCCCCCCCAGGCCGGTGTAGGCGATCACCAGCACGGCGGCCACCGTGATCGAGACCCACATGCTCAGATCGGAGGCGGCCGTGAGCACCTGGCCGAAGGCCCGGATCTGCGCGGCCGCCCACATGATGGAGGTAGGGATCATCAGCACGACCGCCAGCCGCTCCACGCCCATGGAGTAGCGCTCGCGATACAGGTCGCCCAGAGTGGTCAGGTTGCGCTTCCACAGGGGCACGGCCAGAAACACGCCCATCAGGACCAGGCACAGGGCGTAGCCGAAGGGGTCGGCCCGTCCGCCTGCGAGCCCCTGCTCGTAGATCTTGCCGGTCGAGGCGATGATCGTCTCCGCCCCGAACCAGGTGGCGAAGAGCGAGAAGGTGACCAGGCCCATGCCCAGGCTTCGCCCGGCCAGGAAGTAGTCGCTCTCGCTGCGCACCCGGCGGCTGATCCAAGCTCCCAGAGCGAACTGGATCACCACGTACAGGAGGATTCCCAGCAGCGTCAGGTTCGTGATCAGCACGCGTCCCTCCGGGAACCGCTGGTGGCGAGGCCAGCCGCTACTGGGGGCTGAAATCTACTCCCGTAAACCCATCAGATCGGGCCGGAGGATCCGGGTGTGCGCCACGGGCGGGTTTCAAGGCAGGTCGAGGATCTGGGGCCCGCGCAGAGGGCCACCTCGGACGGGCCTCGCTTCACGCGGCCGGTCCTCACCTACTCCTCCCCGAGCAGGGCCTGGCGGACCCGGCTCTCCTGCTCGAGCTCCTGCAGCGTCCGGTGGTCGCCGAAGGGCCGGCCGTCCACCACGACCTGCGGGACCGTCTTGCCGCCGGTCAGCGCCTCCATGGCCCGCCACTCCGGCGTCCCGCCGACCACCTCCACCTCCCGAAACGGCACCCCGTTGGCCTTGAGCAACTCCATTGCCCAGTGACAGACCCCTCAGAACGGGGTGGTGTAGACAACGACCTCTCGCATACGACCCTCTCCCTCCGCAGGTCAGGTGCCAAACCGACCCTCGCGGAGCCGCCGCTGCATGAACTCGGCGTAGACCCTCAGTCTGGGCTCGAAGTCTCAGTACGCCTTCCGGGCCTGGACCTCGAACCACGCCCGCTCCCGGTCGTCCAGGGTGTAAATCGGGATCCCCTGCTGGACGACCGTGTAACGCAGGATCAGGGGGGCCTCGTTCAGGACGATCACCTCGACAGGGCGCTTCAGGCTCACCTCCAGCCGGCCGATCAGCCCGAGCCGGACCTCGAACGGTTCGGGCGCATCTTCCTTGAGCCAGACGGCGACGTCCACATCGCTGCGCGGGCCCATGCGCCCCTCGGCCCAGCTCCCGAAGAGGTACCCGAAGCGGACGACGCGATCAGCAGCCAGCACCTCACGAATGGCCGCTGCGATCTCCTCCCTCCCGCCTCCGGCTGATCCCTCAGGAGCCGCCGTCCCCTGGCCCTGCCCTCTACCGTCGCCACCCTCCTCTGCGGGACGCGTCACAGCTCGTTCTCCAGGACCGGCCGGAACTTTTCGTAGAGCTCCACCAGCTTGGCCTTGTAGTGCTCCACGTTCTCGTCGGGGTGGGCCGGGTCCCACTCCGAGGCCAGCTTGCAGTGCTCGTGGGCCTTGACGTTCTTCCCCTCCCCCGTCACGTACCAGGAGACCTTGTCCCCCGGCTGGTACGGCCGCTCGGCCCGCAGCGCCAGCTCGTAGGCGGCGGCCAGGTTGCGCCGCCCCCCCTTGGTCTTCGCCCGGTAGGTCTCCAGCGAATCCTGGAGGGTCTCGGTCTTCATGAACTGGCCGACGTCCAGCCGGTGGGCCTCCAGGTCCCGGGCGTAGCGCTCCATCAGTGCCCGCACCTCGTCACGCCGCCCCGTGAGCACCAGCCGGAAGCACTCCTCCATCCACTGCCGCTGGAACAGCTCGATCCCCCGGGACTTCAGGCTCGACCCCTTGACGATGAGCCGGCCGTCCTCGCCGAGCAGGGCGTAGTTCTTGACCTTGTAGCTCAGCATGGCCGGGTAGCGGCCGTCCAGCTCCAGGACGATCCCCGCCGGCAGCGTGCGGGCCAGCTCCGCGATCAGCGCCTCCTCGGCCGCCTGCCCCTTCACGTGGGGCGGCGGGACGAAGTAGATCCCGTCCGTGTCGATCTCGATCGGGCGCGCCCCGGCCTCCCTGAGCCAGTTGAGGATGCGGGTGATCAGCTCCCGGCCCGTGGCCGTGACCCGATTGGCCTGCTCGTAGTCGTTGAAGTGCCCCTGGGCGAATCCCAGGTAGCCGTAGAACGAGTTGATCAGGATCTTGAAGGTGGCCTGCAGGGCCCCGAGATACCCCCGTGCCTCCGGCGCCTCCGCAGAGCGGGCCAGCTCCTTGGCCTGCACGCGGAACTCCTTCAGGTCCCGGAGCAGGGCCGGGGAGACCCCCAGCTCGTCCCGCTTCGGGAAGCAGCCCTGGCCGAGCATGATCGAGGGGTAGAGCGAGGTCACGTCGCAGTGGAGCACCCCCCGCGCCACCCCCTGGAAGAAGATGTCGGCGTACCCCCCGGTCACCGCCTCGCCCTGCGCGGGGAGCGGGATGGCATGGCGCTGGCGGAGGTACTCCCGCAGGAACAGGCTGTCGATCTTCGTGGCGTTCCCGCGCAGCACCACGTTCTGGTAGGAGTACGGGAAGATCTGGGCCTGCACGAAGTAGCTCGGGCTCAGCAGCTCGCTCAGGGCGCGGCACTCCCGGACGTCATCCTGCGCGTAGCGCATGAGCGTCTCGGGCTCATGGTCGAAGTACCAGCTCACCCGGTCGGGCGGGATGTAGGTCCGGTCCTCGGAGTCCAGGTGGAAGTGGCGGGCGATGTCCTTGAGGTTGAAGCTCTCCAGCTCCCGCACCGACACGTCGTAGTGCTGGGCCAGGAGCCAGGTGTCCACGATGTGCCGGCCGTAGACCTCATACTTCCGGTAGGCGATCACCCGCTCGGCGATCTGCAGCCGGGAGGCATGCCCCCGAAGCGGACTCCCGTCGCGCCCCCAGGCCAGCTCGACCCCGTGCCGGGCCGCCCGGGCCTCCAGGTACTCCAGGTCGAAGCGGAAGATGTTGTGCCCCTCGATGACATCCGGATCGCGCTCCCGGATCTCCCGGGTGAGCTCCCGGAGCAGCCCGGCCTCGTCGTGCTCCCACCCCGAGAGGACCCGTTCCCACCCGGACGAGTCCGCCAGGGCGATGGCGGTGATTCGGTCCCCCGGGCGCGCCGCGTTGGGAAACTCGAACCCCGCGGTGCAGTAGACCTCGATGTCGAGCTGGAGCCGGCGCAAGGCCTCGAAGGGGAGGTCGAGGAAATGGGTCTGGCCCGAGAGGAGGAGGTGCTGGTGCACAGGGTCATTGAGGAACAGATAGGGGGTATCGGAGGCGCTCGGGCCCTTGCCCGTGACCTTCTGGAGGTAGGCCTTCGCCCGCAGGAGCCCGGGCCAGTCGGGGAAGCGGACGAGGTGCCGGTAGGCCCCCTCCCCCTTCAGCTCCTCCAGTTCATAGTCGCCCTTGAAGCGTCTGAGCGGGTCCCGGTCGGCCAGCAGGAGGAACGGGGTGAACCGCTGCACCTCTGAGGCGAGGCGCTCGCCTTCCCGGGCGAAGAGGCGGACGCACTCCCCTCCCTCCAGCTCGAACGCGATGAGCCGGGGCGTGCGGTCATACCCGAAGAGAACCGGGTTCTCCTGAAAGGCAGGCCGGCCCACCTCCATGGCGGCTCCCTCCACCCGATCCTCACCCGGGGCGGGCGCGATCAGGGAGGTCCTGTCCTCGGCGCGGACCGAGGAGCTCGCGGCAGATGGGCTCAGAGGCCGTAGAACTTCACGGCGTTCTCGCCCACGATCTTGCGCTTGATCGCCTCGCTCAGGTCCCCGCGCTCCAGGATCTCCGTGATGGAGTTCTCCCGACCCTCCAGGTGCGGCCAGTCCGCGGACACCATGACGCGGTCCGCCCCAACGAACTCGATCGCCTGCGGCAGAAGGTGCTCCTCGCCCTCGCAGGTGAAGTAGATCTGACAGTCGCGCAGGTACTCGCTGGCCGGCCGGCCCGGCACCGGACGGCCGTTGATCTTCTGCGCGTGGAAGTAGTGGTCCATGCGCTCGGTCATGTAGGGGACCCAGTCCAGGCCGGCCTCCAGGAAGGCCAGCCGGAGCCCGGGGAAGCGATCCAGGACCCCGCCGCCGAGGAAGGCGAAGTAGCCCATCAGCACCGGCAGGGTGAAGGTGAGAGCGTGGGCGCAGTACGGGCCCTCGCCGCTCCGCATGATCCCGGGGTGGCTCCAGCCGGTGTGGACGCAGACCGGAAGCTGGAGGCGCTCGGCCTCGGCCCAGACCGGGTCGAACTCCCGCTCGCTCAGCATCGCCTCCCCTACCGTCCCGTAGACAGCGGCGCCCACCGCCCCGAGGTCCCGGGCCCGTCGAACCTCCTCCACGGCGCGCGGAACGTTTCGCAGGGGGAGCACAGCCGTCCACTTGAGGCGGTCCGGGCGGCGGGCACAGGCCTTGCCCATCCAGGTGTTGTAGCTCCGCATCAGGGCGGCCTCGAACTCCACGTCGTCGGTCAGCGGCTGCAGGAACACGGTCGGGAAGATGACCTGGATGTCGATGCCGGCGTCGTCCAGGTCCCGGACCCGGCCCTCTACATCGGTCAGCCCCTGGCTCCCGAGGCTCCACGACTTCATCCGGGCGACGGCCTGGGTGAGCGGGGTCCCGAAGACCGTGGTCCCCTTGCCGATGGGCTTGGGGAAGACCTGCCCGTCGATGTACCAGAACGCATTCAGGTTGTAGAGGATGGGGCGGTTCTCCCCGGTCAGGGGAAACGGGCGCCTGGCCTCGTACTTCTTGTCCAGATACGCCCACGCCTCCTCTGGCTCCTCGACATGGGAATCCGCGTCAACGACCACGCCGTTCTTCATCGCTCTCCTCCCCAGGGCCGCGACGCCACCGGTCCGGCCGTCCCCTCGCCCCTGCGTCCCGGCCCTGCCTGACCGGCACGCTGTCTCCGCGCCCCGTCAAGCCCATCAGGTCCCCTGGAAGCGTGCCGGACTGTACTCGTCCAGGTTGACCGAGGGCTTCCCCTCCAGAATCAGCTCGGCCATGAGCTTGCCCACCACGGGGAGGAGGCTGAACCCCCCGTAGCCGGCGAATCCCGTGGCGACGTAGAGCCCCGGCAGGGCCTCCATCTTCCCCAGGATCGGGCTCAGGTCCGCGGCACACGCATCCGCGAAGACCCCGTGCCAGGTCGTGCTGACTCCGTCAGCGCCCGCAATCACCTGCCGGAGCCGGGCCTGGATGCCGGCCACCACCTGTCGCTGCAGCGCCTGGTCCTCCAGCAGCGTCTGCTGGCGTTCCAGGTCGATGGCGCCCAGCCCGCCCGAGAGCCAGATCTCGCCGGTTTCGGCCTGCGAGTAGCTGAACCCGTCATAGGAGATGTACTCGCGGAAGAGCAGGGGCGCCCGCGGGGTCCGCACGGAGAGACTGTAGACGGGATGGACGGGGACCTCAACCCCAGCCGAGGTCGCCAGAGCCCGTGACCCGGGCCCGGCGGCGATCACGATGGTGCTGGCCGGCAGCAGGCCTGCAGGCGTCCGGACGCCGGCGACCTTGCCCCCGGCGGTCTCCACGCCCGTCACCCGCACCTCCGGCTGGACCGCCACCCCCCGCCGCTCGCCTGCCGCCACCAGGGCCCGGATCGCGCGGCCCGGGTCCGCCAGCCCGTCCGTGGGCGACCAGGCCGCGCCGATGAACGTCCCACGCAGGTAGGGGAACCGCCGCGTGATCGCTCCACGGTCCAGCAGCTCGCACGGGAGCCCCTCCGCCTGCTGGACTCGCACCTTGTCCTCCAGGTCGGCGAGCCGATCCGCGTGGTCGGTCACCATCAGGGTCCCCACCTGTCGGAACCCGACGTCAGCCCCCATCTCCTCCTTCAGGGTCGCCCAGAGCCTGGCGCTCTCCATCGCGAGCGTGAGCTCCAGGCCACGGCGCTCCTGTTGCCGGACCGCGCCCTGGCTGTTGGCGCTCGCGGCCTGCCCGATGGCCCCCGCGTCGAGCAGCGTGACCGAAGCCCCACCCTTCGCCGCGTAGTAGGCAATGGCCGCCCCCACCCCGGCCCCGATCACGACGATGTCCGGCATGGCTTACCGCTCCAGTCCCGCGAGCCCGTAGTGGGACCAACGGCGGTCCACTTCGAGCAGGTGATCTTCAGGCGGTAAGGACAGAGGCGGATACTCGTGCTTCTTGGTGGCGTCGATCGCGACCTTGGACCCCCGGGCTCGCACCTCCGCCTCCTGGGGGATCGAGTAGGGCGCCGAGGCGATGTAGATGTCCCGATCGGGACGGACCCGGAAGCTCAGAGCCGCCTCTACCTGGAAATGGTCGTGGACGTCGATGTCGTCGTCCACCACGATCGTGAACTTGCCCAGGGTCGGATCCACGGACCAGGCCGTCCATACGACCTGCTGGACCTGGCCCGGGTACTCGGGCTTGAAGGAGATCAGCAGGACCGCGTTCCCGCCGCCGCTGTGGGTCATGTGGACGTCCCGGACGCGGATCCCCGCCTGCCGCAGGACCTTCATGATGGCCCTCTCGCGGCCGTATCCCCGGATGGTGCTCGACTCCGAGGGGGGCATCTGGCTCAGGAAGGCGTGGAAGATCGGGTCGCGCCGGTGGGTGATGCAGGTCACGCGGAAGGCGAAGGCATGCCCGCCCGCGCCCATGTATCCCGTGTACTCGCCGAACGGCCCCTCCGGCTCCCGGACGTTCGCCGGGATCTCCCCCTCGATGACGATCTCGGCCGCGGCCGGGACCTCCAGGTCGTTGGTCTCGCATCGCACGAGCTCGATGGGCGCCCCCCGCAGCCCCCCTGCCACGGCGAACTCGTCCATGTCGTAGGGGACCTTGGAGACCGAGACGAGCCCCACGGTCGGGTCCGCCCCCAGCACGATAGCCGCGGGCGTGGGATGCCCCTGCTCCTCGTTCAGGGTGATGTGGGTGCGCATGTGCTGGCGCCAGTTCACCATCATGGCCGCCCGGGCCGCCTCCTTGACCTGGACCCGGTAGGTCCCCACGTTGCGGACGCCCGTCACCGGGTCCACGGAGCAGACCAGAGGGGCGGTCAGATACGGGCCGGGGTCGTGGCCGACCGACCAGACGGGGACCGGGAACCTCAGGAGGTTCACCTGCTCGCCCTTCAGGACCACCTCCTTGCACGGCCCCCCCTCCACCACTTTGGGGGGGATGGGGTTTCGGTAGGCCTGCTGCCAGCGGTCGGCGGTCTCCTCGGGCCTGCACTCCAAGGCCGCGGCATAGATCTCGACCGAGCCGCCGAGCACGCCCACGACCACGGGGATGGTGAACCCCTTGACCCGCTCGAAGAGCAGCGCCGGGCGCCGGGCGTCGGGGATGCGCTGGAAGACGCGCCGGGTGATCGCCGCGATCTCCCAGTCCTTATCCACCTCCTCCCGGATGTGGTGCAGCTTCCCCAGCGCATCCAGACGTGCCAGATACTCACGCAGGTCCCTGTACGCCATCCTCACTCCTCGCGTTGTGGCCGGGCGCCCCCCGGCCCCGCTGACGCACGACCCCCTGCGCCCTCGCGCCGGCTGCCCCCGCCTAGCCCTGATACCCCTGGTCCCGCTTGTACCAGTTCAGGGTCCGCCGCTCCAGGCCCAGGAAGAGCTTGGTCAGGGTGTACCCCAGGAGGCCCAGGAAGAAGATCCCGCTGTACATGGCCGAGATCTTGAACGTCCGCTCCGCGTCCATGATGAAGAAGCCCAGGCCGCTCCCTCCGAGGATCATCTCCCCCGCGATCATGAGGATCAGGGCAATGGCGATGCACTGGCGGAGCCCGGCGAAGATGTAGGGGGAGGCGGCGAAGATCAACACCCGCCGGAAGATATAGCGGTTGGTCGCCCGCATGGAACGGAGGCTCAGCAGGAGGATCTCGTCCACGTTGGCGGCGCCGTAGAGCGTGGCGATGAACAGGACGAAAAAACAGGCGTAGAAGATCACGAAGATCTTGGAGAGATCGCCGATCCCGAAGACGAGGATGCCAAACGGGACCAGGGCGATGGCGGGAATGGGGCGGAGCAGCTCCACGGGCAGCTCGAACATCTGGTAGATCCTGCCAAACCAGCCAAGGAGGAGGCCGGCCGGGACCCCCACCGCCACGGCAGCCAGGTAGCCGAACAAGGCGCGCCGAAGGCTCTCGACCGTGTGGAAGACCATGGTCCCATCCGAGACCAGCTCCACGAACTTCGCGAGGATAACGGTCGGGGCGGGGAGCAGGAAGGCCGGGATCACGCCCGCCTGGCCGCCTGCCTCCCAGACCATCAATCCGCCGAGGAACGGGATGACCCGGCTCACCAGGTCCCAGGCTCGCGCTGAGAGGTTCGCTTGCTCAGTCATCCTTGGCGCTCGGGTGGGACTCGCTGGCTCTGCTCAGGGGCGGGGGCTTCCCTCGCCCTACCGCCTGGGATCAAACCGGAGGACATCCACCGGTCGCTTCAGGTGGCCGTACTTCACGAGCAGGTTCCGCTCCTCCTCCAGCACCTGCCAATCCGTAAACCCGTCAGGATAGGCCTTGAAGTACTCCACGCTCAAGGAGAGCTCCCGAAGCAGGGCGGCCTCCTGGCCCGTCCACTTGGCGAGGATCCGATAGCGCTCGTCGCTCTCCTCGTTGGCGTTGATCCAATCTACCGCCTCGGCGAAGGCCCGCTGCAGCCGCCGGACGGCCTCCGGGCTCCGCTTCACGTACTCCTCGCTCGTCCACACCGCCGAGATCAGCGCATCAGGGAAGACGACCTCGATCACCCCGCCCAGGCTCCGGGCGTTCCCCCGCTTCCGCGCGACCGTGAAGAATGGCTCCACCATGACAGCCGCGGCCACATCCCCGGTCCTCAGAACCGCCTCGTGCCGGCTGAACGGGACCTCGGTCAGGACCAGGTCCCGTCGCGGATCGAGCCCGCCCCGCCGGGCCAGTTCCTGCAGCGAAGCCTGGATGGTGCTGCCGAAGCTGTGCACTGCGATCGGCTTCCCCCGGAGGTCGGGCAGGGCGCGGGCCGGGTGGTCCGGGCGCACTGCCAGAATCGACTGGGGGCCGTAGTGCTTCCCCCGGAACTGGCCGGTCCAGTTCAGGGGGTGGACGAACTTGCCGTAGATCCCCTGCTCCGCCGCGAGGTACAGCGGCGTCGCGAAGGCCGCGTTGACGATCAGGTCCACCTCGCGGGCGAGCAGGGCCTGGAACAGCTTCCCGCCACCGAACATCTTGATGTACCGCGCCCGCAGCCCGTGCCGGGCGAAGATCCCGCGCTCCTCCGCGACGTACAGCGGCTCGGAGCCCTTGAGCGGCTGGTAGACGACCCTGACCTCCATGGGCTGCCCCTGCGCCTCTGCCGCCCGTGGGAGCGCAGCCGATTCCAGGAGCGGAAGGATCAGCCCCAGGACCACTAACGCCGCCGCGCCCTTTGACCGCGGCCGGGCGGGGTGCCCCCGATCCGCCGGCCCCGCCACTTCTCCCCGCGTCATGGTCGCTCCTTCCCCTGCCAGGGCCTGGTCATAAGCCCATGAGGCGCCAGATGTGCCTGCGGATCTCTGCGAACTCCGGGGTCCCCGTTGGATCGCGCTCACTGAACCGGGGGTGCCGGGGTCGGGGAAACGGGACCTTCAGCTCCTCGATCACCCGGCCGGGCCGGCTGCTCATGACGATGACCCGATCGGCCATGAAGATGGCCTCGTCCACGTCGTGGGTGACGAAGACGATGGTGCGCGGCGCCTCCTCCCAGAGCCGGAGCAGGTCGTTCTGCAGTCCGGCCCGTGTCTGGGCATCCACCGAGCCGAACGGCTCATCGCACAGCAGGAACGCCGGGTCGTAAGCCAGGATGCGGGCGATCTGCACCCGCTGCTTCATTCCTCCCGAGAGCTGATGAGGGTAGGCGCGCCGGAACTCCCCCAGCCCCACCATCTCGATAAACTTGTCGGCCCTCTGCCGTCGCGCATCCGCCTCGAGCCCCCGCAGCTCGGCCCCCATCTCCACGTTGGCCTGGACGTCCTTCCACAGGAGGAGCACCCGGTTGTACTCCTGGAAGATCACGCCGACGTTCGGCACCTCCCGGGACGGATGGCCGTCGATCAGGACCTCCCCTTCGGCCGGGCGCTTGAGGTGCGCGAGCGCCAGGAGCAGCGTGGTCTTCCCGCTCCCGCTGGGGCCGACGATGGAGACGATCTCGCGGTGCTCGACCGTGAAGGTCACGCGGTCGAGGGCACGCAGGGGGCCCGCGGAGGTGGCGTAGTCGACCGACAGGCCCCGGGCCTCGATGCGGCTCATGGCCCTTAACGCTTCGGGTCGAACTGCGTCGCCTCCAGCCGTCTCTTGAGCTGGCCCTGCTGGACCATGAGGTCGATCTGTTCCTGCAGCGCCCCCCAGTCGGTGAAGCCGTCGGAGTAGGGCTTGTAGTACTCGATCGCGTCCCCGATCTCCCGGACCAGCCCCAGGTCCAGGTTCGTCCACTTGGCGAGGATCCGGAAGCGCTCGTCCTGGTTCGCCGGCGCGTGGATCCATTCGGCCGCCTTGGCCAGCGCCCGCTGCAGCCCCCGGACGACGTCGGGGTTTCGCCGGGCGTACTCCGGCAGGACCCAGCTCGCCGCGACCAGCATGTTGGGGAGCACGGCCTCGATGTTCGGCGCGATGGTCCGGATGCTCCCCCGCTTCCGGGCCACGGTGGCGAAGGGCTCGATCATGGCCGCGGCCGCCACCTCCCCGCTCTTCACGACCGCCTCGTGCCGGAGGAGCGAGACCTCGATGATCCTGGCCTCCCGGACCGGGTCGATCCCCTCCCGCTTGAGCTGCTCCAGGAGGGCCACGTGGTTCACGGTGCCGTAGCCGTGGATCGCGATGACCTTGCCCCGGAGCTCGCCCACCCTCTGGATCGGGGAGTCCGCCCGCACGGCCAGGAAGGACTGCGGGCCGTACCTGCGCCCCCGGTGCTCGCCCACCCAGTTCATCGGGTGGACGAGCTTCGCGTAGATCCCCTGCTCCTGAGCCAGGTAGAAGGGCGTGGTCAGGGCGGTGATCCCCACGACGTCGAGGGAGCGGGCCATCAGCGCCTCGAACTGGACCCCGCCCGAGAACATGCGCTTGAGGTCCACCCGGAGCCCGTTCTCGGCGAAGAACCCCCTCTCCTGGGCCGCGTAGACAGGCTCGGTCCCCATGATGGGCATGTAGCTCATCCGGACCTCCCGGAGCTGCCCGCGGGCCGGTCCGACCCCGACCAGGAGCCAGGCCGCCGCGAGGAGCGCCGTCCCGACCAGCGCGCGTCTCAGGCGCCTTTCCCTCAGCCCGTCCATGATCCCTCCCCTCTGCCGGGCCCCTCCCGGCCCTTGGCCGCCTCGGGCCTCACCGCGGCACGGCCGCGACGCGCCCCTCGGCCAGCAGCTTCTCGAGCTCCTGCAGGCTCGTGACCTGCCCGAAGTAGATCTCCACGTTCTTCAGCGTAGCCCGGTGCAGGTCCGGGAACGAGCACGCGATGCAGTCCTCCACCACCAGCAGGTCGTAGTCCCGGAAGTAGGCGTCCCGGATGGTGGACTCCACACAGACGTTCGTGTTGAGCCCGGAGATGATCAGGACCTCCGTGCCCAGCATCCGGAGCTTGGTGTGCAGGGTGGTATCGAAGAAGCAGGACATCCGGTGCTTGTGGAAGACGTAGTCCTCGGGACGGCACTCGGCCTTCAGCTCCGGATGCAGCTCCGCATCCCAGCTCCCCCGGGCGCAGATCTGCAGGCCCCGCTTGTCGAGGTGGGAGGGGATCCGGTGCCGCTTCCGGGTCCGGTCCTCGGGCCAGTGCTCCTGGATGGACCAGAGGATCGGCACCCCCGCCTGGCTGCAGACCTGGACCAGGCGCTTCACGTTCGGGACGACGCTGCGCTGGTGCTCGATGCTCACGCCGGCGCGGGCCAGCCCGCCCTCGGGATGGCAGAAGGCGTTCTGCATGTCGATGACGAGGAGCGCGGTCTCCCGCGGATCGATCCGGATGGCCATGGCTCGCCTCCCCTTCAGTTCAGAGCGTGAGCTGGACGTCCCACAGGAGGTCGTCGGTCTTCAGGGCGACCTCCACCTCGATCTGGGTCAGGCACCCCGGGCAGTAGTACTCCCGCAGCTCGAAGAGCTCCTGCCCCCGCGCCGTGACGGCCTTGGGCCCGGAGCGGCTCAGGGGGTACCGGGCCATGAGGACATGGCGCTTGTAGTTGTCGGCGCCGTCGCAGAGCGCGCGGCCGCACCGGCAGACGATCCAGGCCCCATCACCGGTCCCGATCAGGCGCAGGGACTCGTTGATCGGACGTCCGGGACCTTGTAGACCGGCCCGGTCCTGCGGAGCGGGCCCGCCCTCCCGTGACTCCGTGGACCGCCCACCCGGAACGGCCCCGGCCCGCCGCCGGGCCTCCCGCAGCGAGGCCCGCCGCTCGGCCGTCGCCGTCTCGTCGACGGCCAGACCGTCAGTCGCGAGCACGACGCCGTACAGCTCCAGGGCGCACTCCCGGGACAGAAGGCCGTTGGTCACATCCCGCAGGACCCGACGCGGATCGCGTTCCAGGGGATCACCGTACCCGCCGCCAGCGG
>JACPFL010000230.1 GCA_016183025.1 Deltaproteobacteria bacterium | reverse complement strand
GAGCCGGGCGAGCAGGGCCGGGCAGGCGCCGCGCGCCGTCAGGTGCAGGGGTCGGACCTCGGGCGCGCGGGCCGCCCGGGGGGCGGTGCCAGGAGCCACGGTCAGCCTCGGGAGAGCTGCAGGTACTTCTCGATGAGGAGGTTGAGGTGGCGCCAGAGCTCGTCGCGCGGGGTCTGCTGGATGATCCCGTGCAGCACGTCGCGGAGCGCATGCAGGAGCTGGTCGCGCACGGCCCGGGACTCCTCCACCGACATCATCCGGTCCCGGTCGGCCCAGGCCGCCCCGATCTCGCCCAGGATCGTCTGCAAGACGAAGAGGGGCAGCGGGTCGGCGCTCTCCTTGAGGAGCCTGGCGCACAGCTCCGAGAGCTTGTGGATGGGCCCCGGCAGGAGCCCCTCCTCGAGCATCTGGTCCAGCTGCTGCAGTTCCGCGGTCGCCCCTTCCATCCCTCGGCTTTCCTCCCGCGGGCCCTACTGGTGCTCGGTGGTCTGCCACGGGCAGATCACCCGCTCCAGCCAGGCCACGCCAACGAAGAGCCCGATCCCGATGACGGCCAGGATGGCCATGGAGCCGAAGGCCAGTCCGGTGTCCATGTGGGAGCTGCTGATCAGGATCAGGTAGCCCAGCCCCTTGTCCGACCCCACGAACTCCCCGATCACGGCCCCGATGACCGCCAGGGTGATGGCCACCTTGAGCCCGCTGAAGATGTGCGGGAGCGCCGCGGGGAAGCGGATCTTCTTGAAGATGTGGTAGGGGGAGGCCCGCAGCACCTTCATGAGCTCCATCAGCTCCCGAGGGACGGCATTGAGCCCGGTGGCGGTGTCCACCACGATGGGGAAGAAGGCCACCAGGAAGGCGACCAGGATCTTCGAGATCGCCCCGTAGCCCACCCAGACCAGGAAGAGCGGGGCGATGGCCACCTTGGGCACGGACTGGAAGATGACCAGGATCGGGTAGATGGTGTTCTGCAGGACCTCGGAGTACACGATCAGGATGGCCAGCGGGATCCCCACCGCGATGGCCAGGGCGAACCCCGCCAGCGTCTCGTAGAGGGTCACCCAGGTGTGCAGGGGGAGCTTGTCTCCCCACTCCACCAGCTTCTGGAAGATGAGCGAGGGGGCGGGGAGCAGCCAGACCGGGATGTCCAGGACAACGCAGAGGACCTGCCAGAGGGCGATGAGCCCGGCGATGGTCAGGGTGGGCAGGACATAGCGGCGGAAGACCCGTCGGCTCACCGGCGCACCTTCTGGGCATAGATGATGGCCCGGATGCGGTCCACGTACTCCTTGAACTCCGCCGCGAACTCCGTCTCCAGCCCCCGGGGGCGCGGCAGCTTCACCTCGATGATCTCCGCGACCCGCCCGGGCCGGGCCGTGAAGACGACCACGCGGTCGGCCAGGAGCACCGCCTCGGGGATGCTGTGGGTGACGAAGACCACGGTCTTCCGCTTCTCGTCCCAGATCCGCATCAGCTCCACCCCCAGCTCCTCGCGCGTCATGGCGTCCAGGGCCCCGAAGGGCTCGTCCATCAGGAGCAGGGAGGGGTTGGTGATCAGGGCCCGGCAGATGGAGGCGCGCTGCTGCATCCCTCCCGACAGCTCCCGGGGCATCTTGTTCTCGAACCCGGAGAGCCCGACGAGGTCGATCAGCTCCAGGGCCGCTGGCGCGTGCTCCCGCCGGCTCCGGTTCATGACCTCGATGGGGAGCAGGACGTTGTCCAGGACGCTGCGCCAGGGCAGCAGCACGGGGCTCTGGAAGACCATCCCGACGTCCTGGATGGGCTCCGTGACGAGCTGGTCGCGGAAGTGGATGCTCCCCCGCGTGGCGGGGATCAGCCCCACGATCAGCTTGAGCAGGGTGGACTTGCCGCAGCCGCTCGGGCCGACGACGGTGATGAACTCGTTCTCATCGACCCTGAGGGTGATCTCCCGCAGGGCCTCGATGTCCTCGCCCGCCTCGCTGCGGTAAGTCTTCCAGAGCCCGTTGATGCGGATCAGGGCCGGGTCCCTCCACGCGGCCCGGCTATCGCCGGGGCACGAAGCGGTTGGTGTAGAGGTCGTCCACCGGGATCTGGGCGCGGATGTTGTAGGCCTCCAGGATCAGGTCCCGGGATCGGGCCATCTTGGCCGGGTCCATGTACCCCAGGCCGTTGCGCTGGGCCTCCTCGCTCCAGGCCAGCTCCTTGGTGATCACGATCTCCGTCCTGGCGACCTCGGCGTCGATCTCCCGGTGGTGCTTCTTCAGGATCTCGGCCCCCTCGTCCGCGTGGTCGAAGGCGTAGGCGTACCCCTTCAGGGAGGCCCGGACGAAGCGGGCGGAAAGGTCGGGCTTCTGCGCCACCGTGTTGTCGTGGGCGATGATCGCCTGGCTGTAGAAGTCCAGGCCGTGGTCTGAGTACGTCATGGCCAGGACCTTCCGCCCCCGGGCCATCTTGTCCAGCAGGGCCTTGTGCATCCGGTACTCGGTGATGATCTGGGCCTGCCCGCTGAGCAGCATCGGGGTCTTGGCCGCGGCCTCGATCACCAGCCAGTTGACCTTGCCGGGGTCGATCCCCGTCGCCTTGGCGAACGCCGGGAACATCGCCCGGTTGGCGTCGCCCGCCGCGGCCGCGACCGTCTTCCCCTCCAGGTCCTTGGGACTGCGGATGCCGGCCTCCTCGAAGAAGAAGAAGCTGTGCGGGGCGCGGCTGTAGATCACCGCCAGGGCCTTGGCCCGCATCCCCTCGCGGGCCCGCGCGCCGATCAGCGTCCCGGCGTCGGCGAAGCCGTAGTCGCCCCGCCCGGCCGCGATCCGCTTGACCGTGTCCAGGGAGCCGAAGCCGCGGGAGATGGTCACGTTCAACCCCTCGTCGCGGTAGAACCCCTTCTCCAGGGCCGTGAAGAACCCCGCGTGCCGGCCGAAGACCGCCCAGTCCAGGGTCAGGAGCACGTCCTCCCTGCGCTGCGCCGGGGCCTCTGCACCGGGGAGCAGGATGAGCAGGGCGAGTGCGGCCGCGATCGCACCGATGCGTCTCATGGTCATTCCCCCTCTCTCTGAGCGCCGAGCCTAACGCCGGCGGGCGCGACGCGCCCCGGCCGACGTGTAGAGCAGTGTTTCGTCCACGCCGTCGACCTCGCGCACCCGGACCTGCACCGAGTCCTCCCGGGCCGTGGCGACGACTTTGCCGACGAAGTCGGGAGCGATGGGCAGCTCCCGGTGTCCTCGGTCGATGAGCACGGCCAGGGCGATGCGGCTCGGGCGGCCCAGGTCGAGGACTTCGTCCAGGGCGGCCCGCACCGTGCGCCCGGTGTACAGGACGTCGTCCACCAGGACGACCTGCCGCTCGCGCAGCTCGAAGTCGATCCGGGTCCGGCCCACGTGCAGCTTGCTGCCCAGGGCGTCCAGGTCGTCCCGGTACAGGGTGATGTCCAGGACCCCCAGGGGGACCTCCCGCCCCGCCGCCCGGCCGATCCGCTCCTGGAGCCGCTGGGCCAGGATGTCCCCACGCGTCCGGATGCCGATGAGGGCCAGACGATTGCTCCCGCCGCTCCGCTCGAGGATCTCGTAGGCCATGCGGTCCAGGATGAGCCCCATGTCCTTGGCGGTGAGGAGGCGGACCTGGCGGGGCTCGGGCATCCTGGGCTCGGGCTAGCGGGCGAGGCGCACGGCGGCCTCGAGCAGGCAGTTCGCCCCCAGGGCGACATGCTCCATCTCGGTCCACTCGGCGGGGTTGTGGCTGATCCCCTCCCGGCAGGGGATGAGCAGCATGGCCGTGGGCGCGACGCGGGCCACCTTCATGGCGTCGTGTCCGGCGCCGGAGGGCATCAGGCGGTGCGGGATCCCCCGGTCCCGGCAGATCGTCCGGAGCATCTCGACCATCCGGCGGTCCAGCGGGACGGGCTCTTCCTGCTTGATCAGGCTCACCTCGACAGTCAGGTCGCGGGCGCCTCCGATCCGCCGGGCCTCGCCCATGATCCGTTCGCCGGCCTCCTGCTTCACCTCCCCCAGGACCCCGCGCACGTCCACGCCCAGCTCCACCCGCCCGGGCACGACGTTGAGCGCGTTGGGCTCCAGGGCCAGGGTCCCCACCGTGCCCACGACCCGCCCCCGGTACTTCTCCCGGCACAGCTCCTCGACGAAGGCGATCAGGTGGGCGGCCGCGACCAGGGCATCCTTGCGCAGGTGCATGGGGGTCGCGCCGGAGTGATCGGCCCGGCCCACGAACCTCACGCGGAACCGCGTGGCCGCGGCGATCGCGGTCACGACCCCGATCCTCAGGCGCTCCTCCTCGAGGATGCGCCCCTGTTCGATGTGCAGCTCCAGGTACGCCTTGATGCTCTTGGGCGGGCGCCTGGCCCGCCGCACGTCCTCCGGGGTGATCCCCATCCGGGCCAGGAGCTCGGAGAGCTGCGTTCCCTCGGCGTCCCTGAGGGCCTCGAGCTGGTCCGGCCCGATCTCGCCCACCATCACCCCGCTCCCGATGGTCGCGACGCCGAAGCGGCTGGACTCCTCGGCGACGAAGATGACCAGCTCCAGCGGGTGGGTGTGGGCCAGCCCCTGCTCCCGGACCGTGCGCAGGACCTCCAGGGCCCCCATCACGCCCACCGCGCCGTCGAACCGGCCGCCCTGCGGGACCGTGTCGATGTGGGAGCCCATCAGCACGGCGGGCGCGTTCCGGTCCCGGCCGGGCAGGCGCCCGAAGGTGTTCCCGATGCCGTCGGTGCGCACCTCCAGGCCGGCCTTCTGCAGCAGGTGGATCATGAGTTGGCGCGCCCGCAGCTCGTCGATCGAGAAAGCGAGCCGGTGCATGCCGTCCCCCATCATCCCGATCCGGGAGAGCAGGCTCAGGTCGGCCCAGAGGCGCTGGCCGTTGACCTCAACGGGGAACTGGTTGGCCCGACGGGCCGTCATGCGGGGCCCCGCGCTCTATGCGCCCAAAAAAATAACCCCTTCCCTCGCTCCCATGGTCCTGCAGGGGCGCGGAAGGGCTAGGCATCATGTAACACAGGGGGAGTTTGGACGTCAAGCGCTCCCGGGGGGGGTGCTACTCCGACTCGGCGCGCTCGGACTCCTTCCAGGGCGCCCACCAGCTTTGCAGGGCCTTGACCGCCTCGGTGAGGGCGACGCCGAGGAGGGCCAGGACGATGATGGGGACGGGCTACGGGCAGGGGCCGTCCAGCTTCCACTGTTGCACTCGGTCATCGGGACCCACAAAGAACGCCATCTGACAGATGCCCTTCGGCTCCCCGAGCAAGTTGCGAATCGGGTATTCGTAGAGCACGCTGCGCCAGCCGCCTTCCAGCGTGGCCTCCCGCGATGCGGGCCCGTACCGGGCGATGAGCTCCTCCCGGGTGGCGCCGACCAACGACTGCGCGACCTGCTGGAAGTCGGCCCCGAGCGGGCCCGTGAGGCCCATGCACCCGGCCAGCAGGGGCCCCCCCACCAGCCACCAGAGGACCCGACGCGAGATACGGGTGAGAGTCATCTCCTCAGGCGGGCCTACTCCGACTCGGCGCGCTCGGACTCCTTCCAGGGGGCCAGCCAGCTCTGCAGGGCCTTGACCACCTCGGTCAGGGCGACGCCCAGGAGGGCCAGGAGGATGATCGGGACGAAGAGCTTGTCGGTGGCGAAGCTGCTGGAGTACACGATGAGCATGGCGCCGAGGCCCGTCACGGCGGTGAACATCTCGGCGGTGATGATCCCCACCACGGCCCGGCCCACGCCGACCCGGACGCCGGCCATGATGAAGGGGAGGGTCGCCGGGGCGATGATCTTCCGGAAGATCTGCCCCTCCTTCGCCCCGTAGGCCTGGCCGATCTCGACGAGCGAGCCGCTCACCGTCTTCACCCCGCTGAAGGTGTTGATGAGGATGGGGAAGAGGCCGCTCAGGAAGACGATGGCGACCTTGCTCCAGATCCCCAGGCCGAACCAGAGCAGCAGGAGCGGGATCAGGGCCACCCGGGGGGTGGCATCCATGGCGTACATGTAGGGGTCGAGGAGGTACTGGGCCAGCCGGTAGCGGCCCATGAGCAGCCCGACGCCGATCCCCAGGACGATGGCGCTGCCGAACCCGATGACGAAGGCCTTCATGCTCAGGAGGAACTGTTGTCCGAGCTCCCCTGAGGCCGTCACCTGGACGGCCGCCCGGGCGATCGCCGTCGGGTACGAGAGGAAGATCGGGTCCACCCCGCGGCCGTAGTACTCCCAGATCGCGAGGAAGAGCAGGATCGAGCAGAGCCGGATCAGCCCGGGATACTCTCGGAGCTGGAACGGCCGGACCCGGGAGAGGTTCAGCTCGGCGAGCGCCTGCTGGTCGTCGAGGGTCGTCTGCATGGGATCGGGCCGGCCGCGGCTAGGCCGCGGCCCGCTCCGTCTCCTTCCAGGGCGCCAACACGCGTTCCAGCGCCTGCACGGCCAGATTGAACCCGAGCCCCAACAGGCTGAGGACGATGATCGGCACGAACATCTTCGCCGTCTCGAAAAGGTTGCCGTAGAGGGTCAGCATGGCCCCCAGCCCGGTGATGGCCGAGAACAGCTCGGCCACGACCATGCCGACCACGGCGCGCCCCACCGCCAGCCGGACCCCGGCCATGATGAAGGGAAGGGCGGCGGGGATGATGATCTTGTAGAGGATCTGCCGCTCGGAGGCCCGGTAGGCCCGGCCGATCTCCACCATGGAGCCGCTCACGTTCTTCACGCCGGACATCGTATTGATGAGGATCGGGAAGAAGGCGAACAGGAAGATGAGGACGACCTTGATCTCCAGCCCCAGGCCGAACCACATGATGAGCAGCGGCGTCAGCGCCACCTGCGGCGTGGCGTACAGGGCGTTCAGGTGCGGGTCGAAGAAGTACTCCGGGATCCGGTACCGCCCCATGGCCAGGGTGTCTGGCGGAGCAGTTCCCCGGAGAGGACCAGCTCGGCGGCCGCCCTGGCGATGGCCGTGGGGGCGGCGAACAGGACCGGGTCCACCCGACGGCCATACACCTCCCAGACCGTCAGAAAGACGACGACCGAGGCGCCCCGGATCAGGTTGGGGTGATCGTAGAGCGAGAACGGGCGCTCGCGCCGGAGCCCGAGTTCGTCGATGAGGCGATCGTCGGCCCCCGGCGGCACGGGCTACCCCCGCAGCAGCTCCCGGATGCGGGTCCGGAGCTGGGCGAACCGGGGGTCGGCCCTGACGTCCACCGCCCAGCGGGGGCGGGGGAGGTCGATCTTCACCTCCTCCCGGATCCGCCCGGGGCGCGGTTTCATGACGATCACGCGGTCGGCGAGGTAGATGGACTCATCGATGCTGTGGGTGACGAAGAGGACCGTGTTGTTCGTCGTGGCCCAGATCTTCATCAGCTCCTCCTGGAGCTGTTCCCGGGTCTGCGCGTCCACCGCGCCGAAGGGCTCGTCCATCAGCAGGATGTCAGGCTCCTTGGAGAGGGCCCGGGCGATCCCCACGCGCTGCTGCATGCCGCCGGAGATCTGGTGGGGGAAATAGGACTCGAACCCCTGCAGCCCCACCAGCTCGATGTACTTCTGGCAGATCCGACGCCGCTCCTCCCGGGGCCCGCCCTCGATCTCCAGCCCGAACTCGACGTTCTCCATGACCGTGCGCCAGGGCAGGAGCCCGAAGTTCTGGAAGACCATGCAGCGGTCCCGTCCCGGGGCGATCACCGGGCGCCCGTTGACCAGCACCTCCCCCTTGTCCGCGCGGAGCAGGCCGGCGGCGATCCGGATGAGGGTGGTCTTCCCGCAGCCACTCGGGCCGAGCAGGCAGATGAACTCGTTGCCCTGCACCTGGAAGGAGATGTCGTGGAGCGCCACGAGCCCGCTGCGTCGCGGGTCGTTCCGCTCGAAGAAGACCTTGCTCAGGTGACGGATTTCCAGCATCTGGTCGCCGTCCCCGGGGGAGGAACGACAGGCCGGCCGCAGCCCGCCGGGAGCGGGCCCCGATCCCGCCGGGGGAGCGCCGGGCCTCCGGGCCCCCCTACATCCGGCCGATCTCTTTCAGGACCCGGTCCACGAACCGGCGGTCGAAGAACTCCTCGTAGGAGAGCGGCGTCTGGAGGTAGCCAACCCGCTTCAGCAGGTTCACCGTGTAGAGGTAGTGCTCCTTGTCCAGGTCGCCGTTCACTCCCCAGAGCTTCTTGTCGATCAGGTCGTAGATCTTGGCGATCACCTCAGCCGGCCGCTTCAAGACCTTGGCCCCCACCTCGACGGCCCCGGCCTTGTTGCCCACGATGTAGCGGTTGGCCTCGATCATGGCGCGGGTCAGCTTGTAGATGGTCTCCGGATGCTTGTCCAGGTACTCCTGCTTGGCGACGGCAAACTCGTAGGGGATCTCCGGCACGATCTTCGGGACCTCAGCCAGGGCGATGAGCTGGGGGTACTTCTCCAGCTCCACCGTTTCCGAAGTCGTGAGCACCGTGGCGTCGATCTTGACCGCGATCAGGGCCTTCAAGCGGTCCGCCGGGGAACCCACGGCGACATAGGTGGCCTTGTCCGGGTCCAGGCCGCTCTTCTCCAGCACGACGCGGGGGATGTGGTAGGAGATGGCCCCGATCCCGGAGACGGCGATGTTCTTCTTCCGCCCCTCGACCAGGTCCTTCATGGTCCTGGCTACCTCGCGGCGGGCCACCAGCGTGTACGGGGTGACCGGCTGGGGCACGAAGTAGAGCCGGATCTTCGTCCCCTTGGAGGCGCTGACGATGGCCGAGGTGGCGCCGAAGTTCACCGTCACGTCCACCTCCCCGGCGAGCAGGGCCTTCGTGTGGGTCGCGTCTCCGCGGAACTCGATGATCTGGACGTCCACGCCCTGGGCCTTGAACATGCCCCTGTCCCGGGCCACGTACGGGGTGATGGAGTCGAACGACGGGGGGCTCAGCGAGGAGCCCATCTTGATCTCCTGGGCCGAGGCCGGCGCCGCCAAGAGCAGCAGGCCGAGCCCGACGAGCGACGCGCCGGCAAGGGCTCTTCGTATCATCGTATTCCCTCCTGTGTGAATGTCTCTCAGGACATCGAGATTTGTTAACACGGGCCGTGCGGGGTGTCAAGAAAGCCGGCCGGGGGGTGTCAGCGCCCCGCAGCCGACCGCCGCCAGGCGGCCCCGATGATCTCCGTGACCGAGTGCGGGCCGGAGTCGAGCATGTACTGGCGGATCCCCGCGATGGTCTCCGGGATGGCGAGGGGGTTGATGAAATTGGCGGTGCCCACCTGCACGGCCGCCGCGCCGGCCAGCAGGAACTCGACGGCGTCGGTCCCGTTGGAGATCCCCCCGCAGGCGATCACGGGGAGCCCCACCGCCTGCGTGATCTGCCAGACCATGCGCAGGACGATGGGCTTGATGGCGGGACCCGACAGGCCGCCGGTCACCGTCCCGAGCACCGGTCGCCGGGTCCGGACGTCGATGGCCATCCCCGTGAAGGTGTTGACCGCGCAGAGCATGTCCGCCCCGTGCTTCTCGGCGAGCCGCGCCATCTGCACGATGTCGGTGACGTTGGGGGAGAGCTTGGCGATGAGCGGGAGGCTGGTGCGGCGGCGGCACTCCTGGAGGACCTCGGCCATGAGGCCGCAGTCCGTGGCGAAGATCACCTTGTCCACGAAGTTCGGGCAGGAGAGGTTCAGCTCCAGGGCGTCGACGCCTCCCGCCCGGTCGAGCACCGAGACCAGCTCCCCGAACTCCTCCGCGCTCGTGCCCGAGACGCTCACGATCGCCGCGCACTCCAGGGCCCGCATGAAGGGGAGCTGCACGGTCAGGAACTCCTCGATCCCCTGCGAGGGGAGGCCGATGGAGCTCAGCATGCCGCAGGGCGTCTCGACGATCCGGGGCGGGGCGTTCCCCTGGCGGGGCTGGAGCATGACGCTCTTGTTGACCACCGCCCCCATCTGGTTCAGGTCGAAGTACTCCGCATACTCCTTGCCGAAGTTGAAGGTGCCCGAGGCCGGCATCACCGGGTTCTTGAGGCGCAGCCGCCCGAGGCTGACGGAGAGGTCCGGCTCGTTCATTCGATGAGCACCTCCGAGAGCGGGAAGACCGGGCCCTCCAGGCAGGCCAGCGCATAGCGGTACCCGGCCCCATCACGCCGGACCCGGCAGACGCACCCCTTGCAGGTCCCCACCCCGCAGGCCATGGGGGCGTCCATGAACGCGTAGCCGGCGAAGTGCCCCTCCTGGCCGAGCTGGGCCACCAGGCTGGCCAGCCGGTTGGAGCCGCAGGTGAACACGGCGTCCAGCGCCTCGTCCCGGACGAGCGTCTCCAGGGCCTGGCGGAGCGCCGCTCCGCCCCCCGCGTCGTCGGTGAAGGTCCACACCGCCTGGCAGAACGGGCGCAGCTCGTCCACGCAGAGCAGGCGGTCAGGGCTCCGGGCGGAGACGAGGGCGTAGGACCGGCCGCCGCGCCGGCGGACCTCCTCGGCGATGGTGAACATCGGCGAGACGCCGGAGCCCCGGCCGATGAGCCCCACGGCCTTCGGGGCCTCGTGGAAGGGAATGGGACGACCCAGCGGGCCGAGGACGCTCAGCGGGTCCCCAGGACGCAGGCGCGAGATCATCGCCGTGCCGTGGCCCTTCACCTTGAACAGGACCTCGAAGGCCCCGGCCTCCCGGTCGAGCCGGTGGAAGTCGAAGGGGCGGCGGAGCAGGGGGTCCTGCTCGCCCCACCCCTGGAGCATGACGAACTGGCCCGGGGCGGCGTGCTGCACCACCTGCGGCGCGTGCGCCCGGAGCACGAAGTACTCGGGGCCAGCAGGACGGAGGTCCAGGATGGTGCCAGTGATCAGCATTGCCCAAAAACAATGAAGGAACATCGCTCCCCCCACCTGGCTGACGCCTCTCTCGCGCAGGGTGGAGGAGTCGATGTTCCCGCATCCTACCGTGCGAGTCTTCTGTATAGCACGGACCCGGCCCACGGGCAAGCGCGTCCCGTGCACGCCCGCGGGTGATCTCGGACCCATCGGCCTGCTGGACCGTCAGGAGCGCTTCGTCGAGGAGTGTTCGCGGGCCAGTCCGAGCGGCGGCAGGCAGCGGGTCAGCGCTTGGCCGGGTCGCCCCCGGCGTCCGAGCCGAGCTGGCTCTGGATGTAGCGGTTCAGGGCGGCCCGGTGCTCCTGGGGGACCTGGAGGAACTTGACCCCCATCCCCTGGGGGAAGAAGCGGCCCGCGTGGGGGTTGGTCCAGACCACCTTGCCCCGGACCGTCAGGGGGGCGGGGTGCTCAGGGAGGGCGAAGCGGAGCGTCACCTCGCTGTCGAGCGGCAGGGGCTGGGCGCAGCCGATGAAGACCCCCCCGTCGCTCAGGTTGATCAGCGGGTGGCGGAGGATCGCCGCGCCCGCCACACAGTCCACCGTGAACGGGGCGTTCACCCGGGGTGAGCCCCGCCGGTCATCCGCGGCGGGGTGCGGCCGTCCGGGGTTGGGCTTCGGGGCCGTCGGGCCCTGCTGGGGGGGCACTGTCATCTGGGCCCTGGTCTCCGTTGACCTCGTGTAAGCCTAGTGATCACGTCCACGGGCCGTCCGTGATCGGGGTCACATCCGGACTTCACCGGAGCTGTGCCTTGCCCTCGTCTGCCACCACCACCAGGACGATGTCCTGGGGGTGCAGGTACTTGGCGGCCACCCGCTGGATCTCCTCCCGCGTCAGCGCCCGCAGCCGCCGGGGGTACTGCTCGGCGTAGTCAAGCCCCAGCCCGTAGAGCTCCACGTCCGTCAGGAAGTCCACGATCCGCCCGTTTGAGCTGAGCCGCTGGGGGAAGCTGCCGATGAGAAAGGCCCGGCCCTCCTCGAGGTCCTGCTCCGCGACCGGGGTGGTCCGCATGCGCTCGATCTCCTGCAGCGCGAGCTCGACCGCGCGGTTGGCGGTGGGGTTCTGGGTCTGCATCTCCACCCGGAAGGCCCCGTGCAGCAGTCCGCCGTCGAAGCCGCTCCGGACGCTATAGGCCAGGCCGCCGCGCTCCCGGATCACCTGCATGAGGCGGGAGGCGAATCCGCCGCCCCCGAGGATGTAGTTCATCACCGACACGGCCTCATAGTCGGGATCGGTGCGCGGCAGGCCGAGGTGCCCCATCACGATGTTGGCCTGCTGGAGATCGCGGTTGATCACCTTCACCACGCGGCCCTGGGGCGGGCGGGGGGCGGGGATGGGCGGCGGCCCCGCAGGGGCGGGTTGCCACGAGGCGAGGCGCGGGCGCAGCGCGTCCACCAGCTCGGCCCGGGTGATCTCCCCCGACGCCGCCAGGATCGCGCCCCGAGGCGTGTAGAGGCGCCGGTAGAAGTCCCGGACGTCTGCCTCCGTGATGCGGGCCAGCCCCTCCTGCGTCCCCTCCAGCGGGCGGCCGTAGGGGTGGGGGCCGAACAGCAGCTCGTTGAAGGTCCGGCGGGCGACGGCACGCGGCTGCTCCTCGAGGCGTAGGAGGTAGGCCTGGAGCTGTTTCACCTTGCGGGCGATCTCGTCGGGGTGGAAGGCGGGGCGGAGCAGCACGTCGGCCAGCAGGTCCAGGGCGGTGGGCAGATCCTGCTTGAGCACCGCGAGCTCGACGGCCACCACGTCGTGCTGGGCCGTCACGGTGAAGGCCCCGCCGAGCTGGTCCACGGCCTCGGCGATCTGCTCGGCGCTGCGGGTCGAGGTCCCCTGGAGGAGGAGCTGGGCGGTGAGGGTGGCCAGCCCCGGGCGGTCGGCCGGCTCGGCCACGGCCCCGGCGCGCAGGACCAGCTTCAGGGCGACCATGGGCAGCCCCCGGCGCTCCGCCACGAGCACGGTCATGCCGTTGTCGAGCACGCCCCGGTCGACCTGTAGCGCCGCCTCAGCCGTAGCCAGCGCCCCTCCCTCAGACACCCAGAGCCCCCATAGCCCGAGCAGCATCAATCGCCCCCGCCAACTCACCGGAACTCCCCGCCCGTGGGCCGTCCCGCCGGGCGGCCGCCTCGGCCCCGGCCCGGGGTGGGGTAGAGGACGCCGACCGTGCGGCGTTCCTCGGTGAGGTACCGCTCGGCGGCCTGCCGCACCTGCTCCGCGGTCACTGCGCGCAGGCGAGGGAGGTATTCCCGCACGAGGGCCCATCCCCCGAGCATCTCCGCCTGCCCCACCGCCAGGGCCCGATAGAACAGGGAGTCCTGACGCAGGATGAAGCGGGCCTCCAGCCGGCGCTTCGCGCGCGCCAGCTCCGCCGGGCTCACGTTCTCGCGCCGCGCTCGCTCGATCTCCTCGGCGATCAGGCGCTCCAGCTCCTCGGGGGTGACGCCGGCTGTCACCTGGGCCGTGACCGAGAGGAGGTGGGGGTCCACCGTGAAGGGGGTGTAGTCCGAGCGGACGGCCAGCGCCTTTTGCTCCGAGTAGACGAGCCGGCGATAGAGCCGTGAGCTCCGCCCCTCGCCCAGGACCGCCGAGAGGACGTCCAGGGGGAACGCGTCCTCGGACTGGTGGTTCGGCACCTGGTAGCCGATCACGAGGTGGGCCAGCTCCGCCTCCCGGCGCAGGACCACCCGGCGTTCGCCCTGGGGCGCCGGTTCTCGCCCGCGCACGGCCGGAGGGCCGTCGCGGCGGGGGAGGTGGCCGAAGTATCGCTCGACGCGGTCGAACACGCTGCCCTCCCCGGGGTGGCCGGCGATCACGAGGAAGGCGTTGTTGGGGGCATAGTAGGTCTGATAGTACCGCCGGACGTCCTCGGCTGTCATCGCCTGGAGGTCCGGAGTCCAGCCGATGACGGGCCACTGGTACGGGTGAGCCTTGAAGGCGGTGGCGGTGACCTCCTCGTTCAGCAGCTCCGAGGGGTTATCGTCCGTGCGCAGCCGCCGCTCCTCGAGGACCACGTTGCGCTCCAGGCCGAACTCCTTCGCGTCGATGACGAGGTTGGCCATGCGGTCGGCCTCGAGCCCCAGGGCCAGGTCCAGGCCCTGGGGGGCCAGGGTCTCGAAGTACACGGTGTAGTCGCTGGTGGTGAAGGCGTTGTGCCGGCCGCCGGCCTTCTGGACCAGGGTGGAGAACACGTTGGGGCCCCTGGTGGCCGTGCCGTTGAACATCATGTGCTCGGTGACGTGGGAGAGGCCGGTGAGCCCGGGCTGCTCATTGCGCGAGCCGACCCGGTACCAGACCTGCACCGTCACGAGCGGAGTCTGGCGGTCCTCCAGGAACAGGACCGTGAGCCCGTTGGCCAGGGTCCGATCCTGGACCGGCCACTCCTGGGCGGCGGCCAGCTGCGCCGCCCCTTCGCCGGCGAGCAGCCCCCCCGCCATCACCCCGATCAACATCATGCGCCGCACCCCCGGGCTTCTCCTCATCCGTTCGCGACCGGTCGATGCCCTGACCGATTCCGCCTGTGCTGTGGCCCGCAGGTCCTGGAAGGCAGGCTGCGCACGCGCGACAGCAATTTTTTACATCCTGGCACAGAAGCGCAGGGGCGGCTAGATGAAGAGCAGAGCCGG
>JACPFL010000228.1:2954-3557 GCA_016183025.1 Deltaproteobacteria bacterium | reverse complement strand
CAAGGACTCCCGCCGCCCTGCCGACAAGACGGGTGAGGCAGACCGGGGGGTCTGCTCGGAGGGAACCCCCATGCGAGTTGACGGTATCTCCTCGGCGTATAGCGCGCTCGTGGCGCACGAGCGCAAGCTCGATGCCTCGGCCCGCAATGTCGCCAACGCCAACACCCGGGACTACAAGGCCCAGGAGGTGGTGATCGAGGGGGATGAGACGGGGCATGTCAGGGCGCGGGAGCGGGTCAACCGGGAGTCGGGCGCGCCCGACCCGGATACCGGGCGCGAGTCCTCCAACGTGGATCACGGTCACGAGGCCGTGGAGCAGATCCGGGCCAAGGCGGGGTATCGAGCGAACCTCCGCAGCATCGAGACGCAAGCGGAGGTCCGGAAACGGGCGATCGACCTGCTGGCCTAGCCGGCGCGAGCGTGAGGCTGTCGCTCAGCCGGAGCCGGTCCGGCAGACCTCGAAGATCAGGCAGCCGAAGAACTGCGGGTCGTCGCGGAAGAGGTCGTAGCCCCGGTCATAGGAGGGCTTGATCCCCCACTCGTCAATCCCTTCCCGGGTCCGTCGCTCCTCGAGCCGGAGGGCGAGGAACGGCCCGCGGTCGT
>JACPFL010000228.1:0-2948 GCA_016183025.1 Deltaproteobacteria bacterium | reverse complement strand
GGTCGTAGGGGACCATCACCGCGTAAAAGTGCGTCACCTCAGTGGGTCCTGGCCGGGCGGCGAAGGGAACCTCCCACTCGGTCAGGACAGCCTCGACCCAGGCCCTGAACTCCTCCGCGGTCACTCGCGCTCACCTTTGGTTTCCTTGACACCCCCGATGCAGCGCTTATTCTAGCATGGTCGGCCGGTGGCCCGTCCGGCAGGATCGGGCTGTCGAACGCCTGTCTCCCCCCAGGGCGCATCATCTGGCCTTGGCGATATGCCGCACCGAGCGGTGGGCCACGGCGTCCCGCGGCTGACGGGCCATCGCGGAGCTCTCGAGCCCGCGGCCGCGGGGCCCGCCAGCCTCGCCCGTGGTCTGCAGGCCCGGCTCCCGGAGGACCGTGATGGACGAGAAAGAGCAGAGCCTGGAGGAGATCCTCGGGATCGAGATCACCAAGGAGCGCGTGGAGCGTCTCCGGCAGTGGACGAAGTTCGACATCCCCGGGCTGACGCCGGAGGTGGAGGAGTTCCTCTTCAGGCAGTTCGCCCAGCAGGTGAACGTGCAGTACGCCCGGTTCCTCGCCGGGGTGAGGTTCACCGAGGCGGAGATCGACGACCTCATGGCCGGCGCCATCGACATCCACGCCCACGGGGGCTCGGAGCCGTTCGAGCGGCTCATGCTGGAGGACGACCTCGCCATCGACTACACGCGGGCGCAGATGCGGGCCGTGGTCATCAAGACCTGGTACACGCCCTCGGTCTCGCACCTCCCCCTCGTGCGGAAGGCCCTGGACCGCTACTGCGAGCAACACCACCTGAGCCACCAGGCCAGGCTCTTCGGCGGCGTGACGCTGAACTACTCGGTGGGCGGCCTCAACCCCGAGGCCGTGAAGCGCTGCCTGGGCTTCCCGGGGTTCAGGTACATCTGGATGCCCATGGTGGACTCCTACCACCACCGCCGCGTCGTGATGGACCAGCTCGACCAGGGGATCCAGTTGCTGGACGAGCGCGGGCGGGTGGTCCCGCCGCTCAAGGAGATCCTGAAGATCGCCGCCGACAACGACCTGGTCGTCGCCTGCGGCCACTACCCCTACAGGCCCGACGGCATGGCGCTCATGGAGGAGGCGAAGAAGGCGGGCGTGCGGCACACGGAGTTCGTGCACCCGACCCACATCCACTCCAAGCTCACCATCGAGGAGATGAAGGAGGCCGCCCGGGAAGGGGTCAAGCTCATGCTGATGGGCCTGGGTTCCTGCTGCTTCCCGATCCACGAGACCGGGCCGATCTACGCCGTGCGGATGCTGCGGGAGGTGGGGGCGGACCACATCGTCTACGGGTCGGACCTCGGGCAGATCCACAACCCGGCGCACGTGATGGTCACGCGTTGGTTCATCAAGCTGCTGATCGCCGACGGGGCGACGAAGGAGGAGATCCGGAAGGCCTTCCAGGAGACCCCCGCCCGGCACCTCGGCCTGGAGGCGCAGTAGCCAGCGTGTCGGCCTCCGATTGGCTGGACGCGGTGATGGCAGGCGGCCTCGGCTTGAAGGGGCCCGGAGGCCTCTGGTAGAGTAAGCTCCGCTTCACTGGATCCGGCGCCTTCTCGTGACGGACGATCCCGTGGAGGGGATCAACGCGGGGGGCCGGGCTCGTAGGGTTCGGCCGGCTGGCAAGACGGGGGGAGGGTGAGCGGGCTGACGACCAAGCGGGCCGATGTGCTCGTCATCGGCGGTGCCATAGCCGGATGCATGGCCGCCGCGGAGGCGGTCAAGCACGGCCTCAAGGTCATCCTTGTGGACAAGGGGATGATGGGGCGCAGCGGATCGAGCCCCACGGCAGGCACGGCCACGGCGGCCGCCTTCTCCCACAGCGACCTCGGCAGGGACCTCCCGGAGCCGGACAGCCCCCAGCTTCACTTCCTGGACACCTATAAGGCCGGAGACGGGCTCTGCGATCCACGCCTCGTGGCCCTCTGCGTGGAGGAGGCCCTGCCCATCGTCAGGGAGCTCGAGACCTTCGGCGTGCCCTGGACCAAGACCGCGGACGGGAGGTACTTCCAGTACAAGGCCCTCGGCCACAGCCGCTCCCGGAGTTGCCATCCTACCGGCTCCTCCATGACCTTCATGGCCGCCATCGCCAAGGAGGTGTTCTACCGCAGGGCCGAGGTGGTCGAAGACACCATGGTCACCGACCTCCTCATGGCGGACGGCCGCGTGGTCGGGGCCCTGGGGTTCCACCGCCTGACAGGGGAGGAGGTGCTGTTTCAGGCCGGCGCGGTGGTGCTGGCCGCCGGCAGCGCCACCCGGCTCTTCAAGTACGCCAGCGCCAACTTCCAAACCACGGGTGACGCCCAGGCCCTGGGCTTCCGGGTCGGGGCTCCGCTGGTCAACATGGAGTTCGTCGAGTTCACTGTCATCCCCAAGGTCGCTCAGAAGATCATCTCGACCGGGGGGATCTCGCCCTTCACCGGGCGCGGCTCCCACATCCGGAACGGTCTCGGCGAGCGGATCATGGAGACGTACGATCCCGTCCGGCTGGAACGCACCACCCGGGCCCAGCTCGTGCGGGCCATCGACCGGGAGATCCGCGAGGGCCGGGGGCCGATCTGGAACGACTCGTCCCACTTCACCGAGGAGCTCTGGCAGGAGTTCCATACGAGTTCGCCAGAGGTGCTCGACCGGCTCAAGGCTGCGGGGCTGGAGTACCGCAGGGCGCCGTTCGAATGGGTGCCGGCGATGCATACCTGCCTCGGAGGCTTCCTGATCGACGAGCGCGGGGAGACGGCCGTCCCGGGGCTGTATGCCTCGGGCGAGTGCGCGGCCACCATCCACGGGGCGAACCGGCTGTCGGGGAATGCCACGACTGAATGCCTGGTGTTCGGCAAGCGGGCGGGGAGGCACGCGGCGCTCTTCGACGGGCTGTACCGCTAGGGTTGACCTGAAAGGCCTGGCGCTCATGAGTGACTATGC
>JACPFL010000229.1 GCA_016183025.1 Deltaproteobacteria bacterium | reverse complement strand
GGATAGAGCAACGGCCTCCGGAGCCGTGTGTCGGGGGTTCAAATCCCTCCAGGCGCGCCATGATCGTGATGACAGGCTGCACGGTGGGCCGCTAGCTCAATTGGCAGAGCAACTGACTCTTAATCAGTAGGTTGCAGGTTCGATTCCTGCGCGGCCCACCAGTCATTTCAGGTAGTTCCAAGACCCCCCTGGTTCCAACTTCGGGGGGTGTCGGCTTTCTGGACCCCAGGTCCGCCAGGTCCACCCACAGGCTCTCCCCCCCCGGAATCCACTTGCTGTAGTGCCGCAGGGTCGTGGTCGGCTTGCTGTGGCCGAGCTGGGCGGCCACGTAGGTGATGGGTGTGCCCATGGCGAGCATCGTGCTGGCGAACGTGTGCCGGAGGTCATAGAGCCGGGACGTCGGCGGGAGCCCACAGAGCCTGAGGCTCCTGACCGGGACAGGTTCGCGGGGCGAGATTTGTGCACCGGGCAGTCTCAGCGTGCTCGGCTCATGCGATAGCATGGGCAGGGCTCGCGGCTTTGCTGGTAGACCGGCTCTGCAGGTAGACGTATCCCTTGATCTCCTTTCGCGCGGCTGCGATATCCACGATCCTGTCCAGGTAGAGCATCGGCGCCTCCTGCAGGATCATCTCGTTCGCCTGGATCCAGAGCTGCTGCTCCTTCTTCGGGTCGATGGCGGCCAGGGCCTCCTCCATGAGACGGTCCACGCGTGGATTGGAGTAGTAGCCGATGTTCCGCCCGCCTTTGTCCAGCGTGGCATCGCTCTGGAACCGGAAGTAGAGAAACTCCCAGGGGTGAAAGAGGTTGGCCGGGACCCACACCGCGATGAGGTGGACGGCCGTGGCCGGGTCACGCATCCGCGCCCCATCGGCCAGGCGCCTGTTCATCGCCGGCCAGGTCTCCTCGATCAGCTCCAGCCGGATGTTCAGCTTGCGCAGCTCCCCCTGCAGGACCTCGAACTGCACCCGTTTCTGTTCGTCCCCCTTCTCCGTGAGAAAGCGCAGGGTGAACCCGCCGGTCGGGTACCCCGCCTGGGCCAGCAACGCCCGGGCCTTGCCGAGGTCGTAGGGGTAGAGCTCGTCGAGGTTGTAGGCCTTGCCCAGGACGATCTCGGGCGTGGGGCCGTTCCCCCGCGGCGCGACCCCCCGCCGGGCGGCCTCGTAGGCCTTGTGGTTCCAGGCATGGGAGAGGGCCCGCCGGATCAGGGGATCCTTGGTGGGCCCCGCGGCGGTGTTCATGTAGATGAAGGAGCCGCCCGCGCCGATGTTCTCGTACACTGTCACCTGGGGGTGGCGTTTGAGCCCGGGGACGTCGTCGATGGTGAGGTTCTGCGCGAAGTCGAGGTCGCCCTTCTCGAGCATGAGGCGCTGGGTGGCGGGGTCGTAGATCATGCGGAGGTGAATGGTGGTGAAGCGGGGGCCGGCCCACCCGCCCCAGTAGTGCTCGTTTTTCACCCAGGTCATGCTGATGCCGCGCTTCCACTCCAGGACCTTGTAGGGGCCGGTGCCGGCCGAGTGCTGGCTCAGCCAGCCCTGGGCCAAGTCCCCCCGCACCTCGTGCTCCTTCACGGCCTTCGGGCTCACGGCGAAGACGAATCGCAGGCCGCGGAGGAAGACCGGGTGGGGCCTGTGGAGGTGGAAGACGATGGTATGGGAATCGGGGGTCTCCATGCTCCGGACCATCCTCACGTAGAGAAACGGCCCCTTTTTGAGGGTCAGGAGGCGCTCGACGGAGAGCTTCATGGCCTGGGCGTCGAAGGGGGTCCCGTCGCTGAAGCGGGCGCCGCGGCGGAGGGTGAAGGTGTACGTGCGGCTGTCAGGCGAGATGCGCCACGAGGTGGCCAGGACCGGTTTGAGCTGGATCCGCTCGTCAAGGTCCACGAGTGGCTCGTAGAGGTTCCCCCTCGTCATCGTCCAGTCCGAGCTGATCCCGGCGTGGGGGTCCAGGGAGACGAAGTCCGAGTACAGCCCGACCGTCAGGGTCTCCTGCCTGGAGGCGCCCGAAGCCGGATCGGGCCCCAGGACCAGGGCGATCAGAAGCAGCATCGCCCATGGTGCCGCCATGATCCGACTGCGCTCGTGCCGCATGGTATCCCTCCGTGTGATCCTTGAGAGCCCCTACCGCCAACGCGTTGGCCGTTGAAGGGTTCCTTGCCTCCGTGAAGGTCTCCTCACTCTGAGCGCCGATCAGCCGGGCACCCAGCTTACCCCGAGGTGGTATCATGCTCGTCAGCCTGGCGGCGCCACCTCGTGCGTGTCTCTGCCAGGTCTCGCGGAGGCCATCCGGCCTAACGGGTCGGTGGCCCGCCGCGCAGGGGGTGATTCTTCTGCAGCTCGCCACCCAGGATCACCGCCCACCGCCTCGGCTGCTCCGCCAGCACCTCCGCGACCGCGTAGGCCTCGAGCACCACGAGGTTGGCGACAACCCCATCGACCAGGCCATAGTCTCTGAGGCCCATGGCGCGCGCGGGGTTGGTCGTCGCCATGGCCAGCACGACCGCCTGCTCCTCGGGGCTCCCCAGGTGCGCAGCCAGGGCCAGCAGCAGGGCGATCTCGAGCAGGTCTGCCCGCCCGAAGGGGTTGAAGGCGTCTCGCACGTTGTCCGAGGCCACGGCGAGGTTGACCCCCGCCTGCAGGAGCTCCCGGACGCGGGTCAGCCCGCGCCATTTCGGGTGCGCTCCCCGGCCCTGCAGGTAGAGGTTGGTGGCGGGATTGGTGATCACGGTGATCCCGGCCTCCCGCACCTTCTGGATGACACGATGGGCGGTCTGCTCGTCCACCACCCCGAGCGAGCAGCAGTGCCCCGCGCAGACCCGTCCCTGATACCCTTCACGGATCGTCTTGTCAGCCAGGTACTCCAGACTGAGCATCTGGGGGTCGTCGGTCTCATCCACGTGGAGGTCCAGGTTCCGGTCGAACTCCCGCGCCAGGGCGAACAGCTCGTCGATCTGGCGAGGCGGATCGTCGGTCGCGGAAGTCACCCCCCCGAGGACATCCGCGCCGGCCGCGAGCGCCTTGCGGATCAGGTCTCGCCCCTGCGCCAGGCTCAACCGTCCAGTCGGGAAGACCGCAACCTCGATCCGCACGCGGCCGCGGTAGGCCTCCCGGACCTCCAGGAGCGCCTCGACCCCCCGTAGGCCCGCCATGCCATCCAGGTCGGCATGCGTCCGCAGCGCACACGTCCCCGCGCGCATGGCCATCTCCGCGAGCCTGGCGGCCCGGGCGACGAGATCGTCTTTCGTCATGGCGGGCTTGAGCCGGTCCGTTGCGGCGATGGCGCCCCGCAGCGTGCCGGCGGGATTGGGGCAGTCCTTCGCGGTGAACGCCTTGTCCAGGTGCATGTGGAGGTCGACGAACCCCGGGAGCACCACGCGGCCCTCGAGGTGGAGCTCCTGGCGGCCCTGCTGGGGGACTCCCTCCCCGATGGCGACGATGCGGCCTTGGTCGATGGCCAGGTCCCGGAGCGGGACCCCATCCGCGATGCGCGCCCCCCTCAGGACGCAGTCAACGGTCGGCGCCACGATCTCTCCTCCTCTAGCGGCCGCGCCATGCCGATGTCAGGCGCGCTGGGTCGTCTGCCGGCCGACTTTCAGGGCGTCCGCATTGACGACGTTTACCGGGCTCCCCTTGAGGTAGGCCAGGATGCTGTCCCAGGCGGGAAATTCTCCCCCCGCAGGCGACTGCTGTCAAGACTATGAGGTCCCTCCGGGCCATCGCCGAGCATGAAAAGGGAAGCGGAGGGGAGTAGGCTCCCGGCAGGAGCGGTCGCGTGGAGGTCGACCCACTTTGGTGGTTGACGACCCCGTTGTCAAGACTGACCCGCGCC
>JACPFL010000236.1 GCA_016183025.1 Deltaproteobacteria bacterium | reverse complement strand
TCGTCCCCGGCGTGCTCGGCGCCATCGCGTGGGTCTTCCTCCTGAGCCCGAAGATCGGCCTGGTGAACCGGTGGGCCATGGAGACCTTCGGCCTGGCGCAGCCGCTCATCAACCTCTACACCTTCCCCGGCATGATCGTGACCCAGGCGTTCCACGGGTACCCCATCGTGTTCCTCGCCATGACGGCCGCGCTGAAGTCGATGGACACCTCCCTGGAAGAGGCCTCCCTCATGTCCGGGGCCAGCCACTGGACCTCCTTCCGCCGGGTGACCTTGCGCCTGATGCGCCCCGCCATCCTCTCCATCATGCTGATCATGTTCATCCGGGGGATCGAGCTGTTCGAGGTGCCCGCCATCGTGGGCCTGCCGGCCGGGATCGAGGTCTTCACGACGAAGATCTACCTGGCGATCCGGGAGATCCCGGCCAGCTACGGCAAGGCGTCCACCATGGCTGTGATCCTCGTGCTGATCAGCCTGGCCGGCGCGGCCCTGTACCGGCGGGCCACGGCGCGCGCGGAGCGCTTCGCCACGGTGACGGGGAAGGGGTACCGGCCGGCGGTGATCGACCTCGGCCGCTGGAAGTACCTCCACATGGCCCTCTGCCTCCTCTTCTTCGCGGTGGTGGTCGTCCTGCCGCTGGCCGTGCTGGTCTGGTCCTCGCTGCTCCCCTTCTACCGGCCGCCCTCGGCCGAGGCCCTGCGCCAGCTCACCCTGAAGAACTACGGGTTCGTCCTGAGCCTGCCGGCCGCCGGGCGGGCGATCCAGAACAGCCTGCTGCTCGCCCTGGGGACCCCGACCATCGTCATGAGCCTGGCCGCGGTGCTGGCCTGGATCACCGTGAAGTCGCGGCTGCCCGGGCGGGCCCTGGTGGACCAGCTCACCTTCCTGCCGGTGGCCTACCCCGGGATCGTCGTCGGGATCAGCCTCATCTGGGTGTACCTGGTCCTGCCGCTGCCCTTCTCCATCTACGGCACCGTCTGGATCCTCCTGGTGGCCTACATCACGAAGTTCATCCCGTGGGGGCAGCGCTTCACCAGCGCGGTGATGATCCAGATCCACCGGGAGATCGAGGAGGCCTCGGAGACCAGCGGCGCCACCTGGGGGCAGACGTTCCGCCGGATCCTGCTGCCGCTGATCATGCCGGGGTTCGTGGCGGGGTGGATCTTCCTGGCGATCATCTCGCTGCGCGAGCTCTCCACGTCCATCCTGCTGTACGCCCACGGGAGCGAGGTCGTCTCCATCCTGGTGTTCGACCTCTGGGAGTCCGGGCAGTACCCCCACGTGGCGGCCCTGGGCGTCCTGGTCGTCGCGGTGCTCCTGGTGCTGGCCGTGATCGCCTACCGGGTCGGCGGCCGCCTGGCCGTGATCAACTGAGGCGCGACGGGCGTGCTCGAGGTCAGGGGATTGGCCAAGCGCTTTGTGGGTCCGGAGGGGAGCGTCCAGGCCGTGGCCGACGTGAGCTTCCGGGTCCCGCGCGGCACGCTCTTCACCCTGCTGGGGCCGAGCGGCTGCGGCAAGACGACGACGCTCCGATGCGTGGCCGTGCTGGAGCGCCCGGAGGCGGGCGAGATCGTCCTGCATGGCGCCGCCCCCTCGCTCCTGGCGTCGGTCGAGCGGAGGATCACGGTCCCGGCCAACCGCCGCCCCATCGGGATGGTGTTCCAGTCCTATGCGATCTGGCCGCACATGACGGTCTTCGAGAACGTCGCCTACCCCCTGCGCATCAAGCGGACACCGCAGGCGGAGACGCGACGGCGGGTGATGGAGGTGCTGGAGGTCGTCGGGCTGGCCAGCCTGCGGGACCGCGGGGCGACGCAGCTCAGCGGGGGGCAGCAGCAGCGCGTGGCGCTGGCCCGGGCCCTGGTGCGCGAGCCCCAGCTCCTCCTGCTCGACGAGCCGCTGAGCAACCTGGACGCGAAGCTGCGCGAGCAGATGCGGGCCGAGCTGCGGGCCCTGCAACGGCGCCTGGGCATCACGACCCTCTACGTGACGCATGACCAGGTTGAGGCCCTGGCGATCTCCGACACCATCGCCGTGATGGATCGGGGGCGGATCCTCGCCCAGGGGACGCCCCGGGAGATCTACCACCGGCCCGGCAACGAGTTCGTGGCCGACTTCGTGGGGCTGATGAACGTGATCGAGGGGCGCCTGGAGTCGGAGCGCCGGGAGGGGCTGCGGCGTGTGAGCACCCCCCTGGGGCCGCTCTACGTCCCGGAAGGGGAGGGGATCGAGCCCGGAGCCGCGGTCAAGGTGCTCGTCCGCCCCGAGAACCTGCACCTGACCCGCGGCGAGCCGCCCGAGGGACCCAACGTGTGGAAGGGCGAGGTCGTGGAGCTGAGCTTTCTCGGGGAGGCGCAGGACTGCGTCGTGGCCGTGGGGCCGATCCGCCTGCGGGCGCGGATCCACCCGCTGCAGGCGCTCAGGGTCGGGGAGGCGGTGCACGTGCGGGTCGCCGAGGAGGGGTGTGCCCTGGTCAGGAAGACGGAGGGGTGACATGGAGCTGGGCCTGAAGGGGAAGGTCGCGATCGTGACCGGCGGGAGCATGGGAATCGGCCGCGCGGTGGCGCGGGAGCTGGCCCAGGAGGGGTGCGCGGTCAGCATCTGTGCCCGCGGCCGGGAGCGCCTGGAGCAGGTGGCCGAGGAGATCCGGCAGGCCACCGGGGCGAAGGTCCTGCCGTTGGTGGCGGACATGACCAGGCCGCCGGACATCCTCCGGATAGTGGACGAGACCGTGAAGAGCTTCAGCGGGGTGGATATCCTCATCGCCAACGCGGGGCTCTCCTATCGGGGGACCATCGAGACCCTCCCCGAGGAGAAGTGGTACTACGACATCGAGCTCTCGCTCATGGGGGTCGTCCGGTGCGTCAAGGCCGTGCTCCCCCCGATGCGGCAGCGGGGCGGCGGGCGCATCGTCATCATGGCCGCGGTGGCGGGGATGGCGCCGCTGATCCACATCCCCGGGACCTCGGCCATCAACGCGGCCCAGATCAGCCTGGGGAAGACGCTCTCGAAGGAGCTGGCGAAGGACAAGATCCTGGTGAACACCCTGAACCTCGGCCCCATCTGGACCGAGCTGGCGGAAGAGAACTGCCGCCAGCTCGCCCGGGACCAGGGGATCAGCTTCGAGGAGGCCCGGCGACGGCGCTGCCAGCACACGGTCCTGGGCCGCAACGGCGACCCGGAGGAGGTGGCGGCCATCACGGCGTTCCTCTGCTCCGAGCGCGCCAGCTTCATCACAGGGGCGGCCATCGAGGTGGACGGCGGCTCCTCGTCCTACATGTGAGGGCACCGGGACACACCCCCGACCCAGGGGGGGCCTGGCAGGGGCCTCCCCGGACGATCGCCAGGAGGGTTGGCCATGCCCGTGCCGAACGACTACTGGCCCCCGTTCTCCCCGGGCGAGTACGCGCGCCGGCATCGCCTGATCCGCGACCTCCTGGCCCGCCAGGGGCTGGACGCCCTGGTCATCTACGGCACCCACCACACGCCCTTCACCGACCCCGGGCAGATCAACATCACCTGGGCCGCGGGCTACGCCGGGTTCTTCCACAGCTACCTCGTGTTTCCGGCCGCAGGCGAGCCCAGCCTGGTGATCCCGCTGGGCCCCTGGCACCTGGACAACGCCCGGGAGCTCTCCGCCATCCCGGACGTGCGGGGCGACGTGGACGTGGTCGCATGCGTCATAGATCGGCTCCGGGCGCTCGGCCTCAGCCGGGGGCGCCTGGGGATCGTGGGCACGATGGAGTGGATCGACCAGTCCATCCCGTGGCGGCACCACGAGCGGCTCCGGGCGGCCCTGCCCGAGGCGAGCCTGGAGCTGGTCAGCAAGGAGTACGAAGATCTGCGGGTCGTGAAGAGCCCCGAGGAGCTGGCCGTGACCGAGCGCGCGGCCGGGATCGCGGACGAGGCCCACGAGGTGCTCAACCGTGCGGCCCGGCCCGGGGTGACCAACACGGACCTGTTCAACGCGGTGCTCGCGGTGGTCCACGAGCGCGGGGGCCGGATCAACATGTGCCACCTCGGCTCCACCTCCACCCTGAACCCGGACATGTTCTACGCGGACCCGCTGCCGGTGAACCGGCCCCTGCAGGCGGGCGACGTCATCCTGACGGAGCTATGCGCCGGGGTGGCGGGCTACTTCGCCAAGATCTGAGGGGGCACGTTCGTC
>JACPFL010000235.1 GCA_016183025.1 Deltaproteobacteria bacterium | reverse complement strand
TGCGTCTTCATCAACGCCGGCTCCGGGGTCAAACGGGCCGAGGACCTCGCCGGCAAGCGGGTCGGAGTGCCCGAGTACGCGATGACCGCCATCGTCTGGATGAAGGGGATCCTCGCGGATGACCACGGCGTCCCGCCGGAGAAGATCCACTGGTTCACCGGGGGGCTGGAGCAGCCGGGACGCAAGGAGCGGGTGGAGTTCACGCCGCCTCCCAACGTCCGGATCGAGGATATCGGGCCGAACCGGACGCTGAACGCGATGCACGAGAAGGGCGAGATCGATGCCCTCATCACGGCCCGCACCCCCACGGCCTTCATGAAGGGCTCGCCCAAGGTCAAGCGCCTGTGGCCAGACTACAAGCCGGTCGAGATGGACTACTATCGACGGACCGGCTGCTTCCCGATCATGCACTGCATCGCCATCCGCCGATCGCTGCACGAGGCGCACCCCTGGGTGGCCCAGAACCTCTACAAGGCCTTCTGCCAGGCCAAGGCGCTGTGTCAGCAGCAGCTCTATGACACCTCAGCCCTGCGTTACATGCTCCCCTGGATGATCCAGGAGGTGGACGAGGCCCGGGAGATCTTCGGCCCCGACATCTGGGCCTACGGCGTGGAGGCCAATCGGAAGAACATCGAGACCTTCACCCGCTACATGCACGAGCAGGGCCTGACCGCCAGGCGGAATACGATCGACGACCTGTTCCCGGCCAGCATGCTGACGGAGTTCAAGATCTGAGGCGGGGGCGGGGCGAGCGGGTCAGTCATGCCAACAGGGATGCTGGAGGCCATTCAGGAGGAGCTCCGTCGCCGCTCCCGACACGCGCTGGACGGCCCCGGATGGCGGCGGGCGTCCGTGCTCGTCCCCCTGTACCTGCGGGAGGGTGACCTGTACCTCCTGTTCACCAAGCGCACGGAGCACCTTCGCCACCACAAAGGGCAGATCTGCTTCCCGGGCGGTGGCCAGCATGACCACGACACCTCGCCCCAGGAGACCGCGCTCCGGGAGGCGCAGGAGGAGGTCGGGATCCAGGCGGGGGACGTGGAGCTGCTCGGGTCCCTGGACGACATCGAGGTGGGGCCCTCCCGCTACCTCGTCACCCCCATCATCGGCCGGATCCCCTACCCCTATCCTTTCAGGGTGAACCATGAAGAGATCGCCGAGCTGATCCACATCCCGCTCGGCGCGCTCCTCGATCCCCGCAACGTGAGGCGGGAGGTGTGGGAAGCGGACGGCCTGCCGCTCCCCATCTACTTCTACTCGCACGGCGCCCATACCGTGTGGGGCGCGACCGCCCGCATCCTGCGCCAGTTCCTGGAGGTCGTCAGCGGGCTCCCTCGGGAAGGCCCGCACCCGACCGGGCGGCCCCGCCAGATCATCCGGCGCACGTAGGCCGCGCCCTTCGGGTGGCTCAGGGCAGGCGGGCCCGAAGCTCCCCCGCGTCCCACCGGCAGGCCACCCGCCCCTCCCGCTCCAGCTTCACCAGGTGGGCCGTGACCGAGAGCGCGGCGGCGCCATGCAGCCGCGGGTCGACATCGGCATAGACGGCCGCCACGATCGCTCCCAGCTGCTCGCGTCCCGCCTCCAGGGCCCGCAGGATCTGCGCCTCGCGCTCGAGGCGGTGGGTCAGGTACTCCTGGATCTTCGCCTGGGGCTCCTCGACCAGGGGGCCATGCCCCGGGTAGATCCGGCGCAGGGGGAGAACCTGGAGCCGCCGGAGCGAATCCAGGTAGGCGCCGAGGTCCCCGATGACTGTGGTGCCGAGGCCCAGGATGAGGTCCCCGGTGAACAGGGCCTGCGCGGCGGGCACGTAGAAGCAGAGGTGGTCGGAGGCGTGGCCAGGCGTGTGCACCGCCCGGATCTCCACGTCTGCCGTCCGGATCACTGAGCCGTCCTCGAGGCCCCCGGCCCCCCCGAACCGGTGGACCGGCACCCCGGCCATCCGGCCCAGGGCCAGGGAACCGGGGAGGTGGTCCGCGTGGCTGTGCGTGGCCAGCACCGCGACGAGATGCCCCCCCTGGCGCTCCACCGCCTCCAGGATGGCCTGGAGATGGGACGCGATGGCGGGCCCGGGGTCGATCGCCACGACCTCGTGCTCGCCGACGAGGTACGTGTTGGTCCCCGACAGCGTCATGAGCGACGGGTTGGGCGCGGTGAGGCAGCGGATGACCGGGCTCGCGGGGTCCATCGTCCATACATTATGATGGGCGCCGGCGGGACGCCACAGTTTTTGGCGGAGGGGTTCGTGCACCGGGCGAAGTTGACCCGGTAGAGCAGGCCAATCGTGGCGAGCGAGACGGGCAGGTTCAACTACGGCTGGGTGGTGGTCGGGCTGGCCGTGGTCTCGGTGACCGCGGCAGTCGGGGCGCGCGCCGCCTTCGCGGTCTTCTTCCTCAGCATGGCCCAGGAGTACGGATGGGGACGCGCCGTCACCTCAGGCGCGTATTCCCTGAACGGGCTCGTCTACGCGCTGGGGCTGCCGATCAGCGGGCTCCTCCTGGACCGCTTCAGCCCGCGCGCGGTCTTCGCGGTCGCCTCGGTCCTGCTCGGCCTGGGGATCTTCCTGATGAGTGGGGTCCGCTCGCTCCTCCACCTCTACCTGCTCTTCGGGCTCCTCGCCCCGGCCGGCGGCGCCCTCCTGGTCATGCCGGGGCAGTCCACGGTGGTGACGCGCTGGTTTGTCCGGGGGCGGGGCGCGGCGATGGGGTTCGCCTCCACCGGGTGGGGCCTCGGGTTCCTCGTGATGGTCCCGCTGGCCGACTGGCTCATCCGGGATCTGGGCTGGCGCCAGGCCTATATGGCCCTGGGCCTCGGGATCCTCGGCGTGGTCGGGGGCCTGAACCTCCTGTTCCAACGGCGTCCTCCACCCCCGCGGACTCCCCGTGCCCGCGCCAATCCCATCCTTCCCGAGCAAGGACAGACGGCCCGCGTCGACGACGCGGCCCTGCCCGTCCTCGCGACGGCGTCTGCCGCCTCTGGCGTCAGCTGGACCTTCGATCGGGCGATTCGGAGCTGGCCCTTCTGGGCCCTGTTCCTCGGCGCGGTCACCGGGATGTACGGCGGGCACATGCTCCTGGTCCACCAGGTGGCCGTGGTGGCCGAGACGGCTGGGAATCGGGCGTTTGCCTCGTGGATCGGCGGCATGGCAGGCCTGGTCAGCACCGTCTCCCTGATCGCCTGCGGAGCAATCTCGGACCGGCTCGGGCGCGAGGTCACCTACAACGTGGGCTCGCTCTTCCTGGTGGTCGCCTTCGTGCTCCTGATCGCCTACCCGACGTTCCCCGCCCCCTGGGTTCCGTACGCCTACGCCCTGACCTTCGGCCTGGGCTTCGGCTCCCGTCCCTCCATGTACCCCGTCATGGCCGCGGACCGCTTCGAGGGGCGCGATCAGGGGAAGATCTTCGGGAGCATCTCGGTGGGGTTCGCGCTGGCTGCCATGACCGGGCCCTGGTCAGCCGGCGTGGTCTACGATCGGCTGGCCGACTACCGGCCAGTGCTCGCGCTCGCGGCGGTCCTGACCGTGGTCTCAAGCGTGGTTATCTGGAGCGTGCGGATCCGCCGGCCCGCTCCCTCGCTGGAGTAGGAGAAGGGATCCCGGGGATGGCCCCGACGGACCTCAAGGGCAGGGGCCGGGGCGGGTGGAGGGGGCCGCCAGGTGCGGCCCCCCGGGAATTCAATCAGTCCACCACCGCGAACATCTGGATCTCGATGAGTTGCTCGGGCTCTCCGAGCTCCAGCACCGCGACGTTGGTCGAGGTCGGTTTGTGGTTGTAGGGGGCGAAGTACGAGTTGATGACCGCGCTGGCCTTGCCGATATCCCCCATCCGAGGCCGGGCGCGTAGCACGAAGACGTGCACCACGTCCTTGAAGGTGGCCCCTGCTGCCTCGAGGGTCTTCTTGATCCCCTCCATGGCCAGGCGGGTCTGGGCCTCGAGGTCATTGGTCAGGTACTTGAGGACGTCCTCCCGGCGGTGCGGGTGGTGGTGGTAGACCGGGATGGCGGTGGTGCCGGCCAGCCAGAGGATCTTCCCGCTCTTGATCTTGATGGCCGGGACGAAGGGCATGAAGACCGTGCGGTCGTAGTTGGGGTGGCTGCCAGGCCGATCAGGGCCACGATCCCGTGCGTGATGCTCATGGTCCGACCCTCCTCTGAGTTATGCCCGGATCTGCCGCAGGATCCGCGGGCTGCTCCGGGGGCTGCGGGCTGCGCCCCGGAGGACCCGAGCTGGGTGTGACGGCGTGGGGCCCCGCCCCGGGTCCGTCCCAGGATCGGGGCCGGTGCGGCCTGGTGGCGCCGGTGTAAAGGAGAAGGGAGCGCCGAGCCTACCGCATCTGGCAGACCACGTCCACCAGGGCGAGCGTCCCCTGGTCCTTGACCACCTTGAGCGCCCGCTGCACGGCCGGCCGGATCTCCCGCGGGTCCTCGATGGGGCCTTCGCCGTGCAGGGCGAAGCTCTGGGCGAGCTTGGCGAAGTCCACGTTGGGCTCCCGGATCATGGTCCCGATGGGCGCGTTCTCGACCGGGCGCTTGCGGACGTGAGCCAGCTCCTCGGCGTGCTCCTCGGAGTTCCAGTAGGAGCGGTTGTTGTGCATGACCACCAGCAGGGGGATCTGGTGGTGGGCCGCGGTCCACAGGGCGCTCGGGGTGTAGAGCATATCGCCGTCGGCCTGCAGGTCCACGCAGAGCTTGCCGGAGCCTTTGTGGGCCAGGGCGGCGCCGATGGAGGCGCCCATGCCGTACCCCACGCCGGCGCCGCCGCTACGGCCCAGGTACTGGTCCGGCCGGTTCATGGGCCACAGGCGGCGTGGCCAGCCGCCCGCCTCCCCATTGACGAGGACCCAGTCCTCGTCTTTGATCACCTCCCAGACCTCGGCCGTCAGCCTGGCGGTCGAGATGGGGCGCGCGTCCCAGGCCTTCTGCATCTGCTCCCGTTCCTTCTGCCGCAGCGTGTCGTGACGCTTCCCGAGGGCCGCGGCCCGGGCCCTGATCGCCTCCTGCCGCTTCGCGTCCCGCTTCAGCCGATCCTCGCAGAGCTGGACGAGGGTGGGGAGCCCGATGCTCGTGTCCGCCAGGATGGGGAGGTCCACGGGCTGCAGGCGCTGGAAGTCGTGCGCCAGGCTGCGGATGAGCAGCTCGTTCAGGCAGATGTGGATGATTTTGGTCTCCTCCCGGATGATCGGACATGTCCAGGGCCAGCACCACGTCCGCCTCGGCCAGCAGTTCGCGGTCGGCGCCGCTGAGGTCCAGCGGGTGCGTGCTCGGGAAGTTGTACCGGGCCCCCTTGTCGAGCACCGCGGCTCCCAGCAGCTCGGCGAGCCGCACGAGGGCCTCGGCCGCCTTCGAGTTCCGCCCCACCATGTCCGCGATGATGACCGGGTGCTCGGCCCCCACGAGCCAGGCCGCGGCCTGCTCCATCGCCGTCGGGTCGCCCTGGATGGGCCCGGGCGGCCGGTAGCGCCGCAGCTCGGGGATGAGCGGGGGCTCGGTCACCACCTCCTCCTGGATGTCGGCGTCGAAGTTCACGTAGACGGGGGCCTTCGGCTCGGTCACGGCGATCCGGTAGGCGCGGATCAGCGCCTCGGGGACGCTAGCCAGGTTGGCGGGCTGGTCGTCCCACTTGACGTAGTCCCGGACCAGGTTCCCCTGGACCAGCGCCGTGTGGATCCAGTCAATCCAGGGGCGCCGCTTGGTGATGTCCATGGGGCCGGTCCCGCCGAGGACCATCACGGGGACACGGTCGCACCAGGCGTTGAAGATTCCCATGCTGCCGTGCTGCAGCCCCACGATGTCGTGCAGGATGGCGCACATGAGCTTGCCGGAGGCCTTGGCGTAGCCGTGGGCCAGGGCCACCGAGATCTCCTCGTGGCAGCACTCGATCACCTCGGGCTCCCGGTTGCCGCCGTAATTGACAATGGAGTCGTGGATCCCTCGGAAGGTCGCCCCGGGGTTGAACGCCGTGTACTCGATCCCCAGGAGCTTCAGCAGGTCCACCACCACGTCCGAGCCAAACTCTGCCTTCGAGACCGCCACGGCCACGCCTCCTTGTCTGTCGGTGTCCACGCTGCATGCGCCCGTTGCCCGGCGCGCACGAACGGGACAAATCATAGTCGGTGGGGTCGGGTTGTCAATTGAATTGCTCGCGCTCCATCCGCTTCTGCTACTCGGGGCCAGGCAGCCTGAGATGCCCTTCGAAAACCAGTGGTTAGCCCCCAAGACACCCTGAACAGAGAGGCCACCCCTCCTGAAAGGCCAGCCTCAGAGTGTTGACGTGGTCACGACGAGGCCAGTAGAATACCGCTGGTATGCAGTCTCAAGATGCACTCGAATGCGAGCGGCCCCTGGCTCGGGGCTGCCCTGCACGCCCCTTCGGGGTCCGCCGGGCGAGCAGAGGGGCATATCGCGGAGGGCCATGGCGCGCCAGCCCGGGGGCGCAGGCGAGGCCTGCGGCCGCGGCGAGGAGGAGAGGATGCTGACCCGGGCCTTCTTTGAGGACACCTACGCGGCGAAACGGGCCGCGTGGGCGAAGAACCCACGGGGAGAGCTCCGCGTGCGCGTAGATACGGTCGATGGAAGCTCCTATGATATTCTCAAGATCGGGACGATCACCGAAGGGTGGGTCTCCTTCGTGATGAAGGACTCCTCTGAGGTGTTCATCTCGTATGAGGCGATCTCGAAGGTCCACTTCGAGGTCCTCTAGGATCTGGTTGCGCCCATTCGGCGTCCGACGGTCAAGGCCTGGGTCAGAGGCCATGTCGCGGGAATATCCGGCCTATCCGCTTGTCGGGGTAGGGGCCATCATCTTCAGGAACTCGGAGGTCCTCCTGGTCAGGCGGGGGGCGGAACCCGCCCGCGGGAAATGGAGCATCCCCGGGGGGCTCATGGAGGTCGGCGAGGAAGTCGAGGAGGCCGTGCGCCGGGAGATTCGCGAGGAGACCGGGCTTGAGATCGAGATCGGAGGGCTCGTCGAGGTGGTCAACCGGGTCGTCCGCGACGAAGGGGGCCGGGTGCAGTTCCACTACGTGCTGCTGGACTACTGGTGCCGGCACCGGGGGGGCGAGCCCCGGGCTGATTCTGACATCAGCGAGGCCTGCTGGATGCCGATGACCGCCCTGGACGGCCTGGACATGACCCGCGGCACCCTGCCGGTCATCGAGAAGGCCTACCACATGGCGTACGCTCCCCCCGGCGCCACCAGGTAGAGGTGCCCGGCCGCGCGGCGCCG
>JACPFL010000223.1 GCA_016183025.1 Deltaproteobacteria bacterium | reverse complement strand
TGGTCAAGACGGGCATGGAGCGCCTCCTGGAGGCGAGCACGCGGAAGAAGGTCATCGCCGGGCTGGAGGAGCGAGCCCGGGAGCGGTACCGGCGCGCCGAGGCCCGCGCCGAGCAGCGGGCCCTGGACGAGACGGCGCTGGCCCGCCACCGGAGGGCATGATGCGGGCGGCGCATGCGCTGGCCGTGACTCTCGGGCTGCTGGTGGTGGTCGGCCTGGCCGGCCAAACCCTGCCCGCCACAGGCGAGGCCAAGGGTGGGGCGAGCGGCAAGGCCGTGGTGGAGCAGGGGGCGGTGGAGAAGGCGCCGGCGGAGAAGGGCCCGGCGGAGAAGCCGACCACCCCACGCGGGCCGAATGAGCGGCGCCAGGAGCTGGACGAGAAAGAAAAGCAGCTCCTGGAGCGCGAGGCCCAGCTCCGGGCCCTGGAGAAGTCGATCGAGGAGAAACTGCAGCAGCTCGCCCGCCGCAGGGCCGAGCTCGAGCAGGTTGTGAAGGGACGCGAGGAGAAGCGCGAGGCGGAGATCGGGCGACTGGTCCGCGTGTACGAGGGGATGAAGCCCGAGGGCGCGGCCCGCCTGGTGGAGCGCCTGGATGCGCAGGTCGTCCTGGAGCTCTTCACCCGGATGAAGGAGACCAAGGTGGCGAAGATCCTGGCGCTGGTGGAGCCGACGCGCGCGGTCAGGATCAGCGAAGAGCTGGCCCGGAGGAAGGGTCGATGATCGAGACCGTGAGCCTGCAGGCCCTGGACCCCTCACCTCCCGGTGGTCCGCCGACGGCGTCCGGCGACGACCAGGGATTCCAGGGGGTCCTGCAGGAGGCGCTGGCCGAAAGACCGAGTGCCTCGGACAGCCCGGTCCAGGAGGGGACGAGCACGACCCCATCCGGGATGGGGCATGCCAGGACCGGTCGGCCCGACGAGGGCGACGGCCAGGACGAGGAGTCCCGGACTCCGGCCGTGGACGAGATGGCATCTGGCCAGATGGGATACGTGCATGGGGCGGCTCCACGCGTCGAGGCGGGGGCCGACCCGCAGGGCACTCCCGCAGGCGAACCCGGCGCCCCTCCCTCGTCGAGGGATCCACTGGTGCTCGCGGGGATCGGCGCGTCTCCCTTTGCCGGAGCTGAGCCAGGGAGCTCGGGGCTTGAGCCGCCCAGGCCGGACAGCCTTCGGGCCAGCGGGCGGGAGTCGGAGCTGATCGGCCTGCAGGCCGTGGACGATTCGGCGAGGGGCCCTCACCCGGACAACCGGACCTTCCCCCCGATGGCACCGGAGGTCGCTGCTCCCGTCAGAGCCACTGATGGAGCAGGCGCGGCGGCGCGCGCGGCAGTCGGGGTTTCGGGGCGCATGGAGGGCACGGAGGAGGTCAGCGGGCACAAGAACGGCGTCCCCCCGCAGCTCTCCGAACCACTGGCAGAAGGCATGAGCCCCACCGGGATCACCGGCCGGCCAGACCCTGCGCCCGGTTCGAGGATCGAGGCGTCTGCCCCCCAGGCAGCTCTCGCGGCGGCGCGCGCGCAGTCGGTCCAGGCAGAAGCTCGCATGCGGCCGGCCGAGACGCCAGACTCCGGGCAGCCTGGTGGCGGGCCCGCCCGCGCGACGACCCCGGCCACGCTGGGGGAGGTCCGAGAGGTCGGGCCTCAGGGGCCAGCCACCGGGCGCTCCGAGCGCAAGACCGCGGACACTCCGACGCCGCTGCCAGATGTCGCGCCTGACCTTCTGGGGCGGGTCAGCCAGGATCGGCAGGCCGGGCACCCCCTGACCAGCACGCCCCTGCGGGTGGCCGAGGAGTCGGTCCCCTCGGAGAGCGCCATCATTCAGCGGCCCGCCCTCGAGCGCCATGTCGGAGGGCAGGTCCTGGAGCGGTTGGTGCACACCGTGCGGGAGGGGAAGAGCCAGGTGACCCTGCAGCTCCACCCCGAGTCCCTGGGTCGGCTCCAACTGCAGATCACCCTGGAGGATCAGCGGCTGCAGACGCGGATCGTCACCGAGAGCCCGCTGGTGCGTGACCTGATCACCGCCCAGGAACCGGGGCTGCGTGACGCCCTCCGGGGGCAGGGGTTGACCCTCGAGGGGCTGTCAGTGCAGGTCGGGGGACGGTTTGAGCACCCGGGGCAGGGGGCAGGCTTCACGCCGGGTGGGCCGCGCCCGGCGCCGCAGCCGGACGGGGGCCCGGGCGCGAGAGGACCTGGGGAGCCCGCGGCCATCTCGTCACCCCGGGCGCTCAGCCAGGGGCGACAACTCGTAGACCTGTTTGCTTAGAGGAGTTCACCAATGGCGATTGCCGAGATTCGGAGACTGGACACGGCCGCGCCGGGCAGCTCGCCCTCGCGGACGCAGGCCTTGGGCAAGGACGAGTTCTTCAAGCTGCTCATCGCCCAGCTCAAATACCAGAACCCGCTCGAGCCCGTGAAGAACACCGAGTTCCTGGGGCAGATGGCCCAGATCAGCAGCGTGGAGCAGCTCTTCAGCATCAACGCGGCCTTGAAGGAGCTCCGGGGCCAGCAGGGGACCCTCGCCAACGCCCAGGCCGTTGCCCTCATCGGCAAGGAGGTGCGCGCGCGGGGGAACGGGATCACCCTGGGGGCCACGGGGTCGCTCGCGCTGGGATACGAGCTGCCCAAGGATAGCGCGAAGGTCACGGTCCAGGTCTACAACGCCGCCGGCCAGCCGGTGAAGATCCTGGAGGCCGGCGCCCAGAAGGCCGGCGCCCAGAGCCTGACCTGGGACGGGACCAACGCGGCCGGGGCGCGCCTGCCCGCGGGCGAGTACACCTTCGTGGTGAACGCGATCGGGCCGGACGGCGCGCCGCTGGCCACGCAGACCTACTTCACCGGGACGATCACCGGGGTCGCCTTCGCCGACGGCAAGCCGGTGCTGCTGTCGGGGACGCGGCGGATCCCGCTGGACCAGCTCATCGAGGTCAAGGCGCCTGCGGCCAACTGAGGCCGCGGGGCGACGCGAGCAAGGAGGACGGCATGAGCATTCTCAGCTCCCTCTTCTCGGGCATCAGCGGTCTGAATGCCCACGGCAACGCCATCTCGGTCATCGGCAACAACATCTCCAACGTGAACACGGTGGGGTTCAAGGCCAGCCGTGCCACGTTCGCGGACACCCTGAGCCAGGCCTTGTCCGGCGGCGGGATCCGGGTGGGCCGTGGGGTGCAGCTCTCGAGCGTCAACCCCATCTTCGAGCAGGGCTCCTTCGAGACGACGAGCAGCCCCACCGACATGGCCATCGACGGCGGTGGCTACTTCGTCGCGAAGAACAGTGACGGGACGTTCTACACCCGGGCCGGGCAGTTCTCGCTGGACAAGAGCGGCAAGCTGGCGACCCCCGACGGCCTGGTGGCCCAGGGGTTCCTCTTCGACAGCGCCGGGACGGAGGCGGGGACGACGAGCGACATCGTGCTCAGCTCCAAGACCTCCGCACCCAAGACGACCAGCAAGGTGACCATCACGGCGCTGCTGGACGCGGGCGCCTCGATCACGACCTTCAACGCCACGACCCCCGCAACCACCTCCAACTTCTCCAGCACCATCACCGCCTACGACTCCCTGGGCAAGGCCCACACGGTCAACCTGTACTTCTCCAAGACATCGGCGACCGCCTGGGGGTGGCACGCCCTGGTGGACGGTGGGGAGATCACCGGCGGGACCGCGGGGACGAACGTCGAGGCCGGGACCGGGACCCTGACCTTCACCACGGCCGGCGCGCTGTCGGCCGAGACCACCAGCCTCTCGGACTTCGACTTCAAGGACGCGGCCCAGAACCAGGTCCTCACCTTCGACTACGGCACGTCCGTAACCGAGGGGGGGAGCGGCCTGACCGGCACGACTCAGTTCTCGGGGACCTCGTCGATCATCACGCAGCAGCAGGACGGCTACGGCGTGGGGACCCTCTCGTCCCTGGAGACGAACCAGGAGGGGATCATCAGCGGTCGGTACAGCAACGGC
>JACPFL010000224.1 GCA_016183025.1 Deltaproteobacteria bacterium | reverse complement strand
TATTGGGAACAGCACGTGCGAAAGGTTCTCCGGGTAACGTGGGAAGCCCACGACGGGTGAGCGGTTGCGACGCTCAACACGGCCTTCGGGGTCGTGGCTCGTCTGGGTGTCGGAGGGGCTCATAGTGTGCGCTGGGCAGCGACGTGCTCAGGTGGGTTGAAGTCCCACTGGCGCTCGGATGGAGGGCGCCATATCCGAAGGCGAGGGTAGCGCCTCGCTGGCCCTGGCGGCAGCAGCCGGGGAGGGCAGGGTGTCCACCGCGAGGTGGAATCCGAAGGGCATGAGGAGAAGCTCCGGGCCGCAATCGATGGGAGCCATCCCGACGATGAACCGGTCGGCCAAAGAGGGGGCAAGGTCGAGTCGGCACTATGGCGACGAAGGCGCTACCCATTCACCCCTCGGACCAAGGTGTGTGCGGGCGGCACGGAGCGGAAGAGCACGGCGTGACCCCAGGAGATCTCATCGGACGCCCGGTGTCCAAGGAGCGTCGGGCGACGGCAGGCCTATAAGCCCACGGGGCGAAATGGCCGCGGTCCGATGAGAAGTCGGAGGACGGCGAAGTACCGGAAGCGCGGCCAAGACAAGCCGCGTGACCCCGCGAGGGGCGGAGGAGTGCTCCGGGGAAGGCCGTCCGCGAAGCTGTCGGCAGCGAGACGGGAGGCCAGCGAGTAAGGCCATGACACGGATCAGTTCCGGCACGGGAAAACCCCTCTGTCAGAGGCCGAGGAGACTGGCCGACTGGCTCAGCGCTGACGGGCAGAGGAAGGTGCACTCGTTGGTGGACAAGGTGTATCAGCCGAAGAACCTGCGTGCGGCATGGGAGCAGGTCAAGGCGAACCGTGGCCGCGGCGGGATCGACGGGCAGAGCCTCGAGGAGTTCGAGCAGGGGCTCGATCAACGAGGAGAAGAGCGCGGTCGCCCGCGTGATCACCCGGGAGTTTCTCGGGATCGCCTTCTGGCGAGGCCCGGGGTGGAAGTTGCGCCGGCGCGTGGCTGACACGGCCTTGGCAGCGATGAAGGATCGGGTACGGGAGATCACGGGACGGAGCCGGGGAAGGAGCGTGGCCCAGGTCGTGGAGGAGCTTCACCGCTATCTCCAGAGCTGGTACGCCTACTTCCGCATGGCCGAGACCCCTCTGGTCTTCCGCGAGCTGGACGAGTGGATCCGCCATCGGTTGCGGTAGCTGTATCTGAAGCACTGGCACCGAGGCCCCACGATCTACCGGAAGCTCCGGGCGCTCGGTGCGTCCGACTACCTGGCGAGATCCGTGGCTTTCGGGGCCAAGCGCTGGTGGCACCACGCGTCCTTCACGATCCACCGCGTCTTGACGAACGCGCACTTCGAGCAGCTGGGCGTCCCCCGGCTGGCCCCGTAACCTCAACTCCTCGAACCGCCGGATGCGGACCCGCATGTCCGGTGGTGGGGGAGGGACCGCAAGGTCACTATCCCAATTGGGGCGCGCTGAACCGGCTCCTCGGCAGCCCGAACGACGAGCCGCTCTGCAAGGGGATGCAGGCGGCCCTTCGCCACATCGACTTCTTCATGGTCGTGCACAACCTCCGGAGCCTGGCCGCCCTGGGCAAGCGCCTCACCGCCCTCACCTGGCTAGCCGCCGGGATCCCCTTGGGCCGCTGTTGACAATTCGTATATGAAGGCAATATACTCCGGTCGTGGCACTCCTGGCGGAGCTCTTCCCGGCATTACTGGCTTCGACTGGGACGAGGGTAACACGGCGAAGAGCTCGCAGCGTCACGCCGTAACCCAGGCGGAAGCGGAGCAGGTGTTCTTTAACCGTCCCTTAGTGGTTGGCGACGATCCGGAGCACTCGGCAACGGAGAGGCGCTACTTCGCCCTTGGGCGAACTGACGAGGGAAGGAAGCTGACGGACGTCTTCACGTTTCGGGGCTCCCTGCTCCGGGTAATCTCGGCTCGGGCGATGAGCCGGAGGGAACGGAGGGTCTATGCGAGGGCCCAAGAAGGCTAAGACGGTTCCGATTTTTCAGTCCGAGGCGGAGGAGCGAGCGTTTTGGGAGACGCACGACACGACGGACTACGTGGATTGGAGTCGCGCGAAGCTGGCGGTCTTTCCGGACTTGAAGCCATCGACGGAGACAATTTCGCTTCGGCTGCCGGCTGGCCTGCTTGCAGAGTTGAAGGCTCTGGCCAACAAGCGAGACGTGCCGTATCAGTCACTTATGAAGGTCTTCCTGGCCGAGCGGGTGGCACGAGAGCGTGCGACGAAAACGGCTCGGACGCCTAACAGGCGGCCGCAGCCGACGGTCCGCGCACCTTCGCGTGCCTCCCGCGGCTGAGCCGCACGGCGTTGAACTAAACCGCTGGCGCGGTAGAGGATACCCGCCCTGCGTGCTGTCTTCCGCCCTCTGCGCTGAGTGACGTGGCCCATCCGCCCGTTCCTTTTCCCTGGCGTTCCCTCCGCCTCGCCCCTGGCCCACCATCCCCTCCGGTGAACGCCGGGGTCGGCGTGCGATGGGGCGCTCACGGCGAGACCGGAGGGGCGTCATGACGGAGCGGCGGAGGCGGATGGACCACGACAGGCTCGTGCGGGGGATGGCCGAGCGGACGCGCGAGGCCTGCATCGCCGCCGGCGCCCGCGTGGCGCGGCCCGATCGCCGCTCGCCCGATCAGCGCTCCCCCGGGAGGTCCCAGCGTCTCTCCTCCCCATGATTCGAGAGGAGCCGCTGGCGTGGAGCCCGGGCCCCATCGCCGTGCAGGCCTTCGGGTGCCTCTCCCGCACGACCCTCGGACGCCCGGCCCCCGCCTGCACGATTCCCGCGCCGAAGCCGCCCCAGACCCTGGCCGCGATCCTCAGCCCCGAGGAGGGGCAGCGCCTGATCGAGAGCCCGGGCACTCGCACACAGCGGGCCGTCCTGGCCACCACGTACGCCGCGGGCCTGCGGGGCAGCGAGGTCGTGCGGCGGCACGTCCGCGACATCGACGCGCCGCGGATGAGCCTGCGCGTGGAGCAGGGCAAGGGGGCCAAAGATCGCGACACGCTCCTGTCGCCCCGCCGGCTGCAGGAGCGGCGGGCCTCCAGGCGCGAGTATCGGCCGGCCCTGTGGCGCTTCCCGGCCCGGGGCGGCCCACGGCCCATGGACCCCTGCACCGCCCAGAAGATCTCCGACGCGGCCAAGCGGCGGGCGGGGATCACCAAGCCGGGGGGCCTCCACGCCCTGCGCCAGGCCTTCGCCACGCCCTCCCAGGGCTGGACACCTCCTGAGGCGCCGCTCCGTGTCCCCTCCCGTGGATTCGTCGTCGCCTCCTGATCCGCGTTGGCGCGCCCCCCTGCGCCCCGCGCGCCTCCGGTCCGCCCCGGCCTGGCCGAGGACGGCTCCCCCACCCGACCCCCGCCGTCCTCCGGCGCCCCCCCCATCCAAGGCCTCCCTCAGGGACCCGCCGGCCCGCCCACCAAGGCCTTCCCAGAGGCCCCCAGCTCGGATAGAATCCCC
>JACPFL010000003.1 GCA_016183025.1 Deltaproteobacteria bacterium | reverse complement strand
CACGGCCAGCGAGGGTGATCATGCGAACGCGGTCCTGGGCCTCGCCATCTCGGCCTTCCTGGGCGGCGTCTTCTGGTTCTTTCGAAGCGAAGAGCGGAGGGCTCGCGCTTTCCTGGCCTGGCTCGCCACACACAGGGGGGCTCTCGAAGATGGCATGGCCATGTATGAGGGGAAACGAATCACCCGAGAGACGGAGGTCGTCAGGTTCCAGGCATGCCTCTCGTTTCTCGTCCTGACCATAAAATCGCCCTCCCGGTATTACGTCAAAGCTGGAGACAATCCTTTTCTGGCGGGACGGGCCTACAGTGCCGTGACGCTCCTTCTGGGATGGTGGGGGATACCCTGGGGACCCATCTATACCCTCCAGACGCTCGTCAGAAATCTTCGAGGAGGTTACAGACAGACGGTCTCGGACCTTATCGGCGGAATCTAAGGGGCCTCTTCACCCTCCGGAGCCGCCGGCGTGGCGTTCGATCTTCCCCGTGGACAGCTCGATGCGGAGCAGCCGGAAGCGCGCTTCTTCCTGGTGAGGCATCTTTCCGTTGGAGACGATGCGGAGGACCAGGAACGTCTCATCCTGATCGAGATAGTGGCCGCGCCCCCACCAGATGGAACTCACGCTCCTTGGTAACTCCCGGACCTCCTGTTCCGACATCAGATCCCTGAGCGCGAATTCCCGGATCAATCTCCCCCCTGGACCATAGATCACCACCGTGTTCTTTCCGTGTCCCACCCGATGCCAGTTGTCGAAGGTCACCACATACTGCCCTGAAGCGGAGACCAGCACATTCACAGGGGCGACGTCATTGCTCAGGGTCCGCCGCCAGACGATCTCGTAGGCACCCTCCCCGGTCCTCCGCGAGAGAATGCCCGTGGCGACCGGCTGGCCCTCCGACAGGGTCCCTGCCGGCTCGCGCCCGGCCGCCTTGTCGGAGAAATAGTCCAACTGGCTTCTCAAGCTCCGCGGGATCACCGTGAAGCGAAACACCCTGTTCCGGGAGTAGTAGTCCCGGGTCTCGGGAAGCAGCCAACTATCTGCATAGGCCAAAGGGACGGCCAGCAGGACGACCATGAGGAGAAGGACGCCCATGCGCCCATCCCGAACAGGCGACGTGCGTCTCTCTCTTCTCATCGAGCTGAAGTTGTGCGCCGGTGCGAGATGGGTGCTGCCCTGAAGCGTAGGTCTCCTCCCGCACGCTCGATGGTGCAGCCCAGACCTGATCCGAGAGGGAGGCTAGCCCGGGCGGCCAGACCTGTCAACAAGCCCACATGACCTTGACAAGGGAATCCGGGAGGCGTAGGAGGGAGGGCAGGCAGATCGGGGCTGCGGGATGCGCTGCGTCTGGTGTGACGGGTTGCTGCTCTGGGAGACCATCTTCTCCGACGAGGGGAGGTTGGACTTCTGGCGCTGTGTCATGTGCGCCCGGGTGACCGGGGATCCGGTCATCGAGGCGAACCGGCAACACCAGCTCCGCGGCCGGGGGCATCGCAAGCGAAGGCTCCCGGTCCCCTGGGCGATCCGCGCCCTCCGGCTCTCACCCTCGCCCGCGCTGAGCGGCGGATCTCTCTCAGGCCCCTACCTGCACCGCCCCGCGTAAGCCTTCTTAGGCCGGCCTCCCCGGGCGCGGGTGCTGCTCGGGGTCGAAGGCCACCCCGTTGAGCGTGAAGCTCCGGTCCACTTTCACCGGGTGGAGCAGCGTCTGCAGGACGAAGCAGCCGTTCTCGGCGTTCCGGATGACCCCCGCCACGCGTTCAGAGGGCTCCTGGCTCTCCACCTCGATCCGGGTGTCGAACCCGAGACAGCTCGCCCGCACCGTCTGGGCCAGGACCGACCCCTCGGTCAGGAACCGCGCGGTGACGGCGACGGCGCCGTGTTCTCCCCGCCCACGTTCGCCCCCTCGTCGCACAGGATGGTGAAGCCGCGGGCATGACCCTGCTTGCGCATCCGCTCCAGGGTCTCGGCGTCCGCCTCGACCACGATCTCCCGCCTCGTGACGTTCGGGTCCAGCGCCTCGGGGAGCTTCGCCTCTGCCATGCGGCACCTCCTGTGAATAGGTTCACTCCAACAGGGTGTCCAGCAGCCGCCCGCATCCGGGGCGCGGCGACACCCCGAGGGCCCTCGCGGCGGCCCAGATCCATGCCTGCAGGTTGGCCACCACCGGCACGCCGAAGGTCGCCTCGATCCGGGGGATCACCGGGGTCACCCGCCAGTTGGCGCAGGGCATGTAGAGCCCCTGGGCCGCCGGCGCCGCCCGCAGGGCCGCCTCGGCCTGCGCGTAGCCGGTCTCGGGCTCGAGCTGCGCGATCTCCGGATTGCTGTTCAGCCCCACGCACCGCTGGGCCAGGATCGTGATCCCGCTGGCACCGAGGAAGCGCACCACGGTCTCGTCGTGGGCCTCGGTGAACGGCGAGGCCATGGCCGCGCGGCTGACCCCGAGCGACTGCAGCCCCTCGACCACTGCCGTGAGCACGGTCGTGGCGCCCAGCGGGCTCCGCTTCCGCGCGTCCTCGAGGACCTGCCGGTTCCCCTCAGGCCCCCGGCTGCAGAGGACCAGCTCGCCGGTCACCACCAGGTAATCCACCCCGGCACGTTCCAGGTCGTCGAGGGCCTGCTCGATCCGGCGAAACGCCGCGGCGAACTCCTCAGCCTGGAGCCGGTCCACGCCGAACGACCGCACGACCAGCTCGGCGCCCTCCGGGATCATCCGGTAGAACTCCGCGATCGTCGCCTCCGAGGTGTAGGGCGTGATCAGCCCGATTCGCTTCATGCTCCTCTCCTCGATCTGACCCCCGGCTCAGGACCCCCCACCAGTCAACGCGACGTGCCTCAATAGCACAGAACCGGCCCCAGGACAAGGCCGTGGCGGAACAGAACGCCGGCCCGCATGCCCGCGCGCGCAGCTTGTGCTGGACTCAGCGATGCTGCTACAATACATCCATGGATACACCCGGAGGATCCCCCATGGACAGCAGGCAGGTCGAGCACTGGCGGCAGTGCGGGAAGCTCTCCGATGAGGATCTGCAGGCCCAGCTCAAGACCGTGCAGCCCGAGCTGGAGCGGGTGCAGGCGCTTCACGAGGAGTACTGCCGCGAGCTGGCCCGCCTGGAGCGCGAGCTCGGGCCGCTGGAGGCGGAGCAGGCCCGCCGCTCCCGGAAGCAGCGGCGCCAGCGACGCCCGGCCTATGCTCGGGGGCTGCTCGCCCTGCTGCACGACCGCACGCGGCAGGGGGACATTCACGAGCTGACCTGGATGACCTCGCGCGGGCGGCAGATCCACTTCTGCGACGTGGCCTTCTTCTGCCCGCCGCTCCTCGCCCAGGAGCTCGGCGTGAAGATCGACCCCCGGCAGGGGGACAAGCCCTGGGTCTATGTCTGCGAGATGGAGGACCTGCGGCGCCTGTATTTCGAGGGATTCGCCATGGGAGACCAGGAGGTGGACCTCGTCTGCACGCAGTCGCCGCAGACCCGCCGTCACCGCTGGGTCCGGATGAGCGACCTGCGCCTGAAGGGGGAGGAGCTGGAGCCCACCCACGAAGAGCGCATGGTCGAGGACGTCCTGCGCCAGGCCTTCAGTCCCCGACCGGGGCCCAAAGGCGGCCCCGAAGACTGATCCGCCCGCCGGTAACCGGGTAAGCTGATTGATGGAGTGAGCACGTCCGAGGAGCGGATCGAGGAGTTCTCCGGGGCCCTTCCCTTCAGCCCTGACCCCTTCCAGCGCGCCGCCATCACCGAGATCGCCGAGGGTCGATCGGTCCTGGTCTGCGCGCCGACCGGCGCCGGCAAGACCCTGGTCGCCGAGTTCGCGATCGAGCAGGCCCTGGCCGAGCGCGTCCGGCTCGTCTACACGACCCCCCTCAAGGCCCTGAGCAACCAGAAGTTCGCCGACTTCTGCGAGCGGTGGGGGGAGCCCACGGTGGGGCTCCTGACCGGCGATATCAGCGTGAACCCCCACGCTCCCATCCTGGTCATGACGACCGAGATCCTCCGCAACCTCTTCTGGCTGCGCCCCATGGAAGGCCTGGGCTATGTCGTCCTGGACGAGTGCCACTACCTCGGCAACGAGGGCCGGGGGACCGTCTGGGAGGAGCTGATCATCCTCTGCCCGACCGACGTCCGGCTCGTCGCGCTGTCCGCCACCGTAGGGAACGCGCGCGAGCTCGCCGCCTGGATCACGGAGGTGCACGGCCCCATCACGCCGATCATCGAGCAGCACCGCCCGGTGCCCCTGACCTACCTCGGGTATGACCCTCGGCAGGGAGTCGTGCCGGCCTCGGCTTTCAAGGAGGGCCGCCTCGTTGACCGGGAGCGACCCTGGCTCGTTCCCCCGATGCGCTCCAACCGCGTGGTGGCCGACCTGCAGGAACGCGGGTGGCTGCCGGCCCTCTACTTCATCTTCAGCCGGGCCGGCTGCCGGGAGGCCGTTCGCCGGTTTCTCCACCGCGGGCCGCAGCTCATCACCCCCGAGGAGCGGGACGCCGTCGACGAGGCGATCGCCGCGCTCCGCGAGGAGCCGGCCGGGCAGGCCCTGGAGAGTACATTGAGCGAGCTCTGCCTGGAGGGGCTCCGCCACGGAGTCTCCATGCACCACGCGGGGATCCTGCCGCCGCTGAAGCGCCTGACCGAGCGGCTCTTCGAGCGGGGGCTGGTGAAGGTGGTCTTCGCCACGGAGACCATGAGCCTCGGCATCCACATGCCGGCGAAGGCCGTGGTCATCGAATCCTTGCGCAAGCGCAGCGATGTGGGATTCCGGACGCTGACCGCGCTGGAGCTGATCCAGATGGCGGGGCGGGCGGGGCGGCGGGGAATTGACCCCCAGGGGTTTTGCCTGATCGGCCTTGGCGACCCGACCGCCCGGCGAGAGGCCGGGGCGCTCCTGCATCGGTCGGCCGAGCCCATCCGCAGCCGATTCCGCCTGGGCTATGGGTCGTGCGCGCTGCTCATCCTTCGCTACGGGCGAGCCCCGGACATCCAGCACGTGCTGGACCGCAGCTTCGGGCAGTACCAGCACCGCCAGCAGCTCGAGGATCTGGAGACGCAGCAGGCCGCAACTCTGGCCGAGCTCGCCCCGCTACGGAGCTACCAGGCGCCCTGCGGCGACTTCGGCAACTTCGGCGGGTACCGGACCCGGGTCCAGGCCCTGGAGGAAGCACGAGTGCGGCTGACCCCGCCTCGCCGCCGGCGTCGGCAGCGCCGCGGGGGGCGGGCATCCCTGAGCGCCGACGCCCGAGCCGAGCTCGCCCCGCTCGAAACCGCGGTGGGGTCCTGGATCTGCCACCCCTGCCCCCACCGCCCCGCCTGCGCCCCCCTCGACGCGGAGCGGCGGCGCCTGGAGCGGCGGCTGGCTGGCGACCAGACCCGGGCCGAGCAGCTTCGCCTCACGTACTGGGATCAGTTCCAGCGCCTCTGTGGCCTGCTGGAGCACGTGGGCTACCTGAAGGACGGCGCGCTCAGCACCGAGGGGCGCTTCATGGCCGAGCTGCGCCACGACAACGAGCTGCTGGTCACCCGGGCGGTCTTCTCGCCCCTGCTCCACGGCCTGGACGCCGCCTCCATCGGAGCCGTGCTCGCCTGCTTGCTGGAGGACGGGCGGCCGGGTGAGGCTGTCCCCATCCCGAAACGCTACCGGAGCCTGGAGCGACGCGCCCGCGAGCTGGGCGCCCTCGTGCAGCAGACCGAGCAGCTTCAGCGCCGCTTCGGGATCGGCCTCCCGCTGCCCTTCCAGCTCACCCCCCTCCTGCCCACCGTCCGCTGGGCCGAGGGACGGATGGATTGGGCCGCGCCCGTGGAGAGCCTGCCGGTGGAGCTGGACGAGGGTGACTTGGTGCGGCTGTTCCGGCGCCTGATCGATCTGGCGCGGCAGCTCCTGGATGCCCCGGGCCTGCCCGAGGAGATCCAGCCTAAGCTCCCGCTGCTCATCGCCGGCCTGGACCGGGACGTCGTCCTGGCCAGCGCCCTGCTCTGACCTGCCCGATCCCGGACGCCAGAGGCCGATCCACCCGGCCGGCCGGCCTACGCGCTCCCGGCGCCGCCTCCCTTGGCCAACGGCTCCTCCACGGCCACAACCGCCACCCGAGGCTGCCGAGCAGAGATCCTGAGGACCTCACCGACCTCCAGCACGCCTGGCCCGTAACGCAAGCGCTGGCTGAGCAGGGCCAGCCCGAGTAGCCCAATCCCCGCCAGGTCCGTGACCAGGCCTGGCTTGATGAGGAAGAGCGCAGCCCCGAAGAGCAGGAGCTGGGGGCCGTAGACGAACATATAGGGGACGATATAGGCCGCGATGCCGAGGCGGCTGGCCTCCAGCCCGGTCTTCATGAAGCTGGCTCCCGCGATCTGGGCCCCCGCGTACGCGGACATCGCGACGGGCGGCGTGATCATCGAGATGACCGCGAAGTAAAAGATGAACATGTGCGCCGGGATCGCCGGGACCCCGAAGCCCACGAGGATAGGCACCGAGAGCGCGGCGGTCATGATGTAGGCAGGGGTGGTGGGCATCGCCGTGCCGAGGATGAGGCAGGTGATGGCGACCAGGGTCAGCACGGCGATCAGCGAGACGCCATAGCTGGTCATGACGCTGGTCAGGCTCAGGCCGAATCCCGTCGTGGCCGTCGCGCCGACCACGATCCCGGCCCCGGCGCAGGCCACCGCGATGGAGATCGCCGACATCGCGCCGACCTCCAGGCCACGCACGATGTCGCGCAGGCCCATCCGCGTGTCCCTGCGGACATAGCTGACGGCGATCGTCAGCACGATCGCGATCAGGGCCGCCCGCATCGGCGTGTACCCCACGGTCAGGAGGTAGACGAGGCCCACCAGGGGGGTGAGGAGATGGGCCCCTGTCGCCAGCGTGCGGCCGAGCGAGGGGAGCGTCTCCCGCGGCATCCCCCGGAGCCCGGTCTTCACTGCCTCCAGGTGGACCATGGCCAGCACGGCGATGAAGTAGAGGATGGCCGGGATGGCCGCGATCTTGGCGATCTCGATGTACGGCATCTCCAGGAACTCGGCCATGACGAACGCGGCCGCCCCCATCACCGGCGGCATGATCTGCCCGCCCGTGGAAGCCACGGCCTCCACGGCGCCGGCGAACTGAGGCCGGTAGCCCAGGCTCTTCATCATCGGGATGGTGAAGCTCCCGGTCCCGTACACGTTGGCGACCGCGCTGCCGCTGACGGTCCCGAACATGGCGCTACTGATCACCGCGATCTTCGCCGGCCCGCCGCGGGTGGAGCCGGCCAGAGCATGCGAGAACTTGATGAAGAACTCTCCCACCCCGGACTTCTCGAAGAACGCGCCCCAGAGGACGAACAGGAACACGTACGTCGCCGCCACGCCCACGGGCATCCCGAAGATCCCCCGGTAGCCCAGGTACATGATCTCGACGATTTCTTCGAGGTTGAACCCCTTGTGCCCGAAGGGGGCGGGGATCATGCCGCCGAGCAAGGTGTAGGCCAGGAAGACCAGCATCACGATGGTGAGCGCGGGGGACACACAGCGACGGACGGCCTCCAGGGTGAGCAGGATGGACAGGATCCCCAGGATCAGCTCCGTCGTGCTGACCGGGTCCACCTGGGCCATCCGGTTCTCGATCGTGAAGTAGTTGGCCACGATGTAGAGGAAGATCGCGGCTGAGAGGAGCAGCAGGGTGAAGTCCAGGGCCCTGGCCCAGGCCGGAGACCTCCCATCCTGGCCCCGGACCAGCGGCTCGGTCAAGAAGAGCAACACGAAGGCGGCCAGCAGGTGGAGGGAGCGCAGGAGCAGGGGGGAAGGGACTCCGAAGTACGCAACGTAGAGTTGGTAGAGGGACCACGCGATGGCCAGCCCTCCGACGATCCAGCGCCGCAGGCCCTGCGACCCACGCCCGCCCTCCAGGCTCTTGGGCTCATCCATGCCGTGGCGTCCTCATCCCGAGTCGTCGCCCGTCCCCAGGGTCGAGGCTGTCCCCCCGGCCCATCAGCCGGGCCACCCCAGCTCCCCCGGCGCCCCGTGACCCTACCGGGGCATCAGGCCTTTCTCCTTGTAGAAGGCCTCGGCCCCGGGGTGGAGGGGCGAGGAGATCTCCTTCCACATCTCCTTCGGGTTAAAGCGGGCTGACATGCCGAGGGCCCCGATCTGGGCGGCGTTGTCCACAATCGCCTTGGCGATCCGGTAGACCAGCTCTTTGGGCAGTTCTGAGCGAACGAGGATCGCCTGGGTGTCCCCGATCTGTCGCACGTCCCTGGTCACCTTCGGGTAGATCCCGGCCTTGATGATGCCCGGCACGTACCCGAGCTTCCGGCCCCGCTCGATCGCGTCCTGGCTCAAGCCGATCCAGTTCAGCTCCTTCACGGTGGCAAGCTCCAGGACTACCGAGGCCGGTGTGGCCAGGTGCGCGAAATAGGCGTTGGCATGGCCGTCGCGGATCAGGGAGACGACCTCGCCCCGCGGCACGTAGAAGATCTTGCCGCCCCAGGTCTCAAAGTCTTTCAGTGTCAGGCCGTAGAAGGCCAGGGCATCGCGCACCACCATGAAACCCGTGCTCCCTGGCTGGTCCGTGGCGATCCGGAGGGGTGGCTTGCGGGCCTTCATGTCCTCCATGGTGGCGACCCCGGCCTCCTTCACCACCAGCATGTGCAGGGGGTTGATGACGTCGAAGACCATGAGCGACAGGACATTCTTGTAGGCCTTCTTGTACGGCTCCCGTCCCTGGTACGCGGCGCTGGCCAGCGTCCCAGAGCTCAGGCCGAGGTCCAGCTTCCCGTCGCCGATCAGGGCGACGTTGGCGCGCCCCCCCGAGGTCCCGACCGTGGTCACCGCGCCCGGGAACTCCTTCTTGAGGGCCTCCGCGATCACGCCCATGAGCGGGTACCAGCCGCCCCCGGGCGGGCTCGCGCCGAGGTTCAGGCGGACCGCCTCGCCTGCTGCCACCGGCCCCGGGCTCGCCAGCAGCCCACCCGCGAGCAGCAGGGCCCCGATCAGCGCTAAGCTCATCCCTCTCCGTCGGTCCATCGCGCTCCTCCCTCTCCCGGCCGCCCACCTCCCGCCGGGCTCCTGACGTGTCGATCGCGCCTCAGGTGCGCCCCTTATACTCCGGGCCCCCCGGAGTGTCAAGGCGACTGCGGAGACTCGCCTCGGCCCAGATCCGGCTGCCCCGAACACGGAGCGGCCGCAGGAACCCGTGCTGGGGACGGCAGGAGCCGGGCCGGCCGCGCAGTGATCGGGGGACGGAGATGCTGGGTGGTCAGGGGAGCAGGTTATACCTGAGGATCCAGAAGACCGCCGCCAGGCCATCGCGCCACGTGATCTTCTTCCCCTCGGCGTACGTCCGCCCACTGTATGTGATGGGGACCTCGTAGATCCGGCACCCGCGCTTGGCTACCTTCGCGGTGACCTCCGGCTCGAACCCGAAGCGCCTGGAGCGCAGGTTCAGGGTCTTCAGCACCTCCGCGCGGAAGACCTTGTAGCCGGTCTCCATGTCCGAGAGATTGAGATTGGTGAGCACGTTCGAGAGCAAAGTGAGGAGCGTATTGCCCAGGTAGTGCCAGAAGTACAGCACCCGGTGGGGCCCGCCCATGAACCGGCTCCCATATACCACATCGGCCAGGCCGTCCATGATCGGGGCCAGGAGGACCGGGTAGTCCCGGGGATCGTATTCGAGGTCCGCGTCCTGGATCAGGATGATGTCCCCGGTGGCCGCCTGAATACCGCGCTGGAGCGCGGTCCCCTTCCCCTGGTTCCGTTCCTGGAGGAGGAGCGTGAACCGGTTTCCAGGGGGCAGACGATGGGGCGCTTCCTCGGCGAGCCTGCGCAGGACCTCCCGGGTGCCGTCCTCCGAACCATCGTCGACGACGACGATCTCCTTGTCGATCCGGACGGCGGCGACCCGCTCGATGATCGCCTCGATCGTCGCGCGCTCGTTGTAAACGGGGATGAGCACGCTCAGCGTCTTTGACCTGGATTCCGGCCCTGTCACCTGACCTCCTCCGCTCGCACGCCTCCCGGACGCGTGCTCCTGCGATGTTAGGGAGCCGCGCGTCGGGCTGTAAAGCGAAAAGTGCCAGCAGCCCTGCAAATGGACCACCGTGCGCCGGAGGAAATACCCGTCGCGCCCTCCCGCGCCCCTGCGGTAGACTGGTTGCCTGTCAGGAGCTGCACGATTTGAAGCCGGTGGCGCACGGAGCCGTGTTCACGCGGACCCCTTCGCGAGACCTGTCGTCACGGGTCGCGGTGGCCTCCCTTGCCGCCCTCGCCCTGCTCCTGGCGCCCGGAGCAGTGCGCGCGCCGGCCCAGGGGGGAGCCCCGCGGCCCACCTGGCAGGTCGGGGACACCTGGACCTACCAGGTCACCACCCCCGCTGCCCGTGACCAGCCTGTCCAGCTCGTGGACCGCGTGCTGCGCCGCTTCCCGCTGGATCGGGGCTACGAGATGATCTCGCTGGGATTCACCGTGGCCGTGGATGCCGATCTCGGGATCTTCCACTTCAAGCGTGGGGAGACCATCGAGACCTTCTCCCCGCCGGTGAGGGTCTTCGTGTGGCCGCTGGAGAACGGGCGGCGCTGGGAGGCCCGATCGAACGCGACGGTCATGGCGCGCGGGCGAGGCCAGGACACGATCCAGGTCTTCCGCGCCTTCTCGGTGGAGCGCGAGGAGACGGTCACCGTGCCGGCCGGGGCCTTCCTCGCCTACAAGGTCGTGGAGCGCGACGAGAAGGGGATCCTCCGGGAGGAGAGCTGGTACGCCCCGAGCGTGAAGTGGTACGCGCGGCGGGTCCTCTATACCGCGCAGGGGCGGGAGGAGGCGCGGGCGGAGCTGAGCGCCTTCGCGCTCCACTGAGCCGCCGGCGCACGAGCCGCCCCGGCGCGTCCTCCGCTCACCATTCCCGTCCCTCGAACACCCAGCGGTCCAGGTTCTCGAAGTACTGCCGCCGGAGCATCAGGCTCATCTCCACGGCCCGCCGGACCCGCTCCTGCCGCTCCGGGGTGGTGGCGTGCTTGGTCAGGACCTCTGCAGGGTAGTTCCCGTGGGTCTCCTCGTCCTCGTTGATCGCCCGGTACGGGGCCTTGATCCACTCGGGCACCGAGTCGGCCCGGAGCGACTTCACGATCATGTAGTCCGCGACCCCCTCGCCAGCCATGGGGAAGGCCGCCATGCGCTCGACGGTCTCCGTCAGCCCCTCGAAGGCGTTGAACATGGCCATCTGGGCCGGCAGGGGGCGGTAGTCGTAGGGCTCGGCCCCGCGCTCCCGGATCTGCTGCTCGAGCAGGGCGGCGTGGCGCATCTCCTCGTGCACGGCCTCCGCCAGCGTGGCCTTCACGTCCAGCTCAGGGGTGCTCTTGAGCCAGCCGCCGAAGATCTCTGCCGAGCGCACCTCGTTGAACAGCCGGCTCTTCATGACCTTGATCCGCTGCTCGTCCGTCTTCAGCGGCACGTAGCTGTACGCCGGCGGCCGGGCATCATAGGACTGGCAGAACGCCCGCACGCGGCCGAGCATCTCCTCGGCGAACTCCTTGCCTGTCATCGCCTCCTCCCTCCGCGCATGTCGGCCACGGCCAGCCCCGTATGGCTCGGCGCCCGGCCATCGCTCTTGTCGCTCATCCTGGCCGCTGACAACCCTCGTCACCGGCCGGATCTCCTCGATGGAGAGCCGATCGCCAGATCTAACGCGCCCCTGCCACAAAGCCTGTAGCAGTACCCCCCCATTCCTGTCAAGGCGCGCTCCCGGGGCATAGGTGCAGGCGATCATTCATGAAAGAGGCTTGCAAGCCGGTTCCGGCTCTGTTACACCAACATGTGAGGAGGCAGTAGGCGCCGGGCTGATCGAGGGGTCGTGGACGACAACATGAGAGGAGGGAGGAGGACCCTATGAAGCGATGGAGCTGGCTGTCTTCGGGCTGGACGCTGGGGCTGACGACCGCGGTGCTGCTCCTGGCGACCGTTTCCCCGACCTGGGCCGCCGAGAAGAAGTGGTACCGCCTCACGGGCACGATCGGCTACGAGCACGACGACAACGTGAACCAGGGCGCCCTGGACCGCGTGTCGGGAAAATCCGACCAGGCGGCGGTCTTCACCCTCCAGGGGCGGGTGGACCCGCTGCCCTCGCCGGACTGGCAGCTTGAGTTCGGCTACAACTACTACCAGCAGATCCATAAGCGGGAGTCCCAGTTCGACCTGGTGACCCACACGCCCCAGGTCACCTTCGGCCGGATCGCCGACACCTGGGAGGCCAAGGTCCGCTACTCCTATGAGTACAACCTCCTGGAGCGTGACAGCTTCCTCCGGACCCACAACTTCATACCCATCTTCGGCTTCGCCATCGCGCCGCCGCTCTGGACCGAGATCCGTTACCGGTTCCAGCGCAAGACCTTCTTCACCGACACGCGGCGTGACGCGGACAACCACTCGGGGCAGGTCGAGCAGTACTTCTACTTCTGGGGCAACCGGGGCTACGTCGGCGCCATGGTCCGGCTTGAGCGCAACCTGGCCGACTCCAACTTCTTCACGTACACCGGGTTGCTCCTCTCCCCGACCATCCAGGTCCCCATCCCGCTGGTCGGGGCGCGGTTCAATGTCGCCTACGACTACCTGCACCGCATCTACGGGGGTACCTTCCCCGACGTCGACCGAGCCCGCCGGGACAACGTCCGGACCACCACGGTCACGCTGACCAAGACGCTCCTGGGCCCCCTCTATGCTGAGTTCGTCTACACCCGGATCAGCAGCGGCTCGAACCTGGGCTCGGCGGACTACCGGGAAAACATTTACAGTGCCAACGTCGGGGCGAAGTTCTAGCCCGTCGGGTGCCTGCCCGAAGGAGGGACCATGAGACGGATGCTGGCAGGGGCCCTGCTCCTCCTGCTGCTGGGCGGCTGCGCGACGGCGCAGAGACCACCGGCAGCAGAAAACCCCCAGCGCGCCATTCCCGGGCGGGCAGCGTACTAGCCGCCGCGCGCGCCCCCTCCAGACATGACAGGCGCCGGACCAGGTCCTCGTGGCCTGGCCGGCCCCCCTCGGATGCCCGGTCTCCCCTTCAGGCCCCCGAGATCCCCTCAGGGGAGGCCGGCTAGCGCAGGCTTCTAGTCCTTCTTCCGCTCGTGACGCTCCTTCCGCTCGCCGCGCTCCTGCCGCTCCGTGCGCTCATTGCGGACGAGCCGCTCGCTCCGACCTGAGCGCTCCACCCGTTCTACCTTCTCCGCACGCTCCACCTTCTCGGCCCGCTCCACCTTCTCCGGCCGCTCCACCTTCTCGACCCGCTCGCTCCGACCTGAGCGCTCGGCCCGTTCCATCTTCTCAGCGCGCTCCACCTTCTCGACTTTCTCGGCCCGCTCGACCTTCTCCACCCGCTCGGCCTTCTCCGGCCGTTCCGCGCGCTCGGCCTTCTCGACCTTTTCGGCCTTCTCCGGCTTCCCGGGCTTCTCCGCTTTCTCCGCTTTCTCCCGCTTCTCGGCCTTTTCGGCTTTTTCAGCCTTCTCAGCCTTCTCAGCCTTCTCAGCCTTCTCAGCCTTGTCGGGCTTCTCGCCCGTCAGAGGAGTGTCGAGGGCCGGCCCGCGGGTCCCGGCCTGCTCGGACCTTCCCCGCCTGTTCTCCTTCGCCCGGATGCGGACCTCCTGGCGGAGACCC
>JACPFL010000222.1 GCA_016183025.1 Deltaproteobacteria bacterium | reverse complement strand
GCGCGTCGGCGACCTGAAGGGGGCCAGGGGGACTGTCCATCGGCGTCTCAGCCTGTACGGCCTGCTGGTCCTGGCTCTGGCTCTGCAGGCGGGCCGGGTCCCGGGGAGTCGCTGGAGGTGGCACGAGCCCGGAAGGGGTGGAGCATGGCACTGACGCCGAGTGATCGCAGGGCCGGGCTGATCCTGCTGGCGGGGCTCGTCCTCGGGCTCTGGGGCGGAGCAGCCCAGGGGGCGCCGGCTGGCACCGCGCTCCGGGCTTCCTACAGTGCGCCGGTCGCCTCCATGGCGCCCATGTGGATCGCCAAGGAGCTGCGCCTCTATGAGAAGTACGGGGTGTCCAGCAGCGTGGTCTTCATCGGGTCCGGTCCCACTCAGACGTCTGCCATGCTCTCGGGGGAGCTGGATATCGGCGTGGTAGGAGGCTTCGCGCCGGTCCGCGCGATCGTGGGCGGCTCCCGGGACCTCGTGATCGTCGGGCAGAGCAAGAAGTACATGGTGGGCGCGATCGTGGGGCGGCCTGAGCTCAAGAGCCCGCAAGACCTCAAGGGCAAGCGCCTGGGGATCGACCGGGTGGGGTCGAACCCCGACCTCTACACCATCGCGGCCCTGGCCCGCTTCGGGATGGACCCCCGGCGCGACGTGGCCTACATCCAGCTCGGCGACATCGGGCAGGGGCTGGCGGCGCTGCAGGCCGGGTCCATCGACGCCCTGACCACGACCCCGCCCTTCGACCTGTTCGCCACGAGGCTCGGCTTCCGCCAGATCGTGGACATCACCGCGATGCGCGTCCCGTTCGCGGCCACGGTCCTCCTCTCGACGCGGAGCAACCTGGAGCGCAAGGGCGACCTGCTGCGGCGCTTCATGCGGGCTTACGCCGAGGCCGTCCGGGTCTTCCTGACGGATCCGGAGCGGACCCAGCAGGTCGTGGCCAGGTACACCAAGGTGCAGGACCGGGCTGTCCTGGAGTACACGATCAAGGCCGAGGGACAGGCGATGGAGCGCACCCTGGACATCGATGCGAAGGGGGTCGAGTTCGTGCTCACCCAGATCAGGCGGGATGTCCCCCGGGCGGCGACGATGAGCCCGGAGGAGTTCCTCGACCGGCGCCTGGTCCGCGAGCTGCGGGAGAGCGGGTTCCTGGCGAGCCTCTGGCCCTGAGGCATGACCAGGGCAGCCACCCGCAGCGCCCCGCCTCGCCGCTCCGGGCGGGCATCGCTGGGCGTGGCCTTTCTCCTCGTTGCGGTGATGGCCGGGGGGATGGGACAAGCCCTGGCCGCCTCCCGCCTCCTGGTCCCCTATCCGGCTGTCGCCGGGGCCTTCGCCCCCTTCTTCATCGCGAAAGAGCTCGGGCTCTTCAGCAGGCACGACCTTCAGGTGGACCTGGTCTTCGTCTCCGGGGCCGGCAAGGCGACGATGCTTTTGGTCGGTGGGACGAGTCCTCTCGTGGTGACGTCGGGGACCGCCACCATCGGGGCCAACCTGGTCGGGGCGGACCTGATCATCGTGGCCGGGAACCCCTGACCGCTTTTCGTAGGCGGGAGCCCCGGTTCACTCCCGGAAGGTGCGGAAGTCCACGCTCCAGGGCATCACGGCCTTGCCCAGCCGCTCCAGCCCGTAGGTGAACAGGATCCCCAGGATGCCGATCACGAGGATCCCGACATACATGTGCTCGGTCGTGAGGGTCTGCCAGGAGATCCAGATCAGGTAGCCGATCCCTCGGTTGGCCGCCACGAACTCGGCCGCCACGATCACGATCAGGGAGACGCCCAGGGAGAGGCGGAGGCCCGTGAAGATGGCCGGGAGGGTGCTGGGGAGCACGACCTTCCAGAACATCCGGCGGCCGCGGGCCCCGAAGTTACGCGCCGCCTCGATGAGGACCGGGTCGATGTTCCGGACGCCGGCCATGCTGCTGATCAGGACCAGGTAGAAGCACCCGATGGCGATGATCACGACCTTGGACAGCTCGCCGATGCCGAAGATCAGCATGACGAGGGGCAGGATCGCGATCTTGGGCACCGGGAAGGTGGCGGCAACGAGCGGGTCCAGCAGGGCCCGGAGCAGCCTGAACCACCCCATGAGCAGCCCCAGGAGGATGCCGGGGATCGAGCCCAGGAGGAAGCCCGCCGCCATGCGGGAGAGGCTGATGATCAGGTGGTCCAGCAGTTCCCCCGTGCCCAGGAGCTGTCCCAGGGCGACGAAGATCGTGGAGGGCGCGGGGAAGAACCGGCGGTCCATGAGCCCGGCCGCGACTCCCGCCTCCCAGACGAGGAGCGCGGCCAGGGGAGAGAGGATCTGGAATGACGCGGAGAGGGGTCCCTCCGTGAGCCTGGCCGCCAGGCTCCGCGGCTCGCCCTTCAGGGCGGGTGTCTTGGGACCGGGTTCCGAGAATACCTGCTCGCCCTTCATGTCTCACCTCGCAGGGTCCTGGTCACTTCCTCTTCCAGGAGCTGCCAGATCATGTACTCCAGCTCGGCAAAGCGGCTGGAGGTCTTCAGCTTGAGGTCACGGGGGCGGCCGAAGTCGATGGCGACGACGGCCTTGAGCGTGCCCGGCTGCGCCGTCATCACGATCACCCGGTCCGAGAGCAGCACGGCCTCGTCGATGGCGTGGGTGACGTACAGGACGGTCTTCTTCTCCTCCTCCCAGATCCGCAGGAGCTCCTGCTGGAGCACGGTCCGGGTCTGGGCGTCGAGGGCCCCGAAGGGCTCGTCCATCAGCATGATCTCCGGGTTGTTGCAGAAGGCCCGGGCGATCCCCACCCGCTGCTTCATCCCCCCGGAGAGCTGATAGGGATAGTAGCCGGAGAAGCGGCGCAGGCCGACCTTCTCGATGTAGCGCGCGGCGAGGGCCTCGCGCTCCTGGCGCGGCATGTCCCGCATCTCCAGGCCGAACCCCACGTTCTCGATGACCGTCCGCCAGGGGAAGAGGGCGTATTCCTGGAAGACCATCGCCGTCAGGGGGCGGTCCCGCCAGCTCCGCTCGCGGCCGCCCTCCTCCAGCTCGCCGCGGATGCGGATCTCCCCGGCTGTCGGACGGATCAGCCCGGCCACCATCCGGAGGAAGGTGCTCTTGCCACACCCGCTGGGCCCGATGAGGCTGAGGAATTCGCCCTCTCCCACGGTGATGGAGAAGTCCTGGACCGCGGTGGTGGCCGCGCCCCGGGCGCGGTAGACCTTCGTCACCTCACGGGCAGTGATCGCCTCTCGCGCCATCAATCTCTCTCGGGAGCGCGCCGGGCTGGTCTATCTCCCCCCCGGCCGCTCCCGTCGCGTGCGGGTGCGCCTGGATCGGTCCTGTTCCCTGGACTGAGTCGCCCTGCCCCCTAGGGCCGGTAGGGGCCCAGGCGCTCGACCGCCCTCCGGTTGAACGAGCCGTCGAAGAGCTGCTCGGCCTTGAGCGGTGCCTGGTACTTGAGATAGCGCCGCTGCATGTAGTAGGCCTGAAAATCCATTAGGCTCTGCAGGTTGACGTCGTTATCGGGGTGCAGGAAGTAGGGGGTGATCTTGCGGGCCACGTGCGGCGGGACCCGGGTGTATTTGGTGAGAGCCTTCAGGATCTCGTCGCCCCGGTACTGCTGCCGGTTGATCTCCCGGAGGGCCCGGATGATTGCCGCCGTGAACCGGACCGGGACGTCCGAACGGTCTTCGAGGAAGTTCTTCCCGTAGTACAGGAGGCCATTCTGGGGGTTGTCCACGATCTCGTCGCCCTTGACCAGGACCACCGTGGTCCCCTGCTCCAGCGTGCTGGCGGCAAACGGGTCGGGGAGGAGGCCGGCGTCGATCGCCCCGCGCTCGAAGGCCTTGGGCATCTCGGGGAAGGGGAGCGTGACGATCCTCACGTCGTCGATGCTCAGGCCGCTGCGCCCGAGGGCCCTGGCGACCAGGTATTCGGCCGTGCCCCGGGGGGCATTGAGCGCGACCGGTCGCCCCCGGCGGTCCGCCGGGGAGCGCACATGGCCGCCGTCGTGCAGCGCCTTGCGGACCAGGATCGGCGAGGCGCCGAAGCCCTTGGGCCGGGAGCCGGTGATGCCCACCGCCTTGACCTGCAGGCCGTCGGCCACGCCGTTGAAAAAGGAGACGGCCACGGCTCCGCCTCCCGCGTCGATCGTCCCCCGGGCGAGGTGCACGATCATGTCGCCGCCGGTGGTGAACCGGTGGAGCTTGATCGTAAACCCCTCGGCCTGGAAGTAGCCGGCCTCGATCGCCACGAAATAGTTGAGGAAGGCGTAGATCGGCAGGTAGCCGACATTCATCTCGCGCCCGCGGGCTGTCGCCGGCCCGATGGCGATCAGGACGGCGAGCGTGACGATCGCCATCAGCTTCGTGCTTGTCCTCATGGCCTTTTCCTCCGCAGTCCTGCGAGGGCTCCGGGTGCCTCTACCCAAGCGATCCGGCCGGATTCTACTTCGGATCTCTGCCGGGGTAAACATCATCCGCAACGGTCCCCGCGCAGCCCTCCGCCGCTGGGGGATCGGGCCGATGAGGATCAGACGGAGAGCTGGGGGTTCAGGAACCCGCAGAGCAGGTCTACGAGGATGTTGATCCCGGCGTACAGGCAGGAATAGACAAGGGTGAAGATCATCAGGATCGGGTAGTCGAAGTTGTCCAGGGCCGACACCGCGTACAGCCCGAGCCCCGGCCAGGAGAAGATCGTCTCCGTCAGAACCACCCCCCCCATCAGTTGTCCGAGCTGGATCCCGACGACGGTCACCAGGGGCATGGTGATGTTGCGGAAGGCGTGGCGCACCACGACCGCCGCCTCCGGGAGCCCCTTGGCCCGCGCCGTGACGATGAACGGCTCGGCGAGCGTCTCGAGCATCGTCGCCCGCGTGAGGTTGGCGATGTTGCCCAGGGAGATCCCGCTCAGGACGGCCGCCGGCATCACCAGGTGTCGGAGCGCGTCCCACAGCAGGTCGGGGCGCCCCGCCAGGACCGCGTCCACCGTGTACAACCCTGTCACCTCCGCCGTCATCGCGGTCCCGGCGCTCAGCCGTCCGCCCGCCGGCAGCCACCCCAGCAGCCCGTAGAACACCAGGACGGCCATCAGGCCGAGCCAGTAGACGGGCATGGACGCCGCGAAGACGGAGAACGGTTTGAACAGCGCATCCGGCCAGCGCCCGCGATAGACGGCTGACAGCACCCCCATCGGGATGCCCAGGAGGCAGGCCAGGAAGACGGAGGTCAGGGCCAGCTCGACGGTGGCGGGGAGGAAGGCCTTCATATCATCGAGCACCTCCCGCCGCGTGACGATCGAGCGGCCGAGGTCCCCGCGCAGGAGGTTCTGGACGAAGAGGCCGTACTGGACGACCAGCGGGCGGTCCAGCCCCATCTCCTGGCGGACCTTGGCGATCGCCTCCGGCGTGGCATCGGCCCCGCCGGCCGCCATCACGGCCGGGTCGCCTGGCAGGCTGCGCAGGAGGAGGAAGACGATCACGGACATCCCGAGCAGGACCAGGACGAGGCTCCCCAGCCGGCGCACCAGGTAGGCCAGGAGCTTCACGACGCCGGGCCCTGCCGCGGGTCGAGGACATCCTTGACCCGTTCGCCGACGAGGTTGAACGCGAGCACGGTGGCGAAGATGGCGACCCCGGGGAAGGTGGGATACCACCAGTACCCGAGGAGGTACTTGCGCCCGGTGGCGATCATCGCCCCCCAGTCCGGGGTCGGAGGCTGCACCCCCAGGCCGAGAAACGAGAGCGACGAGAGGAGGAGGATCGCCAGGCCCAGGTCGAGCGTGGCCCGCACGAGGACCGGGGTCACGCAGTTGGGCAGCAGATGGCGGAAGATGAGGCTCAGGCGCCGGCAGCCGAGGGCCCGAGCAGCGACGACGAACTCCCGCTCGCGCACCACCAGCACCTGGCTCCGCATGATCCGGGCGTACTGCGCCCACCAGACGAGCGCGAACGCCAGGACCGCGTTCACCATCCCGCGCCCCAGGGCCGAGGCGACCGCCAGCGCCAGGATGAGGCGCGGGAAGGCCAGGAACAGGTCCGTGGTCCGCATGATGATCTCGTCCACCCGGCGGGAGGCCGAGCCGGCCACCAGCCCCACGATCCCGCCGACAACCACCGCCAGCACGATCAGGGAGACGGACGATGCCAGGGTGATGCGCGCGCCGTAGACGATGCGGGCCCACAGGTCGCGCCCCATCTCGTCTGTGCCCAGGGGATGGGCGGCGCCCGGGGGGCGGAGCCGCTGGAGCGGTTGGATCCCATAGGGGTCTTCGGCGGTGAACAGGCCGGGAGCCAGCGAGGCCACCAGCAGGGCCACGAGGAGGAGCAGGCTCAGGAGCTGGGGGAGGCCGCGGAAGGCCAGGAGCCGGGCCCGCATCCAGGGCCAGAGACGCGGGCGGGCCGCCAGCGGAAGCGGCGCGGACCACTCGGTGCCGGCCATCGGCGCTACCGGGCGCGGGTCATGCGGTAGTAATCGTACGTCAGCTTGCTGTCCCGGTAGAGGTACCCCTGCACGTCCTTCCGCATGACGATGTGGTCCAGGATCTTCTCGACGAAGAGGGCCGGGCTGTCCTCCAGGATCAGCTCGTTGGCCTTCCGCCACAGGGGGCGGGCCTTCGCCTCGTCGGAGGTCGCCATGGCCTGGTTCACCAGCCGGTCGACCTCGGGATTGGAGTAGTAGAGGAGGTTGCGGCCCCCCTTGGCGATGGACGCGTCGGTATGGAACGACCAGTAGAGGAAGTCGGCGATGTGGCCGGTGCTGGCCCCTCTCCAGAAGCCGACCATGTGGACCGCGGAGGCCGCGTCGCGCGTGCCGCCCCAGACGGCCAGCCGCTTGTTGATGGCCGGCCACGTCTCCTCGATCAGCTCGAGGCGGACGTTCAGCTTGGCCAGCTCGCCCTGCAGCACCTCGAACTGCATCTTCTTCTGCTCGTCCCCCTTCTGGACGAGGAACCTCAGCGAGAACCCTCCCGACGGGTAGCCGGCCTGGGCCAGCAGGGCGCGCGCCTTCGCCGGATCGTGCGCGTAGGGGAACTTCAGCGTGTACTCCGGGCCGAGGAGCGGGAGGGGGCAGGGACCGTCGGACTGCGGGGCTTGCCCGCGGCGGAGGGCGTTGTAGGCGTCGGCGTTCCAGGCGTGGGCGATGGCCTGACGGACGCGGCGCTCCCGCGTCGGCCCGACCACCCCGTTCAGGAAGATGAAGGACCGGCTCGTCCCGGTGTGCTGCTGGACCTGGATGTCCGGGTGCCGCGTGACGGCGGGCAGGTCGTCGATGGAGATGTTCTGGGCCACGTCGAGGTCGCCTTTCTCCAGCATGAGCCGCTGCGTGTTCGTGTCGTAGATCATGTGCAGGTTGACGGTCTCGAACTGCCCCGGCCGCCAGCCGCGCCAGTAGTGGGGGTTCCTGGTCCAGGCCAGGGTGCGGCCCCGGTCCCAGCGCTGGACCTGGTATGGGCCCGTGCCGGCCGAGTGATCGTTCAGCCACCCCTGCGCCCGGTCCCCGCGCACCTCGTGCCGGGCCACGGCCGCGGGGCTGACCGGGAAGAAGAAGCGCAGCTCGGCCAGGAACGGGGCGTGGGGACGCTTCAGGCGGAAGACCACGGTGTGGTCGTCGGGGGTCTCCAGCGTCCGGACCACGCGCAGGTAGCCGGCTGG
>JACPFL010000210.1 GCA_016183025.1 Deltaproteobacteria bacterium | reverse complement strand
TGAACCGCTTCCGCGCCTTCGAGTTCTGATCCGCGGTCTCCCCCAGCAGGTTCTGGCGCGCGGGGCCCGCTCCAGTCTTCTCACCGCTTCGCCAGGACGTCCTTGGTGAGCAGGACCGCCACGGGCCGCTCCGACTCTTCGGCCAGGACCTGGGCTCCTTTGATGGTCCAGCGGATCTGCTCCCGCTCCCGCAGGATGTAGTACCGGATCCCCATCGCCTGCAACACCGGCTCGGTCACCGACCCCACCGTGGCGAACCCCCGGTCCCCGATGTCGCCCGCGTAGTAAATGAGCAGGAGCATGGGGATCGAGAACTGCAGGGCGGTCGTCGTCAGGCCGTTGCAACTGTTGAGGAACCCGGCGTTCTGCATGAAGATCGCCGCGCGCTTCCCCCCCAGGTGCGCGCCGGCGCACACGCCGATCCCCTCCTCCTCCCGGCAGAGGGGGACATGGATCAGGTCCGTCTGCCGGTGGAGCAGCCACAGGAGATCACCGAGCTTCTCGTCGGGCACGCTGGCGACCAGGTCGATCTCCGCCTCCTGCAACGCCGCCAGGATCTCGCGTGCCGCCGCGACCCCCGGGGTATCCTGGGCTCCGCCCTTCTCCGCCGCCACCCGGGTTGGCCGGGCCGGCTCCGGGGGCTCGGTCTGCTGGACGTAGCGCCGGAACCGGTACTTGTTTTCCCGCTCCGGCAGGATCCACTGGGGGAGCGTGGTCAGCCCCGGCTCCACGCGGGCGCCGATGAAGGAGAGGGCCTTCCGGTCCATGGCCGCCTGGAACTCCTGGCGGAACGCCTCGACCGTAGGCGCCCAGACCGCGTGCGGGTAGCCAGTATCCCGGGCCAGGGCCACCAGATCGGCGCCGCCGACCGTGGCTGTGGGCAAAGAGGCCGAGGCCTCGTAGACCCCGTTGTCGAAGACCACGTGGATCAGGTTGGGAGGGTTCCGCCACGCCATCGTGGGCAGGGAGCAGAGGTTCATGAGCAGGGCGCCGTCCCCGTCCAGGGCCAGGACCTTGCGCTGGGGCCGGACAAGGGCCAGCCCGAGGCTGATGGAGGAGACGAGCCCCAGCGTGCGGCAGCGGAAGTTCCCCTCGCTCGGGCGATAGGCGTGCCACTCCGTGGCCGTCCCTCCGACGGTCACGATGGTCAGGGTGTCCCCGGCAGCCTTGGCCACCGCCTGCAGGCATTCATGGCGCTTCATCCGTCGCTCCTTTCAGCGGGCCCTGCGGTCGTTCCCCAGTCAGGCCGGCGACATCAGCCGCGTGGGCTGGCGGCCGTCTCAGGGGCGCAGCAGAGACTCGTCCACCATCCGCTCGATCGACACCCGCTCCTTGACGAGCCCTTTGCGCGCGTACCATTCCTGCTGATCGGCCAGGCTCTCCTTGAGGAGCCGGCCGTCCTCCGCCAGGTAGAAGGGGACCGAGGCTCGGATGATCTCCTCGGGCACGCGGGTGTACTTGGTCAGCAGCCGGCTCATTCCCGGGTCCTTCAGCCCGCGCTGATTGAAGTAGCGGACCCCCTTGAGGTAGGCCCGCATGAACCTCCGGGCGTCGTCCGGCCGCTGGCGGAGGAAGGCCCCCGGGACCATGAGCATGCCGGTCTGGTGGGGCTCCAGGCGGTCGAGCTCGGCCGTGAAGGCCTTCACCCCGACCCCTTCCGCTTCGCTCCGGGTCCCCCAGGGCTCGACCGCCACCGCGGCGTCGATGGCCTTGGAGTGCAGGGCCTTGACCATGTTGGGTGGCGAGAGGCCCACAAGCTCGACGGCGTTCAACAGCAGCCCGGCCTGGGCCAGCAGCTTTTCGAGAAGGTATTCGGCGAAGATGCCCCGGGCCGCTACCGCGATCTTCCGCCCTCTGAGGTCCTTCACCTCCCGGATGGCGCCGGAGGCGGCCAGGTCTTTCCGGACGACGATAAGGCTGTAGTTGTATCCCGCACGTGCCTGGCCCTTGTCCGCGACGACCTTCAGGTCCATGCCGCCCGCGATGGCGTTGAACAGCCCCGCGCTCGAGGAGCCGGCCGCGACCTGCAGTTCGCCTGTGGCGAGGGGGGACATCATCTTGGCCCCGGAGGCGAACTCCACCAGCTCGATCTCCAGCCCCTCTTCCTTGAAGAGCCCTAGCTCCTGGCCGATGAAGAGCGGGGCCGAGGAGATGACGGGGAGCGTGCCCACCTTGATGGGTCCGGCGCCCTGGAGGGGCGAGGCGACCCCGCACGTCAGACCGAAGGTCAGGATCGCGAGGCAGGCTAGACGGATCATCCTCACGCGCTTCATTGGTCCCTCCTTCCGCTCCATCGGTCTCGCGCTTGGGCCCGGGTGGCCGCGCGAGTGTGTAGCCTACGAGAGCATCCCCTGGCGCCGGAGCTTCCGGCAGTAATATTGCCAGAGGAACGCGAGCGCCTGGTCATGGTAGATGTGCTTCCGCTTGAGCAGGGCCTCCTCCGCCCCGGTCCAGGCCGGAGCGCCAAGGGCCAGGGCGAACACCTGCGCCCGGGCACCCTTCTCGAGCAGGCAGGCCCAGCACGCCGCTTCCTCCAGGGTCCGTCCGGCCACGACGATCCCGTGGTTTTTGAGCAGGAGGGCGGGCTGGTCGCCCAGGGCGGCGGCCACGGCCTCGCCCAGCTCCCTGGTGAGGATGAGGTCCGTGGTCTGGTCGAACAACGGGATGTCGGGCGGGAAGAACAGAGCGCCCTCGTGGGTCACTGGCCGGATCCGATGCCCTGCCGCGCCGAGGACCGTCGCGAAGACGGGATGGGTGTGGACCACGGCCCCGACCTCGGGACGGCGGCGGTAGATCTCGCTGTGGATCGGCAACTCGGTGTGGACGATGCCCGGGCCCAGGAGCCGCCGCCCGTCCAGGTCGATGAGCTGGACGTTGGCCGCCGTGGCCTCCTCGAGCCCCATCCCCGCTGCCTTGATCCAGAAGACGTCTTCGCCCGGTCGCCGGACGGACACGTGCCCCCAGATGGCGTCGTTGTGTCCCTCCATGGCCACCACGCGGCACGCCAGCGCGAGCTGCCGGCGCAGGGGAAGATCCCGGCCCGCAGGAACCGTCCTCCGCTCGGGCAAGGGATGTCAGAGGCGGTAGAGCCGCCTGGGGTTGTCGTAGAGGATCTTCGCCTTGGCCGACTCGGGCAGGTCAGGGCGTTTCCAGAACGCCTCCAGCCCTTCGATGAAGTCCTGCGTGGACTCGTGGGGGAAGTCGGACGCGCAGAAGAAGTGCTCCGCCCCCACCCGCGCGATCACGTCGGGCAGGACCTGCTCGTCGAGCTCGCAGTGGAAGAAGATCCGGTCGCTCCTGAGCTGCTCGCTGGGCAGGGCCTGCAGGTCAGCGGCGCGGTTGCGGCACTCGCGATCCAGCCGCTCCAGCATGAACGGGATCCACCCGGCGCCCGCTTCCATGAACGAGAGCCTCAGCCGAGGGAAGCGCTCCAGCACGCCGTTCATGACGATGCTCGTGAGCTGGATCATCTGCGCGAACGGGTGGCTGAGGACGCGCGCCTCGACCAGGCGCTCGAAGAAGTCGAAGCCCAGCCCCTGGGCCGGCGCCCCATGCACGGCCAGCATGCACCCGAGGGCTTGCGCCTCGGCGTAGACCGGGTCGTAGTAGGCCTCCCCGAGCGGTCGCCTCAGTCCCACGGCTGGCAGGATGGCCCCCACCATGCCCAGCTCGGTCACGGCCCGCCGCAGCTCTTTCACCGCCTCGGCGATGTCCTGGAGGGGGATCAGCGCGATGCCCTTCAGGCGGCCGGATGAGGGCTTGAGGTACTCCGTGTGGAGGAAGTTGTTGTAGGCCCTGGCCAGGACCCCCGCCCACTCCTTGTCCTTGACCAGCCCGTACCCCAGCCCGTTGGTCGGGTACAGGACCGACGCCTCCACGTTCGCATCGTCCAGGAAGGCGCACCAGGTCTTGGCGTCGGGCGAGGGCATGCTCCGGCCCTTGCGATCGGCGATGCGCCGGGCCGCGCGGTGCCAGCCGTCCAGGGAGGGGAAGAACGAGACACTGAGGAGGTCATCCTTCCCCCGGTACGGCTCCTCGAGGTAGGGGTAGAGCTGGATGTCCCGCTCCACCACGTGCCCGTCGGCATCGATCACCTTCCTGGCCATGGTTCTCTCCTCCTTTGGGGGGGAATCTACCCCACGCGTCCCGGGGGTGTCAAACGCGACGGGCGTTTGACCTCGGAGAGCCGAGCCCGATAAGATAGCAGCGGCCTGATGGTGTTCTTCAGCACCAACGGAGGAGCGTGACCGAGGATGAGGCCGGTGACAGCACAGGCGGGGCTGGATGTTCGCCGAAAGGCCGCTGCCCACCTGGACCGCGCAGCCGTGGTCGAGCGCTACCGGGCGCTGACACGGGGGTCGGGTCGGCTCCACGGGCGGGCGCTGGCGCTCCTGCCTGGCGGCAACACCCGGGCGACCGTCTTCTACCCGCCGTACCCCATCTACCTGG
>JACPFL010000209.1 GCA_016183025.1 Deltaproteobacteria bacterium | reverse complement strand
AGCCAGGCAGGCGCGGATGTCTTCCGCCGTGAGGTCAGGGAAGTCGGCCAGGATCTGAGCTTCGGTCATACCACCAGCGAGGTATTCGAGGATGTCGTACACGGTAATGCGGGTTCCCTTGATGCAGGGCTTTCCGCTCCGAACCCCGGGAGTAATGGTGATGCGATCCTGCCAGCCCATAGTCATGAATGTAGCCTCCCCTGGCGGCCGGTGCAAGTGCCTCTTTCATCTTCCGTGCGGTCTAATCGGGATAGTGACCCTTTCGGCCCCTCCCTCGTCCCGGCCGGGCGGGGCTAGTCCGAGGGCGGCGGGAGGGGCCGCTACACAAACCCGACCGGCCCCTCGCCGATGGTGTTCGGGGCGAAGAGCTCCTCCAGGACGAACGGCTTCGGGATGAGCCCCTGCTGGTGGGAGTAGCGGATCAGCGTCTCCAGGGTGGGCCGGTTCGCCGGGAGGTCGTAGGGCCAGGGGTCCGGGCCCAGGATCTCCCGCTGCTCCTCGAGCAGCTCCCGCACCCAGGCCAGGGCCACCCGCCTGGGGTCCTGCAGGCGGGCATAGGCCAGCTCCTTGGCCTGCTGGAAGGCCTTCAGCACGTTGGCCGCCACCCAGGGGCACTCGCGCCAGAGCGCCTCCTTCAGCACGACCGTGTGCATGATCGGAAAGATCCCCGTCTTCCGGAAATAGGCGATCTCCTCCTGCTTCGCATCGGTGAAGAGGCGCCGGACCTCCGGAGATCCCCGCTTGAAGGAGGAGAGCAGCTCCGGGTAGATGACGGCGTCCAGCTCTCCCTTGCGCAGCATCTCGTCCACCGTCCGGTTCTTGGGGACCCGCTCCAGCCGAAGGCCGGGAGGCGGGGTGAACGGGACATCCTCCTCGTCCTGGCACATCCAGGTGACGCTCGTCACCGCCAGCCCGTAGTGCTCCTCCAGGATCCCGCGGACCCACAGCGCCGCGGTGTTCTGGAACTCCCGGAGCCCCACGCGCCCCCCCTTCAGGTCCGCGGGCCGCTCGACCTTCGAGCCGGCGCGGACGAAGATGTAGGAGTGCCGGAACCGGCGATGCGGGAAGACCGGGATGGCGATGAACGGGAGTCCCCGCGAGCGGGCCACGAGGTAGGAGGACATCGACAGCTCGGCGACGTCGAACTCCTCGTGGCGAAGCATCCGCCAGTGGCGCTCCGGGGAGTGCATGGTGAGGACGATAGGCTCCACGCCGTCAGGGACGATCGTCCCCTCGACGAGTCCCGCGGTGAGGTCGTAGTCGCCGACGGCGATGGTCAGGCGCAGACGGGGCATGGGTCCGCCTCCGATGAGAGCGCAGGGCGCTCGCGGGCTAGAGGTACTTGCGGTTGGCGAGCGGGTCGGGGATCCGCAGGCCCAGTTCCTCGATGATGGGATCCACCTCGGCGATGTAGTCCAGCCGGCACTGCTGGTTGGTCCGCTGCTTGATCCCCCACTCCTTGAACTGGTCGCTCCGGCGCGAGCTGGACAGCCCGAACATGTCCAGGGCCCGGGGGTACATCTTGTCCAGGGCCGCCTGGGCCTGCGCCTTCCCCTCCTCCGTCTGACAGAGCTCCCGGGTGATCTTGAGCCCGTGCCAGATGTGCATCTTCTCCTCGCGCACGATGTCCGGGATGATCCGCCCCAGGGGCAGGTAGGTCGACTCGGCGAAGTCGTGCAGGTGGAACCCGCCGACGCGGTCGATCAGCAGGCCGAACATCCCCATCTCGGCCCAGGTCTCCAGGGGGTAGCGGAAGGTCTCCAGGATCTTCTCCTCCCGGCGGCTCTTGAGCAGATAGGAGACGTCCACGCCGATCTCCGCGAGGATGTTGCGGAACTTGCGGTGGTGGTCGATCTCCTCGGCCGCGGTCTTGGCCAAGAGCATCTGGTCCTCGGCAGTGGGCGCCACCCGGATCCAGCGCTCGACGTAGAGGTCTGGGCCGCCGAGCTCGCTGTCGGTCTGGATGGTCAATACCCGGACGAGGAGGTCCTGGTACTCCTTCGGCATCTTCGGGAAATCCTTGGCCTCGATCCGATCGGTGAATAGCGGCATCGCCTTCCCCCCTGCCCCCCCCGGGCGCGGCCCGGCTTGACTTTTTACTGCTATCCCTCTAAATTGCAAATATGCATTTTAGTGCGCGCCCGACGGGCTTGTCAAGAGGGAACGCGACGGGGCTGCGCCCCCTGCTGGACGGCCTCGGGCTGCGGGCGCGGGAGCTGCGGGCACGCCTGGGCCTGACGCTGAAGCAGGCGGCGGCCCGGGCCGGCGTGAGCCTGCGCTTCCTGGTCCAGGTCGAGGCCGGCCAGACCAACCCCACCCTGGAGAACCTGGTCAAGCTCGCCTCGGCGCTGGGAACCACGATCCCGGAGCTCCTCCAGCAGGCGCCCCCCCGGCGGCCCGGCGGCCCGGAGGGGCAGCTTCGCGCCGAGATCGCCAGCCTGCTCGACGGACGCCCCCTGGACCAGCTCGTCCACGTCCGGAGCGCGCTGCACGCCTACTTCAAGCTGGCCCAGCCCCGACACCTGGCCCTGGTGGGGATGCGCGGCGCCGGGAAGAGCACGGTGGGCCGGCTCCTCGCCACGCGCCTGGATCGTCCCTTCTACGAGCTGGACCGGCTGGTCGAGGCCCACGCCGGGCTGTCCGTGACGGAGCTGTTCGCCCTGCACGGGGAGGCCTACTACCGGGAGTGCGAGCGCCGGGTGCTCCGTCAGGTGATCAAGCAGGCCCCGGGCGTCATCGCCACCGGCGGGGGCCTGGTCACCAACCCCGACAACCTCCTCCTGCTCAAGACCCACTGCCTGGTCCTCTGGCTCAAGGCCTCCCCCCAGAACCTGATCGCGCGCGTCCGGTCTGCCGGCGACCTCCGGCCGCTCCAGCGCTCGCCGGTCCTCCCGCACCTGCGCGCCCTGCTCCGGCAGCGGGAGCCGGCCTACGCGCAGGCGGACGTGGCCGTGGACACCACCCGCAAGTCCCCTGAGCGGGTCTGCGACGAGCTCATCCAGGCCCTGGCCACCCGTGAGGGGGCCCAGGAGCGCTGAGCCCGCCGGGTAGTGATCGGGGCCCAAATTTCATGTAGTTGGGGCCCGAAGTTCATGTAGGATGCCATAATCCCATCAGAGGAGGAGGTACCGTGGCCAAAGACCTGCGGATGTTCCTCCAAGAGCTCCGGCACAAGCTCCCCGAGGAGATCGTGGAGATCGAGAGGGAGGTGGACCCGGCCTGGGAGATGGGGGCCGTGATCCAGAAATTCGAGGAGCGGGAGCAGTACCCCCTGCTCATCTTCCGCCGGCCCAAGGGGAACCCCTACCCGGTGATCACCAATATCTTCGCCAGCCGCCGCCGGTGCGCCTTCGCCCTGGGCTCCACCCCCGAGCACGTGGCGCAGGACTACTGGGACCGGCTCCGCCACCCCATCGCGCCGGTGAAGATCCCCGCGGGCCAGGCCCCCTGCAAGGAGGTGGTGGAGGTCGGGGAGCAGGTGAACCTCCTGAAGTTCCCCGTGCTCACGCATCACGAGTGGGACGCGGGCCCCTATCTCACGGCCAGCATGGTCACCCTGAAATGGCACGGCAAGGACGCCTACAACACCGGGCTCCACCGCTGCTGGGTGAAGGCCAGGAACCGGATGGGGGTCTTCTTCTCGCCCGGCAAGCACAACTGGCACATCCACAAGGAGAACGACCTCCAGGGGAAGAAGACCCGGGTGGTCACCTGGTTCGGCCACCACCCGCAGGTGTACTTCGGCGCCCAGGCCCGTGGCCCCTTCGACGTGGACGAGTACTCCTATGCCGGGGGGTTCACCGGCGAGCCGCTGCGCCTGGCCCCCTCGGAGACCTGGGGAGACGAGTTCCTGGTCCCGGCCGACGCCGAGATCGTGATCGAGGGCGAGATCCTGCCCGGGGTGGAGGAGGTGGAGGCGCCCTTCGGGGAGTACACACGCTACTACGGCGAGCAGCGGTACAACCCGGTCATCGAGGTGACGGCGGTCACCCACCGGAAGGACTGCTACTTCCACGACCTGTACGTCTCCCACGCCGACAACCACATCATGGGGGGGTTCCCCCTCGAGGCTCGGGTCTTCGACGCGGTCCGGTCGGTCGTGCCGGGGGTCAAGAACGTCTACCTCCCGCTGGCCGGGTGCTGCCGGTTCTGGTGCTTCATCCAGATCCGCAAGCGGACCGAGGGGGAGGGGAAGCTGGCCCTTACGGCGGCCATGCCCGCGGACAGCCGCATCAAGTACTTCGTCGTCGTGGACGACGACGTCAACGTGACCCACGAGAAGGAGGTCCTCTGGGCCATCGCCACCCGGACCCAGTTCCCTGACGACCTGTTCATCGTCACGAATACCATCGGGGAGGCCCTCGACCCGATGGCCGAGGAGAACCACCTCGTGAACAAGATGGGGATCGACGCCACGCGGCCGATGCGCCCCTTCGCGGAGCGGGTCGCCATCCCGCCCGACGTCCTGGAGCGGGTCCGCCTGGAGAACCTCATCCCCATGCCGATCCTGAAGGAGATCCCCACCGAGAGGATGTGAGCCATGGCCAAGGTCTTCTGGGTCGTCTGCCCCAAGTGCGAGAAGCGCTACTACGTGAACCGCGGGCTCCTCGGGAAGGACGTCCAGCTCTTCTGCCCGTTCTGCAAGTCGTACTTCATGTCGAGCGAGGCCAAGGAGATCATCGCCTGAGAGGAGGCCCCGTCATGGCCCTGCCCCAGAAAGCGCTGCGCGAGCTGAAGGCCCGGGTCGCCCTGGCCAACCGGATCCTGGCGAACGAGGGGCTCGCCGACTATCACGGGCACGTGAGCGCCCGCATCCCCGGGACCAACCGGTTCCTGATCAAGCCGGTCCTGAAGCCGCTGGCCGAGGTCACGGCCCGCGACATCCTCATCGTGGACATCGACGCGTACAAGAAGATGATCCCGGAGCAGCGGAAGCGCTTCGACACCCGCGCCGGGGTCATCGCCGAGGCCAGGCCGCCGCGCGAGACGATCATCCACGCCGCGGCCTACGAGGCCCGCCCGGACGTGAACGGGGTGGTCCATACCCACCAGCTCTTCGCCGCGGCGTTCGGGCTGGCCCGCCGCCCCATCCTCCCCGTGCACAACACGGCCGGAGCGCTCTATCCGGGGACCCCCATCCTGGACAACTCCCGCCTGCTCATCACGGGTGAGGACGGCAAGCAGATGGTCGAGGCCCTGGGCCAGGCCAGCGCCCTGCTCCTGCGCGGGCACGGGGTGGTCCTCGTGGCCCCCAGCGTCGAGGAGGTCACGGTCAACACCATCTACCTGGAGCGGGCGGCCAAGGTGCAGCTCATCGCGTCCCTGCTCGGCCACGAGGGCGGGCTCTCCGCCGAGGACTCGGCCGTGCACACCCAGAACATCCGGCGGCGGGCCGAGCACGCCTTCGCCTACTTCGCCTCCCTCCTGCGCTGATGGCCCTCGCCCAATCCGCCCGCTTTCCCGCGCTCCAGAGCCGCGAGTTCCGGGACTACTGGATCGCCTCCCTGTTCTCCAGCATCGGGGACCACATCGAGAGCGTGATCCGCAACTGGCTGGTGTGGGAGCTGACCCACTCCCCTGATCGCCGATCGCATCGACAACCGGCGGTTCATCATCTTCTCGGAGTGCCTGTACCTGACCTCCGCCGGGCTGATGGGACTGCTGACCCTGACCGGGCTCATCCAGCTCTGGCAGATCTCGGCGCTGCTCCTCCTTCACGGGATCGCGGGCGGGATCAGCCAGCCGAGCCGGCAGAAGCTCATCCACCAGATGGTGGGACGGGACCGGCTGCTCTCGGCCATCAGCCTCAACTCGTCCCTGCGCCAATCCACGCTCGTGCTCGGGCCGGCCATCGGCGGCCTGCTCCTCGCCACGCTCGGCGCTGGCGTGGGCTACCTCGTCAACGCCGCGACCTTCCTCCCCCTGATCGCCGTCCTCGCCCGGATGCGGCTCAAGCCGGAGCCGCCGCGCCTCGGCACGCCAGCCGTGTGGCGGGAGTTCCGCGAGGGGCTCGCCTACACGCTCCGCCACCCCACGCTGGCGGCCCTGATCGCCCTGGTCACCATCGAGGCCTTCTTCGTCGGCAATGCCCTGTACGCCATGCTCCCCGTGTTCGCGGACCGCATCCTCGGGGTGGGGCCCTGGGGGTATAGCCTGCTGCTCACCCTGCACGGGGTCGGCGCCATCCTCGGGGGCGGGTTCCTGGCCTGGCGCGGGAACGTCCGGCGCCAGGGGCGGCTGATCGCGCTCACGGTCCTGGCGTTCCCCGTGGCGGTCGTGGTCTTCTCGGCCTCCACGTCGTTCGCCCTCTCCCTGCTCATGATCCTGACGATCGGCGTCGTCCTGGTCATCGCGAACACCTGCGTGAACACCCTGGTGCAGCTCATGGCCTCCGACGACATGCGCGGGCGCGTGTTGGGGGTCCACACCATGGGGACCCTGGGGGTGCGGGTGGTCAACGGGCTCAGCGTGGGCCTCCTGGCCAGCGTGGTGAGTGCCCCCTTCGCCCTCTCGGTGAGCGCCCTGGTCGTAGGGGTCCTCAGCATCGCCGTGCTCCTGCACACCCCCGCGGTCCTGAAGCTGGAGGGCTAGGTGGCGCCCGAGACCCCTCGCTCCTTCGGCGCCCTGGCCTCCCGGAACTTCCGCCTCCTCTGGAGCGGCTCCCTCCTGTCCCAGACCGGCGACTTCATCCAGATGGTGGCGCAGTACTGGCTGGTCCTGGAGCTCACGAACTCCCCCTTGTGGCTCGGCGTGATCGGGTTCTGCCAAGCGGCCCCCCGCCTCGTCCTCGGGCTCTGGGGCGGCGTGCTGGTGGACCGCCACGACCGGCGCCGGCTGCTGCTCTGGACCCAGCTCATCGCCATGCTCCAGGCCCTGGCCTTCGGCCTGCTCATCTCCACCGGGCTCATCACCCTGGGGCTGGTCGTGCTCCTCGTCCTGATCCTGGGCGTGGTCAACACCGTGCACCAGACCACCCGCCTCGCCCTCATCCCCGCGCTGGTGGAGCCCCCGGCCCTCATGAGCGCCATCGCGCTCAACTCCACGGCCTTCAACGTCACCCGCATCGCTGGCCCCACGATCGGGGGGCTGCTCGTCGGCTGGCTGGGGGTGGCGGGGTGCATGTACGTCAACGCCGTGAGCTTCCTGGCCATCCTCGTCTCGGTGATCCTCATGGATCTCCCCCTCTGGCAGCCGGGCAAGGGACGGGGGATGTTCGCGGAGGTGCGGGAGGGGCTGCTCTACGCGTGGCGGGAGCGTGTGGTGGTGCGGGTCCTCGCGGTGACGGCCCTGGTCGCCTTCTTCGGGCTCCCCTACACGCGGTTCCTGCCGGTGGTGGCCCGGGATATCCTGCAGATCGGGGCCGAGGGGTACGGCCTGCTCATGGCCATGCCGGGCGTGGGCGCGGTAGCGATGTCCCTGGTGCTCGCCTACCGGGGGGAGGTGCGCGGGCGGGAGACCTGGCTCATCGCCTCGGCCGCGGGCTTCGGCGGGGCGCTGCTGGCCTTCAGCTTCGCGCGCGTGCTCGGCCTGGCCCTGTTCTTCCTCGTCGCCGTCGGGGCGATGCAGATCACGGTCCGGACCGTGGGGAACACCCTGCTCCAGGAGATCGTGCCCGAGGCGCTCCGGGGCCGGATCATGAGCCTCTTCATGCTGGACACCGGCCTGTGGTCGCTCGGCAGCCTGGCGGTGGGCGGGATCGGGCAGGCGTTCGGCATCCCCGCGGCGCTGGCCCTCTCCAGCCTGGGCTGCCTGGTGGGAAGCCTCGCGCTCGCCCCGGGGCTCCTCCGCCTGCACCGCCCCGCCGAGGCCCGCTAGCCAACTAGGCGAGCGCCGGCAGCACCTCGTCTAGCACGGCGACGGTCGCCACCATCGGGAGGATCTGGGTCAGGGCGAAGGTGTGGTTCTCGTCGCTGTTGCTCGCGCAGCACTCCCGCACCACGATCACCCGGTAGCCCAGGTCCGAGGCGTGGCGGGCCGTCGCCTCCACCACGAAGTTCGTCCAGAGCCCCATCAGAACCAGGGTGTTCGCGTCCAGGTTGTGCAGGAGCTGGTCCAGGTTGGTGGTGAGGAACGGGTCCACGCAGGTCTTGTTCAGGACCGGCTCGCCCTCCTGCGGACGGACGTCGGCGTGGATCTCGGCCCCGGCCGTGCCGGCCCGAAGCATCCCGTTCTGCCGGACCATCTGGAACAGGGGGCTGGCCCCGGGCGCATCCCGGTAGTCGCCGCGGAAGGAGACGGTGATGTGGACGACGGCCACCTGCTGCTGCCGCGCCCGGTCCAGGACCTGCCGGATGTTGGCCAGGACCTTCTTCTCGCCGATCCCCGGCGTGGCGTTGACGATGTCGTTCTGGAGGTCCATCGCGAGGACGGCCGTCCGCTTGAGATCCAGCATCAGCGCCATGGTCCCTCCCCTAGGAGACGAACTCCCCGCCGTGGAGCTCGAGGTAGGCGTGCAGCCCCCCGGCCTTGAGCATCCCCCGGAGAAACGGCGGCGGGGGCACCGCCTGGATGGTCTGTCCCAGAGTCAGGTTGCGCACGAGCCCCGCCTCGACGTCCACGTCCAGCTCGTCACCCTCGCGCACCTGCTCTGTGATGCCGGGGCACTCCAGGATGGGGAGCCCGATCTCGTGGGCGTTCCGGTAGAAGGTCCGGGCAAACGACTCGGCCACGACCACCCCGATCCCGGTGGCCCTGAGGGCTTTGGGCGCCACGGCGCGCCCCGACGAGCAGGCAAAATGCCTCCCCGCGACCAGCACGTCACCGGGCTTGACCCCCAGGACGAACTCCGGATGGACCGAGGCCAGGACATGCCGGGCCATCTCCTCGTACGGCTTGAACAGGTTGGCGGTGGCCACAATGGCGTCGGTGGGGATGTTATCCCCGACCTTCCAGCAGCGCCCCCGGACCCTGAGCGCGGACATCTTACGCCAGGAACTCGCGGGGATCCGCGATGACCCCCTTGATCGCCGAGGCGGCCAGGGTCGCCGGGCTCGACAGGTAGATCTGGGAGGTCCGGCTCCCCATGCGGCCGAGAAAGTTCCGGTTGGCGGTGGAGAGGCAGACCTCGCCGTCACCAAGCGAGCCGCCGTCGCCTGCACAGGCCCCGCACCCGGGGTTGGTCAGCATGGCGCCGGCCTCGACCAGGGTCTGCAGGGCGCCGGAGCGCATAGCCTGCAGGTAGATCTCCCGCGAGCCCGGGGTGACGATCAGGCGCACATCCGGGTGGACCCGGCGCCCCTTCAGGATGCCGGCGGCCACCTCCAGGTCCTCGTATTTCGCGTTCGCGCAGGAGCCCAGGAAGGCCTGGTGGATCCGCGTCCCCTGGACGGCGGTGATCGGCTTCGCGTTGTCCACCTGGTGGGGGCAGGAGACCATGGGCGTGAGGGCGCTGGCGTCCACGGTGACCTGCCGGGCGTAGGGGGCATCCGGGTCCGGCCGAAGCAGCTCGTAGGGCCGCTTGGCCCGTCCGGCCAAGTAGGCCTCCGTGACCGCATCCGCCGGGACAAAGGCACACTTGGCTCCCAGCTCCATCGCGAGATTGCAGAATGTCATCCTTTCTGATATTGAAAGGTTAGCGACAAGATCTCCAGTAAATTCTACGCTCTTGTACGTGCAGCCATTGGCCGTGAGCTGCCCGATCAGCGCGAGCATCAGGTCCTTGCCGAAGACCGCGGGTGGGAAGCGTCCCGTGATCACCACCCGGACTGACTCCGGGACCTTCATCCAGACACACCCGGTCAACCAGACGGAGGTCACCTCGGTGAACCCCACCCCGGTCCCGAAGGCCCCGAGCGCCCCATAGATGGTGGAGTGCGAGTCCGTCCCCAGGATCAGCATCCCCGGGAGCACGTGCCCGCGCTCCATCAGGACGAGGTGGGCGATCCCCTCGTGGACGTCGTAGTAGACCGGGATCCCATGGCGTTTCACGAACTCCCGGATCAACTGGTGATGCCCGGCGTCCTCGGGGGTGCGGGCCGGGGAGCGGTGGTCCAGTACGACCGCGATGCGGTTCAGGTCGTAGAGCCGATCCACCCCCACCTGCTCGAGCTGCCGGATCGAGCGCCAGCTCGCGAGGTGGCTCATCACCAGGTCCGGGTAGGCGTCCACGATCTCGCCCGGGAGCACCGTGGGCTTCCCCGAGGTCTGAGCCAGCACCTTCTGGGCCAGCGTCATCCCCATGGCCCGCTCCTCACCCCGCCCGCGGCGGCGGGGCCCCCGCGGTCGCGAACTTCCGCTTCAGATAGGGGACCAGCCCCCCGACAGCCAGGATCTCCATGACCGAGGGCGGCAGCCCCGGGAAGGTGAAGGTCCCCTTCGGGGTCGTGACCGTGCCCCGGGCGAAGTCGATCTCCACCTCCTCCCCCTCCTGGACCGCGCCGCGCACCGGGGGGCACTCGACGATCGGCAGACCGGTGTTGATGGCGTTCCGGAAGAAGGTCCGGGCGAAGGAGGAGGCGACCACGGCCTTGAGCCCGGCCCCCACCAGGCACGAGGCGGCCTGCTCCCGGGCGCTCCCGCAGCCGAAGTTCTCCCCGGCCACGAGGATGTCGAACTGCCGGAGCTTCTGCGGGTACTCGTCGCCGAGCACCTCGAAGGCGTGCTCCGCCAGCTCCGCCGGGTCGATGGTGCGCAGGTGCCGGGCATGGATGATCACGTCGGTGTTGATGTTGTCCCCGAAGAGGATCACCCGCCCTTTCACGCGTGGCTCCATCGCGTCCTCTTACTCCAGGAACTCCCGCGGGTCCGCGATCCGCCCCTTCAGCGCCGAGGCCGCCACGGTGTAGGTCGAGGCCAGGAAGATCCGGGCCTCGGGGCTCCCGTTGCGGCCGGGGAAATTCCGGGTGTGCGTGCTGATCATCGCCTGGCCGGCGGTCAGCGCCCCCATGTTCGTGGACTGGTTCGAGCCCGAGCTGGCCGGGAAGATGTTGGCCCCCGCGTCGTGCAAGACCGCGATGATCCCCTCATCCAGCGCCTGGCGGAACACCTCCCGGGTCACCGGCACCACCTGGAGCCGGACATCCGGATGGACCCGGCGGCCGTCCAGGACGCGCGCCAGGCGACGGAGGTCACCCAGGCGCCCGCCCGGGGTCCCCCCGACCTCCGCATACTGGATGGGCTCCCCGGCGACCGCCGTGACCGGCTTGACATGGCCCACGGTGGGCGGGCAGGCGACCTGTGGCTCGACCTCCTCCACGTCGAACGTCTGCACGGACTCGTAGACCGCGTCAGGGTCGTTGCGCACCAGCTCGAAGGACTGCGCGGTCCGCTGCCGGATGTACGCCGCCACCGCCTCGTCGGGCTCGATGTACCCCGCCTTCGCGTCCATGTCGATGCACATGAGCGGGAAGAGCAGCCGCTCCTCCACGTCCAGGCGCGGGAGCAGGTCGCCGGCATACTCGATGGCCTTGTACCCGGCCCAGTCCTCGCCGAGCCGGCCCACCAGGTACTGGGCTACGTCCCGGGCGGTCACCCCGCGCGCCAGGCTCCCCTGCAGCAGGAGCTTGATCGTCGGGGGGACGCGGAACCAGGCCGTTCCGTACGGCAGCGTCAGCGCGGCGATGGAGTTGTTCCCGATCCCGGTGGCGAAGGCCCCGAGCCCGCCATGCACCGGGGTGTGGGAGTCGGAGCCCACCACCACGGCGCCGGGCCGGATGAACCCATGCTGGATCGCGGTGTAGTGGCAGTTTCCGGTCCCGCTGTCGAACAGGTGCGGGAGCCCGTGGCGCCGGGCGAACTCGCGGTTGGCCTGGAGGATGCGCGCCCCCTCCTCGGTGGCGGGGGCGAAGAAGTGGTCGAAGACGATGACGACCCGCTCGGGGTGGAGAATGCGCTGCCCTTTGACCTCCTGCTCGAAGGTCCGTCCGGTGAGGTACAGGCTCAGGTCGTGGAAGATCACCGTGTCCACCTCGGCGACCACCACGTCCCCCGGCGCCACGGATCTTCTCGATGAGGTTCACCGGGAGCCCGACGCCCTCACGTCGTTACGCGGGCCAGCCCCTCGCGCCGGGCCAGGAAGGTATCGCCCACCAGGGCGCGATGGCCCTGCCGATCCTCCGCCCCGAGGTGCAGGGCCACGACCATCCCCTCCTCGATCCCATCCAGGCCGGGGAGCGGGGTGAAGGGCGCCGATCCGCTCGCGTGGGCGGCAAAGAGGTGGAGACCATCCCCTGGCGCGAGGCGCTTGAGCAGGCCCGCCGCCTCCGCCTCGGACAGGCCCGGCCGGGCGGTCTCGGAAAGCTCGGCGTAGGCCCGCCCGAGCCGGTCGTATAGGCCCCGCAGGGGCGAGGCCCCCGCGGGGAGCCAGGTCCGCGAGAGCTGGAGCCAGTGGCCCTTGTACTCGAGGGAGGCCTGGAGCAGCACGCCGTCCGCCAGCACGGCCTCCCGCGGCACGCCCGGCCACTGGCCGGCCGTGGGCGAGGTGACCAGGAGCATCAGGTCCTCGGCCCCGGCCCGCCGGTAGGCCCGCTCCAGCGTGGCGATCACCGCCCAATCCCGCTGCCCGACCGGATCGAGCGCGGCGAGCGGAGCCGCGGCCATTGCGGCCGCCTTGGTGAGCAGGGCCTCCTCGTGCCCGTCCTCTGAGAGCCGCACGCCACGCATGAGCGCGGAGGCGTCCACCAGCTCGCACGCCCCCGGCGCCTCGGCGGTCAGGTCCGCGTAGATCCCCCAGGGCAGCTCTTGCAGCTCCACCACGCCGGCCCGCCGCCAGCCGCGCTCGGCCAGCACGGCCGCGGCCGCCTTCCCGAGGGCCGGGGCGGCCCGGACCTCGCGGAGCAGGGAGGTCTCGGCGATCCAGGGGAAGACGCGCTGCGGCTGCGTGGAGAGGAGCAGCGGCTCACCCTCCAGCGGCAGGACCAGCAGCCCGCTCGACCAGTACGGCAGGTAGTGGCTCAGGAAGCGCACGTGGCCGGCCCGCCACACGTCCGTGTACACCAGGAGGGCGTCCAGCCGCTCCTCGCACATCCCTGCCCGGCACGCCGCCAGGCGCGCCGCAAACGCCCCCTCGGGGAGCTCCTGCCGGTCCCACTCGACCAGGCCGCGCTTCATGGCGCCACCGCGAACAAGCGGCGCTCGGTCTTGGTGAGCCGCTCACAGCCGCCGTCGGTGATGACGAGCGGGTCCCCCAGCACCATGTAGCCGGCCAGGGGGAGGTAGGTGTTGGGGTGCGCGATCAGGACCATCCCGGCCTGCAGACGGAGGTCGTTCCCTTCCCAGATCAGCGGCTCGTCATCGAAGTGCAGGCCCAGGCCGTGCCCGCGCGCCCGGGTATAGCGCTTCGAGACGTACTCCCCGAACCCGGCTTTCCGGAAGACCTCGTTCTGGGCCTCGGCCACCTGGGAGATTGTCACCCCGGGCCGCGCGCTCTCCATGGCCGCCTCCTGGGCCTGCCAGAAGATCTCGAACGACTGCTGCTGCGCGGCCGACGGCTCCCCGATGACCAGGGTCCGGCAGATCTGCGCGTAGTAGCCGTTGACCTGCGGGGTCAGCTCGGCGGTGACCAGGTCACCCACCTGGAGCCGCTTCGAGGTCGGCGGACGCATCCCCGTCACCTCGACCCCGCCCGAGGCGAGGATCATCATGTTGTCCTCGGCCCCGGCGTCCCGCAGGAACCCCTCGATCTCCGCCACCAGCTCGTACTCGGGCAGGCCGGCGCGCGCCGTGCCCAGGAAGACCTCGTAGCCCGCGTCGGCCAGCTCCGATGCCCGCCGGATCGCGCGCAGCTCCCCCTCGTCTTTCAGCAGCCGCAGCTCCACGAGCAGCCGGGTGGCCGGCTGCAGGGTCAGCGGCGCCAGGCGCTCCCGCAGGGCGAGCACCAGGCCGGCCTCCATCAGCTCCATCCCCGCCACGCCCACAGGGCCCCGCAGCCCCAGCTCGCCGGCCGCCCGGACGATCCCGTCGAGCAACCCCGGGCCCGCCGTCACCGACTCCGCCCAGGAGTCCCGCCGGGCCCGGTCCAGGTCCCACGGGTCCTCGATGAACAGGGCCGGCCCGCGCTCCGGCCCCAGCACCGCGATTGCCCAGGAGCCGAGCACGTTGAGGTTGGTCACATAGCGGACATGGTCCCGCCGCATCCCGTTCGCGCAGACCAGGAGGCCGCCCAGCCCCTGGTCCTTCATGGCGGTCCGTATCCGCGTCAGCCGTGTCGATGCGTAGCTGTCCATGCCTGCTGGCCTCGCTCGCTGCCGACGATCCGGCACCCCCGCCACGGGCGGGTCAGGGGGTCGTCTCCTCGAGGAACCACTCGCTGGGGACCTCTCGCCCGATCCCCCGCTCCCGGGCCCGCTTCACCACCAGCGCGCCGAGGGCGGCGAACTGGATCCCCATCCCCACGTTGTTGTTGAAGAGGGTCACCTGGCGCGGGTCTGTGCGCCGCGGCGCCTTCCCCGTCAAGACCTCCCCCAGCTCGTGGATCTGCTCCCACGTGAGCAGCCCCTTCTCGACCACGCCGTAGATGTCCGGCTGCTCGTCGTAGACCGCATGCTCCCGCGACCCCACCACGACCAGGTCGCAGCGAGCGATGGCCTCGTCGTCCAGCTCGCGGCGCTTCTGGGTCTTGTCGCTGGCCACGATGCATCCGAGGTGCTGGCCCGGCTCCACGAGGCGACCGTCGAAGACCGCATCCACCGCCGCCGTGGCGGCCATGACGATGTCCATCCCCCGCACGGCCTCGGCTGGATCAGAGACCGCCACCACCTCCCGCCGGAAGCGCGTCCCCATCTCCCGCGCGAACGCCTCCCGGTGCTCCCGGGTGGGGCTGAACACCTTCACCTGGCGGATCTCCCGGACCAGGCAGATCGCCTCGAGGTGGGCGCCGGCCTGCCACCCGGAGCCAAACAGGCCCAACGTCCGGGACTCCTCCCGCGCCAGCTCCTTCACGCCCACCGCGCTCGTCGCCCCGACCCGCAGCTTCTGCAGGTAGCTGTCCTGGAGCACCGCCAGGAGCTCCGTGGTCTCCATGTCGAACAGGAAGACGAGCCCGCAGTACCGG
>JACPFL010000208.1 GCA_016183025.1 Deltaproteobacteria bacterium | reverse complement strand
CGCAGATGGGCCGTGCTGTTCAGGACCACGAGCTGCGGCTCCGCCCCGTCAAACTCCAGGATGGTCACCCCGCCGGGGTCCTGCCCCAGGCGCCGCATGGCACCCAGGTCCAGGCCGATGGCGCGGCAGACCAGGGCTTTGATTACGAGGTTGTGGGTCACCGCGACCACGCTCTCCCGCGCGTGCGCCTGCCGCAGGGCTTGCGCGAAGCCCCAGGCCCTGGCCTGCACGTCGCCCGCGCTCTCGCCCTCGGGGAAGCGGACCGCGTGGGGCTCGACCTCCCAGGCGGTCAAGAATTCCGGGTGGCGGGCGCGGAGCTCCTCGCGGGTGAGCCCCTCCGCGCTGCCGTGGTCCACCTCCAGCAGCGCCTCGTCGGTCCGGACCGGCAGCCCGACGGCCTCGGCCAGCGGGCGGGCGGTCTCCAGGGCGCGACGCAGGGGGCTGCTGTAGAGGGCGGCGATCGGGAGCCCGCGCAGGGTCGCCGCCACCCGCCGCGCCTGGCGCACCCCCTCGGGGCTCAGCGGCTGATCGGTCCGGCCCAGGAGGCGGTGCTCCTGGTTCCAGACCGTCTCGCCATGCCGGACGAGGATGAAGCGCATCCTAGACCGCGTTAGGCCCGTTCGCGAAGTTCGCTCGACAAGCGCTCCAAATCAGCAACGTTCATACCCCGTCGGCCTCACGCGCGACCGTGGTGTCGATGCCTTTCAAAAACCCCCGCATTTCCTTCATAGGACGCAGCGGCATCAGCTCGATCCGGTCGCCGTACACAATCGCCTGCACCTTCTGGCCCGGCGACAGGTTCAGCTTTTCACGGATCGCCTTGGGGATGACTACCTGGAACTTCGGCGAGATTGTCACAGTTCCCATGACGCCTCCATCGACCGCCATGACGTTTCCCTATCTTATCGATCATCAGCACGCGTATCAAGGGAGCCCTGCGGAGGCCGAGCGGCTGTTCTCCAGGTCAGGGAGCGAACATCTCCTGCAAGACCTCGAGCGCCCGTCCCAGCGTAGCCGGGGATAGCCTTCCCAGTCGGCGCACGAGGCGCTCTCGGTCGACCGTGCGGATCTGGTCGAGCACCACGTAACCGGCCCGTCGGCCAAACCGGCACGGCACCCGGAACGGATACGGATGGCCGCGGGTGGTCATGGGTGCCACGATGGACGTGCGCAGGTGGGCGTTCAGCTCGTCAGGTGAGATCACCACACACGGCCGCGTCTTCTGGATCTCGCTCCCTCGAGTGGGGTCAAGGTTGACCAGGAAAACCTCGCCGCGCCGGATGTCTTCGGCCGTCACCACTCCCACCCCTTCTCGTCGAACCGCGTGGGAGTGGGGAGATCAAGTAGATGGTCCTCATCACGCTGACGGAGCCGCTTGGCGGCCTCTGCCCAGCCGGCACGGGCCGCCGCCCGCGCGATCACGATCGCTCCGTCTCGGACGCGGAGCTCGACTTCCTCGGTGAGGCCGGCCTCCTCGATGAGGGGTTTCGGAAGGCGGACCCCACGGGAATTCCCGATGCGAACCAGGCGAGTTTTCATGCAAGCGCCTCCTCGGCTGTGATTACATAATAATCACACTTTCCGGCAGTGCAGTCAACGCCCAGAAGCCGGCTCACCGGGCGGCAGCGGACCCGCGCCGCGCGCCAAGCCCGCTGGGTCGGAGCGGCGATCCGCTCCACTCGATCAGTCTCGAGACTGTGCAGAAAAGCCCACTGACAGGCATTTCCAGTAATCTGCTTCATGGCCTTTCGCTCGCCTTAGAGGGAGCAGGGGCCGAGCGGTGGGCCCGGAGGCTTACTGGCCGGCCCCTGCGGGTGGACCTCTTCGGCTGGCCGCATGGCCAGCCGGGAGCGGGCCTGGGGGTCTCCCCCCCGGGCGTAGCCCGCCTCCGTGGAGGCGCGGCATCTCCGCCCAGATCGGGGACTCACTCGCGCAGCGGAACCCGATGTTGTTGTTCCGGTTGTCCGGCGTGTTGTTGTTCCGGTTCGCCGTCCGGAGGTTGATCGGGTTGTTGTTCCACGACCCGCCGCGCAGGACGAGGGCCCGCCCCCGCACCGCGGCCCCGAGAGGCCGTCGTTGCCGCAAGAGGGTCGGCGACCTTCCGCTTCCAGCCGCCGACCAGTCGCCCCAGCTCGTCGACGAGCCGGGCCGCATGCTCGTACTGCCTCAGGCTGTAGAACCGCAGGTCACAGGCCAGCCGCAGGTAGATCCGAAGCGTCGCGAGCTGCAGGTCGGCCTCCGCCAGCCCGCGGCCTCGCCTCGACGCCGCCCGCAGGATGGCCCGGTGGAACGCGAAGGCGGCCTCCTCGATCTGTCGCGCGAGCACGAACCGCTGCTGCCTGGGAAATTTCGCGGTCGCCGGAAGCAGCCAGCCCAGCAGGTCGTACGCCTTCGCGAAGATGGGCGACTCCTGATTCATGATGCGCGCGAGAAGACGAGGTTGGAGAGCAGGGCCGTCCGCAGCCGGTAGGTCTGGCCATAGGCCGCGTGCGCCACCCAGCTCTGCACCGACGCGGTCAGGCGATTCACGGAGAGCGCCCCCTCGGCAAATTCCCGCTGGTACCGCCGCATGCGGCGCATGAAGCGCCTGACGGGCTCGCGCTTGAGGCGCACCCGCCCGGGGGTGAAGACGAAGCCCAGAAACGGCACCCCGGTCGCCACGGGACAGATCCGGGTCTTCTGAGGAAATCATCCACATAGCGGACGTAGGCGGTCCACCCGAGCTCCCGGACGATGAAGCGGTCCAGCTCG
>JACPFL010000218.1 GCA_016183025.1 Deltaproteobacteria bacterium | reverse complement strand
TTAGTTCGCGACGTCGTCCTGCGTGTTGGACAGCGTCCGGCTGTCGTAGTAGTTCCAGCGGTCCACCGTCGAGTCGCTGTCGATGTTCCCCGCCGCCCCGGACGTGTACGCCGTGGCCGCGGCGTCCACGTTCGTGACGTCCGAGTCCGACACCGTCGTGTTGCCCGTGTAGGTGAGCGAGCCCGACGCCCCGTAGCCGTACTTGTAGCGCGGGCTCCCCTGCGGCGACCAGCCCAGGGTCGTGAACGTGGCCACGTACGTGTCCTTCTCGGCCCGGTAGGACTCCGCCGAGGTCCCGATCGCGGCCAGGTTCGTCTTGGCCTCCGACTGCTTGGACTTCGCCTGGAACCGCAGGAAGTTCGGGATCGCGATGGCCGCCAGGATCCCGATGATGGCCACGACGATCATCAGCTCGATGAGCGTGAAGCCCTGCCGGTTGCGAAATCGTCTCAACATAGGGTCCTCCTTGTCTTATGCACGTCTGACCGTGGGGGTATGGACGGCGGCCCTCAGCGCCTGGCAGTCACCTCCCTTCCCGGCCTCGTCCTGGTCCCGGATTTGTGATCGGCATCAATAGAGCAAGGGGTATGCCCTGGAGGGAGGACGGGCGGGTTATCGGTCAGAGGTTCCTATGATTTCTAGAGGTTAGTGATGGAAACCCGCGGATGGCCCGCAGGTTCGATCAGGAATCGAACACCGTAACACGACAGGCCCTTGACAATTTACGAACACCTCACAAGGGGGTGGCGCAACTTTTGCCCGGTTTCATGACGCCTCTGTCTCTTCTCCGTCACCGGCTTCCAGTTCGTATTTCGCCAGGCGGTAGTGAAGAGAACGGCGGTTGATTCCGAGCAGGGCGGCCGCCTTCGTCTTGACGCCCCCGGCCCGATCGAGCGCCCGGAGGAGCCACTCCCGCTCGATCGTCTCCATGACCCGGTCCAGGTCAATCCCCTCGGAGGGGAACTCGACCGGGGGGACCACGGGCGCGGCCTCCCCCCGTTCGCCCAGAAGGGCCGGGGGGAGGGTCTCCATGCGGATCATCGTCGTGGTCTCCAGGGCCACGCTCCGCTCGATGATGTTCTCCAGCTCCCGGATGTTCCCCGGGTACCCGTACCCCATGAGCGCGGCCATCGCCTCGGAGGAGAGCTTCTGGACGCCCTTCCCCATCTCCTTGGCGTACTTCTCCAGGAAGTGCTGGGCGAGCACGGGGATATCCTCCCGGCGCTGGCGCAGGGGTGGGAGCTTGATCTCGATCACGTTCAGCCGGTAGAAGAGGTCCTCCCGAAACGTCCCCTTGCGCACCTCATCCTCGAGCTGCTTGTTCGTGGCCGAGATGAGCCGCACATCCACTTTGATGTCAGCGGTCCCGCCCACGGGCCGGATGGTCCGCTCCTGGATGACCCGCAGGAGCTTGACCTGGAGGGGCGGCTGGAGCTCAGCCACCTCGTCCAGGAACATGGTCCCCCCGTCGGCCACCTCGAAGAGCCCCCGGTGGTCGGCCACGGCGCCGGTGAAGGAGCCTTTCTTGTGGCCGAACAGCTCGGACTCCAGCAGGTTCACCGGGATCGCCCCGCAGTTGATGGCCACGAAGGGCTTGTCCCGGCGTGGACTGTTCTCGTGGATGGCCCGGGCGACCAGCTCCTTGCCGGTCCCGCTCTCCCCGGAGAGGAGCAGGTTGGTCTTCGCGTCCGACACCTTCTGGATGACCTCATAGACCTTCGCCATCTCCGGACTCTTCCCGATGACCATCCCCAGGTGCAGCTCCCGCTCATCCCGGGGAAGGCTCTCCACCTGGCGGGCCAGCCGGAGCTCCTCCTCCATCTCCCGCACCCGCGTGACGTCCTGGAAGATCAGGATCCAGTGTCCGGTGACCTCCTCCCCCTGCCCGCGCAGGAGCGCCAGGGAGTAGCCGAGCCGAAGGTTCTGCCCGTCCTTCCGCTGGAAGGCGATCTCCCGCCGGATCAGACGGCGGGCGCGCAGGGACAGCGGCTCCTCGATCAGCGGCAGGTCCACCGCGGCGAACAGGTCGGCCAGGGGCTTGCCCAGGACCTCGCGGGCCGAGTAGCCCGTGATCCCCTCGGCCGCGCGGTTGAACAGCGTGATCTGCCGGTCGCCGTTGATCATGAGCAGCCCGCTCGGGATGCTCTGCAGCACGGCCTGGTTCAGGACCCCGAGCTGTTCGAGTCCGCGCTCCGCCGCGCGCAGCTCCTGGCCGGTGCGCCGGAGCTGCTCCGAGAGCGTGCTCGACAGCAGGGCCACGAGGTAGAAGGCCCCCACGTTGAGGATGATCTGGGAGAGGGCCTGCGCCGCGGTGTACTGCGTGAACACGGCGGGGCCCTGGTAGGCGGGGAGCACGCCGTAATACTGGAGGTCCACCAGGAGCCCGTACAGGATGCTCGAGAGCGAGGCCAGGGCCACGGCCCCGCGACGGTACAGGAGCATGCTGGCCCCGATGATGACGAAGACGTAGAGGGGGGTGAAGATGCTCTCCATCCCCCCGGTCAGGTACACGAAGGCGGTGGCCAGGGCCACATCCAGGCCGAGCTGGGCGAGGGTGAAGAGCTCCAGGTGCCCCGCGCGCCGCAGGACCAGCGCGTAGAGCCCGGTCAGGGCATAGCCGGTGGCCAGCACGAGAAAGAGGGGCCACTGCGTGGCCTGCAGGACACTGGGGCGGACCCGGAGCTGGGCGACGAAGGTGAGGACGAGCAGAAAGGTGAGGACCCCCGCCCGGGCGAGCATGAGCCACTTCAGCCGGGAGAAGAGCGGGTGCTGCTCGGGCTGCTGGAGGGCCTGCGTCGCTGCCATCCCGGGAGGCCGCAGGCCCCCTACCCGACCGTGCCGGCCAGCTTGAAGATCGGCAGGTACATGGCCACGACCAGCCCGCCGATCAGGCCGCCCAGCACGACCATCATGGCTGGCTCGAGCAGGGAGGTGAGGGCCGCCACCGCGCTGTCCACCTCCTCCTCATAGAAGTCCGCGATCTTGGCGAGCATCTCGTCCATGGCGCCGGTGGACTCGCCCACCCCCACCATCTGCACCACCATCGGGGGGAAGACCCCGACATGGCCGAGCGGCTCGGCGATCGTCTTCCCCTGGGCGATCTCCACCCGCACGCTCATCAGGGCCCGCTCGATGACCTTGTTGCCGGCCGTCCGGGCCACGATCTCCAGGCCGTCCAGGATCGGCACCCCGCTCTTGACCAGCGTGCCCAGGGTGCGGGAGAACTTGGCCACCGCGATCTTGCGGATGAGGTCTCCGAAGACCGGGGCCTTCAGGAGCAACGCGTCGATGACATCCTTCCCCTTGGGGGTCCGGTAGATGCGTCGCAGCACGAACCCCACGGCGACCCCGGCGCCGATGATGAACAGGATGTTCCCCCGCATGAAGTTGCTCATGGTGATGACCAGCTGCGTGGGGCCGGGGAGCTCGCCGCCCATGTCGACGAACATCTTCTGGAAGATGGGGATCACGAAGATGAGCAGCACGCTCACCACGACGATGGCGACCCCCATGATCGCGATCGGGTAGACCATGGCGCCCTTGATCTGCTTCTTGAGCTTCATGGCCTTCTCGATGTAGGCCGCCAGGCGCTGCAGGATGACGTCCAGGATCCCCCCCACCTCCCCGGCGGCCACCATGTTCGCGTACAGGTCGTCGAAGACGTCCGGGTGCTTCTTCAGGGCCTCGGTGAAGGTCGAGCCCGACTCCACCTGCTGCTTGATGTCCAGGAGCTTCTTGCGGAACCGCTCCTTCTTCTGCTGGAGCGCGAGGATCTCCAGGCACTGCACCAGGGGGAGCCCGGCGTTGATCATCGTGGAGAACTGGCGGGTGAACACGGCGAGGTCCTTGTCGCCGACCCTGCCGCCGAAGCCGGGGAGCTTGAGCTTGGCCCCCCCGGCCCCCTTCGCCCGGACCCGGGAGGGCTGGATCTGCTGGCGGCGGAGCTGGGCGGCGACCAGGACGTCCGAGGCCGCCTCCATCTCCCCCCGGACGACCCCCCCCTGCCGGGTGCGCCCCTCCCACACGTAGACCGCCATCACCGCCTCCGCCGCCCTACCCCGCCCGACGCGGGCTCCCCTGCCAGGGCCGGCTCATCGGCGTCAGCGCGCCCGGGCCATCTCCGGCGCCCCGGCGCGCGCCCCCGCGAGCATCTGGCGCAGCTCGTCGGGATCCGAGGAGCGCCCCAGCGCGGCCTCCATGGTGAGGAGCCGACGCTGGAACAGGGAGGCCAGGGACTGGTTCATGGTCTGCATGCCGAACTTCGTCTGCCCCACCTGCATCTGCGAGTAGATCTGGTGGACCTTGTCCTCCCGGATGAGGTTCCGGATGGCCGGGTTGGGGATCATGACCTCCAGGGCCAGACAGCGGCCCCCGCCGATCCGGGGGATGAGCTGCTGGGAGAGCACCCCCTCGAGCACGAAGGAGAGCTGGGCCCGGACCTGCGGCTGCTGGTAGGGGGGGAAGACGTCCACGATCCGGTTGATGGTCTGCACGCAGGAGTTCGTGTGCAGGGTGGCGAAGACGAGGTGGCCGGTCTCCGCGACGGTCAGGGCCGCCTCGATGGTCTCCAGGTCGCGCAGCTCGCCCACGAGGACGACATCCGGGTCCTGGCGCAGGATGTACTTCAGCGCCTTCTTGAAGCTCTCCGTGTCCGCGTTGACCTCCCGCTGGTTGACCAGGCACCCCTTGTGCGGGTGGAGGTACTCGATCGGGTCCTCGACGGTGACGATGTGCTCGTGGCGCTCGGTGTTGATCTTGTCGATCATGGCCGCCAGGGTCGTGGACTTCCCCGAGCCGGTGGGCCCCGTGACGAGGACCAGCCCCCGGGGCTTCTTCACCAGCTCGTTGACCACGGCCGGCAGGCCGAGCTCCTCGAAGGAGCGGACCTTGTAGGGGATCATCCGGAAGGCGCCCGCCACGGCGCCCCGCTGGACGAAGATGTTGGCGCGGAAGCGGCTCACCCCCTTGATCCCGAAGGAGAGGTCGAGCTCGTTCTCCTCCTCGAAGCGCTTCTTCTGGGCGTCCGTGAGGACGCTGTAGCAGAGCTGCTTGGTCTCCTGGGGGGTGAGGGGCTCGCCCGGGACGGGCTGGATCCGGCCGTCGACCCGGAGCTGGGGCGGCGAGCCGGTGGTCACGTGGAGGTCAGAGGCCCCCTTCTCGATCATGAGCTGGAGGAGCTGGTGCATGCTCCACATCGTACCTCCGTTCCACCTGGCCCCGCCCACGGGCCGGCAGAGCCGTTACCCTACCCTGCCCGCGCGCGGCGTCGCGGTGACAGGGATCACACGAGCGTCCTGGTCGGCCACGCCCCTAGGCGTCGGGCATCGTGACCCGGGTGACCTCCTCCACGCTGATGACCCCCTCTTTCATCTTCGTGATGGCGCTCTGCCGCAGGGTCTTCATCCCCTGCCGCTGGGCCTCCTTCTTGAGGGCCAGGGCGGAGGCCCCGTTGATGATCATGTCCTTGAGGGTCTCGTCCAGGGGCATCACCTCGTACAGGGCGATCCGGCCCTTGTAGCCCGTGTTGGAGCACTTCATGCACCCGGCCCCCCGGGACGGGACGATCTCCTTGACCTCCTTCGGGTCGCAGCCCAGGTCGATCAGCGCCTGGGGGGGGATCGGGTTGGGCTCCTTGCACTCCTGGCAGACCCGCCGGGCCAGGCGCTGGGCCTGAATGAGGTTGATGGAGGAGGAGACGAGGAAGGGCTCGACCCCCATGTTGATGAGCCGGATGATGGTGGAGGGGGCGTCGTTCGTGTGCAGGGTCGAGAGGACCAGGTGGCCGGTGAGCGCCGCCTTGATGGCGATCTCCGCCGTCTCGTAGTCGCGGATCTCGCCGACCATGATGATGTCGGGGTCCTGCCGCAGGAAGGACCGCAGGGCCGCGGCGAAGGTCAGGCCGATCTCCTCGTGCATCTGGACCTGGTTGATCCCCATGAGGTTGTACTCCACCGGGTCCTCGGCGGTGGAGATGTTCTCCGTGATCTTGTTCAGCTCCTGCAGCGCGGAGTACAGGGTCGTGGTCTTCCCCGAGCCCGTGGGGCCCGTCACCAAGACCATGCCGTAGGGCTTGTAGATGGCCGTCTTGAAGTGCTTCAAGGCCCCGGGCTCGAACCCGAGCTTGGTCATGTCGAGCTGGAGGTTCCCCTTGTCCAGGAGGCGGATCACGATCTTCTCGCCGAAGATCGTCGGCAGGACCGACACGCGCATGTCCAGGTCCCGGTCCTGCCCCAGCTTCAGCTTGATCCGGCCGTCCTGGGGGAGCCGGCGCTCCGCGATGTCCAGGTGCGCCATGATCTTGATCCGGGACGAGATCGCGGCCTTCAGCTTGAAGGGGGGCCGCATCACCTCGTAGAGCACGCCGTCCACGCGGTAGCGGACCCGGTAGGACTTCTCGTAGGGCTCGACGTGGATGTCCGAGGCGCTCTTGCGGACCGCGTCGGTGAAGATGAGGTTGACCAGCTTGACGACAGGGGCGTCCTCGGTCGCCTTCTCCAGGTCGCCCAGGCTCGCCTCCTCCTCGTCCCGGATGACCTCGATGGCCTCCTCCGCCTCGATCCCCGACATGACCTCGGCGAGGGTGGCCGAGGAATCGTAGTAGCGGTCGATGGCCGCGTGCACCGCCCCCTCGGCCGCCACCATGACCTCGACGTTGTACCCCGTGAGGAACTTCAGGTCGTCGATCGCGAAGATATTCGAGGGGTCGGTCATGGCCACGACCAGCGTGGAGCCCACCCGATTCAACGGGACGAGCTGGTACTTCCGGGCGAGCTCCGGAGGGACGAGCTGGAGGATCGAGGCCTCAACGGCCACTTCGGACAGATTGACGGAGGGGACCCCGTACTGCTTGCTGAGGAAGGAGGTGAGCTGAGGCTCAGAAAGAGAACCGCGTTTGATCAGGATGGAGCCCAGGCGGCCGCCGCCCATGCGCTGCTCTTCCAGCGCAGCGCGCAACTGTTCCTGTGTGACGAGCCGATCGCGGACGAGCAACTCCCCCAGGCGCACGTTCATGCTCATGGCCCGGCCCGTCCCTGTCTCAGTCTGCGTAGGCATTGTTTTAATTGTCCCCAAGATGGCGGGATGCTGTCAAGCGCAAACCCGTCGCGGTCCCCGCGAGTGTCTCCAACAGCGCCCGGCGCATCACCGGCACAGGGGCCGGCTGTTTGGTCCAGATCCCAAAACTCAAGGCCCCCTGGTGCACCAGCATCCCCAGGCCGTCGCAGGTCCGCAGCCCCCGGTCCCGCGCCGCCCGGAGCAGCGGCGTCTCCGGAGGGGTGTAGACCAGGTCGCAGACCAGGCAGGAGTCCGGCAGCGCCTCCAGAGGCAGGTCCAGGGGAGGCTCGTGGGCCATCCCGGCCGGGGTCGCATTTACCAGGAGGTCGGCGCCGGCCAGGGCGTGCGCGCGTCCAGGGCCACGCAGCGGCCTGACCTCCACGGCGACTCCCGGGAACTGGCGAGCCACCGCCTCGGCGAGCGCCTGGGCCCGAGAAGGGGTCCGGTTGAGCAGCGTGATGGCCCGGGCGCCTCCGCGGGCCAGCTCCCAGAGCGCCGCCCGCGCCGCACCCCCAGCCCCGACGAGCACCGCGCGCGCGCCGGCCGCGGTGAACCGGGCCTCCTGCAGCGCGGCCGTGAACCCACGGGCATCGGTGTTGTAGCCCACCAGACAGCCGTCTTCGTGGTGCACCGTGTTGGCGGCCCCGATCAGCTCGACCTCCGGCGCGAGGGTATCGAGGTGGGGGAGCGCGGCCTCCTTGTGGGGGATGGTGAGGTTGACGCCCACGAGGTCAAGGGCCCGGATCCCGCGGAGCGCCTGGGGCAGGTGGGCCGGCGCGACGGGGAAGGCGACGTAGATGAAATCCAGCCCCAGGTGGCGGAAGGCGGCGTTGTGCATGGACGGGGAGAGGCTGTGGGCCACCGGCCAACCGAAGACCCCGACGACCCGGGTGCGTCCCGAGACGGGAAGGCCGGACGTGATCGCGGTCTGCTCGGCGGCCATGCCCTCCCCTCCGATGGGGTCGGTCAGCTCGCGCGTGGGGGACTGGCTGAGCCCCGGGGCTCAGGCCGGAGCCGGGACCTCGGCCTGGCCCAGGAGCCGGCGGGCGCGGGCCACGTCACGGTGGATCTGCTCGACAAGGGCCTGGGGGGACGGGAACTTCTGCTCGTCCCGGATCCGCTCGATGAAAGCCAGCGTCACGGGCTCGCCGTACAGGTCCCCGGCATAATCGAGCACGTGGGCCTCGATGGAGCACGTGACGTCCCCGAAGGTCGGGTTGCGGCCGATGTTGACCACGGCGGGGCGCTCCTCCCCCTTCGCGGTCAGGCGCGCGGCGTACACGCCGAAGGGTGGGATCAGCTCGCTCGTGGGCTCGACGTTCGCCGTCGGGAACCCGAGCCCCTTCCCTCGCTTCCGCCCCTCCACCACGCGGCCGGCGATCACGTACGGGCGGCCGAGGAGCGTGGCCGCCTCCCCCCCCCGCCCCTCCCGGATCAAGGTCCGGATGACGGAGCTCGACGCCGTCACATCACCCACGGCAACGGGGCCGACCACGTGCACGCGGAAGCCGAACTCCGACCCGAGCTTCCCCAGCAGCACGACATCTCCAGCCCGGTCCTTCCCGAACCTGAAGTCGTGGCCGACCACCACCTCCCGGGGCGCCAGCGCCTCGACCAGGCGGGCGCGGACGAACTCCCGCGGCCTCTGCTCGGCGAAGGCCGGCGTGAAGCGCGTCCACACCAGCACGTCGATCCCGCAGGTGGCGATGAGCTGGGCCTTCTCCTCAAAGGAGGTCAGCAGCGGAGGGGCCGCGTGGGGCGCCAGGATCTGCCGGGGATGGGGCTCGAACGTGAGGGCGATGGCCGTGCCGCCGGCCTGGCGCGCCCGGACGACCACCAGGCGGAAGAGGGCCTGGTGGCCCAGGTGCACCCCGTCGAAGTTCCCCACCGTGAGGACGGCGTGAGGGTAGCGCAGCTGCTGCCCCTCTCGCGCCTCGACGATCTCCATACACGCCGCTCCCTGTGCCGGGCGCCCGCGGAATCTACCGGGCCGGTCTCCCCGGGGGAAATCGCGCCCAGGCCTGCCAAGTCCCCGCGTGGCTTGACAAAAATCCGACCACAGTATACTCTAACGCATCCGCCGCGTCCACGTTCGCCGCGCCTGTCCTCGCTCTCCGGTGCCCAAGTGGCGGAATTGGCAGACGCGCATGATTCAGGGTCATGTGGGCGTAAGCCTGTCGGGGTTCGAGTCCCCGCTTGGGCACCAACTTCCCCTACTGCTTCCCGCCGCCCATCTTCCTGAAGATGCGCGCCATGTCGCTGGCGGAGTAGGCCCGCAGCGTTTCGGTCCGGACGTTCCCCCGCACGCCCAGGCCCAGCGTGACGGCAGACATGGTCTCGTCGTCCGGGGCCTCGACCACGGCCACGACGTCGTAGCGGCCCATGGTCCAGTAGATCTCGTTCAGCCTGACCCCCAGCTCGGCTGCCATGGCCTCGAAGGCCTTGGCCCGCTCGGTGGTCTGCGTCACGGTCTTGATCCCCTGCTCGGTGAAGTTGGCAAGGATGATGAAGGTCGGCATGGCTATGCCTCCTTTCCGGCGCGCCGTGGCGCCTTCGACGCCGGCGGCGGCGGCGGCTTTCGACGATCCCTCCAGGGCTGGCGCCCACGCTCACGCCACCCAGCACTGGGCCAGCGCCCAAAAAATGAAGGCGGGTCACAAACACGAGGGGCGACGCCGCCAGATCAGCGGGTCGCCCCCGTCACGCACGCGCGGCCGATAGACCGGCCCGTCAGCGGTCGATCAGAGCGGTTCCGGCTCCGGCTGCGGCGGCTCCTCCGCGGCCTCGGGGCTCTCGCCGATGGCCACCTCCTGCAGCACGGCCTCCGCGCGGATCAGGGCCAGCCGCAACCGGCCCAGCTCCTTCTGCAGCGCCGCCCGCTGCGGCTCGCTCGTCGCCAGGCGCTTGCCCCACTCCCCCCACAGCTCGATCCGGGGATACACGGCCCGCAGCTCGTCCAGCGGGCTCCCGCCCGTGCCGCGCGGGAGCCGCTCGCCTTCGTCGCGATGTTCCACGGGCGCGCCGACGCGCTTGACCGACCGGGCCTTGTTCCCGCGGGAGTCCTGCTGGAGAAACTCCACCGGCTCGCCCTCCTGCAGGTCATCCCAGGTCACCCCCCGCAGGTCGCTGAGGTGGAAGAAGTACTCCTTGCCGTCTTCCCCGCGGATGAATCCGTAGCCGCGGTCGCGGAGCAGTCGCTTCACGGTCCCCTTCAATAGGCCCCCCCGAACGCTGCTGCCGCGATACGGGGGAGGCTCCGACCCCCCCCATGTGTGACTGCGGTCACCTCCGGGCTGCCCTTCGCCCTCATGCCCGGCACCCCGGCTGCTCCAGGGCCGGCCCGAGGAGCCCGGACGGCGCGCCGGCCAGTCGGTTCGATTGCCGAAGTTGTCGCCTCGATTGCCAAAATTATCTGGGCGATTCCCACCAAAACTCTCCACGCGATCCTCCTTGATGATATGCGGTCGCCCGTCTCAACCCCTCCCGCTCGGACGACCCGATCCCCATCATGCGGCTAACCGAAAAATCCTGATGTGGCTGGCTGCTCTGTTCGCTCTCCGATACCCTACCTCCCGGGCCCCTGGCCCCTCTTGAGGTCCCTGAGCCTCGATGTCATCCCAGACCACGGCGTGTCAGGCACTTTTTGTAACCTAACACGGCCTTTGATTCTCCGTCAACCCTCGCGGGGACCCATCCGTCGCGCCTGCACCATCCACATTTCCTGTGGACAGCCCTGTGGACCATCTTGTGGATTCCGTCCCCGTGGCCCGCGTGTTCAGGGGCTCAGTGGAGGATTGCCTAAGATTTGAGCACGAATCGTGCTGCATGAGCGGGCTCCGGCAACACTTGAGGAACATGGAGCTTTCTGACTCCGCTCTTTACTGAAGCCCATCGTACGACGGTCCGAAACCTGGACTGTCAGCCAATCCCCGTCCCAGGGGTGAGGGCGCGAAGACCTTTCTGTGAACGACAGACTGACGCGGGTTGCACGCGAGCCATGGTCTTGAGCCCTTCCCTCACCGGGATTCCCGACGAGTCCTGGCGGGAGGCCACGATCAGGACGCGGCGCCACTCAGGGACCGCTCTCCGGCCCGGGCCTGATGGGGCTTCTGGCCGGGGAGATCCTCAGGTCCTCTATGGACGGGCGTCAGGCGCATGCAGGAAGCGCTGAATCTCCTGGTCCGCCCCCGGTCTTGATGGTATACCCCTGACGATGCCCACCGCCCCGCCTCTGCGCATCCGTGAGGCCCTCAGACCCTGGCGCCGTCGATCCCTCGGAGAGCCGGACGTCCTCGTGGCCACGCTGGCTCAGTGCGGGATGAACATCACCTTCTTCTTTGTGCTGGTCTTCCTCCCGTTTTACGTTCAGCAGATCAGCCACCTGGACGCGCACGCTACCCTGCTCTGGACCGGGCTCATCATGGGCGCGACCAGCATGGCGGGCGCGATCTTCTCGCCGATCTGGGGCGCGCTCACCGCCCGGATCAGCCCCAAGCTGATCTTCCTGCGCGGGATCGGGGCCCACGCCCTCCTCGTCTTCCTCACCCCGTTCCTCCCCAACATCTACATCCTCTTTCTCATTCGGGTCCTCGAGGGCGCCATGGGGGGCGTCTCCACCCTCGGGCTCATCATCACCTCCGCGGCCTCGCCGCGGGAGCGGCTGACCCAGAACCTGAGCGTCTTCCAGTCGGGGATGACCATCGGACAACTGCTCGGCCCACCCCTGGGCGCCGCCACGGCAGCCCTGGTGGGGTTCAAGCCGGCCTTCCTCGTGTCGGCCGGCATGACGGCCCTGGTGGTCCTGTATACGGCACGCTACCTGAGCCCGATCCCACCCCAGAAGCGCTCCCCGGGTGCCGAGCCCCGGCGCTCGCTCCCCACCCTGCTGGCCGCGGCGCCGCTCTACTTCGCCGTCACGCTCCAGCTCATCTTCCTCCCGGCCATCCTCCCCCGGATCCTGGCCGGGATGGGGGTGGAGTCCGGGGCGGCCATCGTCCTGGCCGGGCTCATCGTGACCGCCTACACCCTCGCCTCGGCGAGCACGACCTATGCGATGAGCCGGATGGGCCCACCCCGGCGCCCCGGCCGCTGGATCCTCACCGCCGGGCTCCTGGCCTCCGGGCTGCAGCTCCTGCTGGCGCTGGCCGGCACCCCGCTCCTGTTCACCCTGGTGCGGGTGGCCCAGGTGGCCTGCCTGTCCTCGGTGGCCCCGTTGCTCATCTCCCACGTCGCCGCCCGGGGGGAGGTCGCGAGCCTGGGTTTCCTGAACGCCGGCCGCTTCATCGGCAATGCCCTGGGGCCGGTGCTCGCGACCTTCGTGCTGGCCAGCGCCTCCCCCCTGGCGCTCTATGGGCTGCTCAGCGCCATCCTGGTCGTGGCGCTGCTGCCGCAGATCACACGGTCGGGCCCGGGCGCTCGCGGGGAGTAGGCCGGGCGTGGAGGCTACCGCAGGCCCAGGGCCTTTTGCGCCTCCTGGAGGTAAGCGAGGCTGACGATCTTGTCCACGGCGGGGACCGGCTTGCCGGCGAACTCGCCGGCATCGGCCATGAGCTTGATGATCGCCTCCACCCCCTTGAGTGAGGGGGAACCATCCGGCGGGATGATCTGGTACTTCGTGTAGAACTCCCAGGCCCGCTCCGCGTAGCCGCGGTCGAGCTTGGACTCCCGCATGGCCACCTGCAGGGTCTCCTCCCGTTGCCGGTAGAAGAACTGATAGCCCCGGATGAGGGCCTTCAGCGCCTTGACGTAGACGGGCCGGTTGGCCCGCGCCCGTGTCTCGTCCACGTTGAGCGGGCTGAACTGGTACTCCGGAACGTAGTCCAGCGCCTCCCCGAGCACCGGGTAGCCCTGGTCCATGGCGATGAAGCTGATGGGGGCCAGGAGCATCCCCGCCGAGATGCCCCCCGACTGGATCCCCGCCCAGCGCTGGGGCGTCCCGCCCATCTCGATGATCCGGTAGTCCTGCGGGTAGGTGAGGCCGTGGGCCCGGAGCATGATCTGCAGGATCGGGGCGTCCCCGGAGGCGAAGTCCGAGACCCCCAACGTGGTCCCCTTGAGGTCCTTCATGGTCTTGTACTTCTTCCCCGCCACCAGCGTGTAGACGGCCTTGTTCGTCAGCCCCGCCACGAGCTTGAGGTTGCCGCCCTTCTCGTTGGCCCGGATGGTCGTGTCGACCTGACTCGTGGAGAACTCCACGAACCCGCTGATCAGGGCCTGGGCCAGGCGCTGGCTCGACGAGATGGCCATGACCTCGGCGTCCAGCCCCTCCTCGGGGAAAAAGCCGCGTTTCTCGGCGATCATGATCGGGACGTAGTTGAAGCTCCGGCCGAACATCGCGATCTTGACCTTGGGCCGGCCCTGAGCCAGCGATCGTCCCTCCCCCCCATACCGCTCCAGCCACCACCGGGCGATCTCGTCGAGACGGGCGATCCAGACCCCCGGGAAGCCGCGGATGTAGCGCAGGAACCGGTCGAAGGCCCGGGCCCGTCCGGCCCGGCCCGTCACGTACGGGTGCAGCCCGTAGCTCATCATCTTGGGCCGGCCCCGGCACCCCTCGTCGTAGAGCTGGTCGAACTCGTCCTGCAGCGCCTCGAGGGACAGGCGGGGCGGCAGGGGCGGGCTCCCGTACATGAAGAGGCGGTAGTCGTTGTTCACGTTGCTGTACGGGACCATCACCAAAGGCCGCCCGTTGATCCGCTGGACGTAGGGCAGATCATCGGCCAGCGTGTCGGCGTGCCAGAGGAAGCCAGCCGCGGCCAGCAGGGCCGAGGTGTGCTCGGTGCACCGGTAGCCGGGGGAAAGCCACCCCACCGGCCGGCTCCCCACCGCCTTCTCGATGGCGTCCACCGAGCGCCGGACGACCTCCTCCTCCTGCTCCCGTGTCAGCGTGACCAGGTACACCGACTGGTCATAGCTGTGCCCGGCCACCTCGTGCCCGCGGTCCCGGATCTCCCGGATCGCCTCCGGGTAGCGCTCGGCCGCCAGCCCGCTGACCACGGCGGTCAGCTTGGCCTCGTGGCGATCGAGGATCTCCAGCAGCCGCGGCAGCCCGGCCCGGTACGCGTACTCGCGCTCGGTGATCGTCACGAAGTCCCGGTCTGTCCGCGTCCCGGGGGGGAAGGCCGGGTTAAACCGCGAGGGCTGCTCGGAGGTCCAGGCCTCGACGTTCAGCACCATGCTGACCGCAATCCTGGCCTGCCCCGGCCACTCGACCGCCTCGCGCTCCATGGCTCTCGCGCCTCCTCGCCTCCCCCACCGGCTCCCTCCGGCCTCGGGGGCTTTTTTCTACCATGGCTCCCGGCCCGAATCAAGCGCACCCGGTCTATAATGCCGGCGATGGAAGCATGGCTGGTTCCCGGCCTGCGCGCGCTGGCCCTGCTGGGGATCGGCCTCTCCCTCGGCCGCCTCCTCGCGAACCACCTCTTGACCTGGCGGCACCTCGTCACACTGCGCCGTGAGCAGGCGGCGCTCCCGGCCGCCTGCCCGCCGGTCTCTGTCCTCAAGCCGGTTCGGGGGATCGACCAGAGCGCCGAGACGAACTACACGAGCTTCTTCCATCTGGCCTATCCGGCGCCCTACGGCGAGGTTGTGCGCGAGGCGGCCGACGATGCGGACGTGCCCGATCTGCTGTTGCTCGCCGTCGTCCGCCAGGAGAGCTTCTTCGAACCGCTGG
>JACPFL010000221.1 GCA_016183025.1 Deltaproteobacteria bacterium | reverse complement strand
CTCTACATCAACCGCCCCATGGTCGAGCTGGCCGAGAAGCTGGCCCAGATCACCCCGGGGCGCCTGCAGCGCTCCTTCTTCACCAACAGCGGCACCGAGGCGAACGAGACGGCGGTGCATCTGGCCCGCCTGTCCACCGGACGCCAGGAGGTCATCGCCCTGCGCCACGGCTACAGCGGCCGCTCCATGCTGGCCATGGACCTCACCGGGAGCGGCCCCTGGCGTCCCAGCGGCGACCACGTCGTGGGGATCAAACATGCCCTGGCCCCGTACTGCTACCGGTGCCCGCTGAAGCTCACCTACCCCTCCTGCGGCGTGGCCTGTGCCGGGGACATCGAGGAGTTGATCCAGACCACGACCTCGGGGCGCGTGGCGGCCCTCATCGCGGAGCCGGTCCAGGGGATCGGGGGGTTCATCACTCCCCCGCCGGAGTACTTCAGGATCGCCGTGGAGATCGTCCGGCGCCATGGGGGGCTGTTCATCTGCGACGAGGTCCAGACCGGGTTCGGCCGGACCGGGCGCCTGTTCGCCATCGAGCACTACGGGGTCGAGCCAGACATCATGACCTGCGCGAAGGCCCTGGGCAACGGGATGCCCGTGGGGGCCACGATCGCCACCCCCGAGGTCGCCGCCGCCTCCACCGGGCTCAGCATCTCGACCTTCGGGGGCAACCCCGTGGCCATGGCGGCCGCCCTGGCCACCATCGAGGTCATCGAGGAGGAGAAGCTCGCTGACAACGCCCGGGTCGTGGGGGCGTACCTACGGGCCCGCCTGGACGCCTTGAGGGAGCGGCATCGGGCGATCGGCGACGTGCGTGGCCTGGGCCTCATGCAGGGCGTGGAGGTCGTCAAAGAGGATCGCGCGCCGAATCCCGAGGGCACGGTGCGGGTCATGGAGCGGGCCCGGGAGCGGGGGCTCCTGGTCGGCCGGGGCGGGCTCCACGGGAACGTGATCCGCCTGGGGCCGCCGCTCACGGTCACGCAGGCCGAGGTGGATCAGGCTGTCGAGGCCCTCGACTTGGCGTTGACTGGGCTCTCGTAGCGGCGGATGGAGCTGCTGCTGAGCTGGCGGCTCCTGGTCGCCACGCTGATCGGCTGGTTCGCGGGCCTCCTGGGCGGGATGACCGGCTTGGTGCTCGGGGCTTTGCGCCTGCCCGCCATCTACGCCGTGCTCCCGGTGACCCAGGCGGCCGCCGGAACGAACCTGGGGATCGATGGGCTGACCGCCGCTGCCGCCCTGTTTCGGTACCGTCGCGGCACGCGCATCGATGGACAGGCCCTCGCGCTGGTGGGCGTCAGCTCGGCCGCGGGGGCGTTTGTCGGAGCCTACCTGGCTGCTGCCCTCTCCGAGCGCGGGTTCCTGCTGGTGGCTGGCGCAGGGCTCCTGGCCACCGGCCTCCGGATCTGGCAGCTCGCGCAGCGCGGGGCCCGCATCGCCTCGCGATCCCGGACGCCACTCCCCGCCGGCCGGGCCGCGCCCCGTCGAGTGGTGCGCGCGGCGGGCGGAGGCTTTGTCCTGGGTGTGGTCGGCGGGGTGGCCGGCCTGATCCTCGTCGAGCTGCGGGGGGAGCTGTTCCGGCGGACGCTCGGGCTGGCGCCTCGCCCGGCAGCCGCCACCAACCTGGCCGTCGGGGTGCTCACCGGGGCGGCGGGCCTGGCCGGGCATGGGGCCCATGGGCAGTTCGATCTGGCCATGCTCCTGATCGCAGGCGCGTGCTCGATGCTCGGCGCCCACTTCGGGGCCTATCTCCGGGGGATGATCGGGCGAGCAGGGCTCATGAGGACGATCGGATTCCTGCTCCTGGTCGTGGGGATCGCGGCGAGCAGTCGCGGCCTGGGCCTGACCTGAGGGGACCGAGGATGGCGCAGCCCGCCAAGCTGGAGTGCCAGTACGTCCGGATGGCCTACGACAGCCAGCCGGGAGGTGAGCCCCTGATCGCCCTGAACGGGGTGACCCTGCGGGTGGCAGCGCGCGAGTTCGTCTGCCTGGTCGGGCCGAGCGGATGCGGCAAGACCACGCTCCTGCACCTGATCGGCGGCCTGCTCGCCTCCACGCGCGGGCGCATCCTGGTGGACGGGCGGGTCGTCACCGGCCCCGGGCCCGACCGGGCCATCGTGTTCCAGGACCCCTGCCTGTTCCCCTGGCGCACGGTCCTGCGCAACATCAGCTACGGCCTGGAGTGCCGGGGCGTCCCCCCGAAGGACGCCGTGGCCCGGGGGCGCCCCCTGGTGGACCTCATCGGGCTCCGCGGGTTCGAGGAGCACTACCCGTACCAGCTCTCGGGAGGGATGCAGCAGCGGGTGAACCTCGCGCGGGCCCTGGCCGTGGGCCCGGAGGTCCTGCTCATGGACGAGCCCTTCGCCTCCCTGGACGTGCAGACCCGGGAGATTCTGCAGACCGAAACGCTGCGGATCTGGCGGGAGACGGAGAAGACCATCCTGTTCGTCACCCACCAGCTCACGGAGGCCGTGTACCTGGGGGACCGGGTGCTGGTCATGACCGCGCGGCCGGGCGAGGTGAAGGACGAGATCGTGATCGATCTGCCGCGGCCACGCGCCCCCTCGGTCAAGCACGAGCCGAGGTTCCGGGCCTATGAGGACCGGATCTGGGCCGCGCTGGCCGAAGAAATCCGGAGGGCCCAGTTCATGGGCGACGAGCAGGGGGAGTGGCGAGAGCGCCGGGGATGACGCCATCCCGGAGCCCCACGACCGGGGAGCCTCACGGCAGGAACTGGTTGGTCCAGACCTTCCCCTCCATCGAGTCCAGCGGCCGCGGCACCATCCCCAGCTCCTGGAAGACCTTCAGCATGTTCCGCCACTGCTCCTCGGTCATCCGGCCGTCGCGCAGGTAGGCGGGCCGGAACCCGTCCACGGACTTGCTCAGGATCTCGGGCGGGATCCGCTGGAAGTAGGAGGCCTGTAGCACCTGCTTGGCCTCCTCGGGGTGGTCCAGGAGCAGCGCTGTGGCGCGCGCCAAGGCGCGGTTCACCCGGCGGATGGTGTCCCCGTTGCGCTCCATGTAGGGGCGCATCACCCCCACCGAGCTCTGCACGAAGCTGCGCAGCACCGGGATCTCCAGCCCGGCCCTCAGCACCACGCTGCCGTGGCCTCGAGCCTCCGCGGTCTCGGGCGCCGGCGGGCTCATCAGGAAGGCCTGGATCTGGCCGGTCTGGATCGCCGCCAGCAACCCGTCCGTGCTCCCCACCTGGACGATCTGGACATCCCTGCCCGGGTCGAGATTGGCCTGTTTGAGCAGGTAGCGGGTGAAGGTGTCCCCCAGCGATCCGGGCGTGGTGATCCCGAGGGTCAGCCCCTTGAGCGCGGCCAGCTTGGTGGCGATCGGCGAGGCGGGACTGATCCCCTTGGCGCGCGCCGTGGGGTTGGCCATCACGAGGTTCTGGGAGAAGGGGCCGACCAGCCCGTAGACCACCACCGCGTCGATCCCGCGGCCGGCCAGGCGCACGATGTTGTTGGTCCCGTCGGCGTCGAACTCCACGGTCCCGCCGGTGAGCGCCTGGGAGCCGACCACCCCGGAGACGAGCTGGAGGTCCACCTCCAGCCCCTCCTGCGCCCAGTACTTCAGGTGGTGGGCGATGTAGACGGGGGCGAAGGACAGGGCCAGGGTCGCCTGGGCCATCTTGAGCTTCGTCTGGGCGGGAGCCGAGCCCGCGGCCAGGACGAGGCCGAGGCTCAGGGTGAGGACGACCAGGGCAGGGCAGGTCGTGGATCGTTTCATGACAGGACCTCCTCAGCGGATCCAGGTCAGGGCCGGGCTCGACCGGGCCGCTGTCTCCCAGGTAGCACAGAGCCGGAGCCGTCCGCAAGCTCTCGAGCGGGACGCGCCCCTCCGGTTGACCGACGGACACAGGCCCCGGCGGAGCGCAGGCTCAGAACAGCGTCAGGATGGCCTCGCGCACCAGGCGGGCCGCGAGCACGGCCGTCATCTGGGTCGGATCGAACGGGGGGCAGACCTCCACGAGGTCCATGCTGACGATGTGGAGTGGGCTCAGCAACTCCAGGCAGGCCAGGATCTCATGGCTCGTCAGGCCGGCGGGCTCGGGGACCCCCACCCCGGGCGCGAAGGCCGGGTCCACGACGTCCACGTCGATGGTCAGGTAGGCGGGCCTGCCCGCGAGGGTCGGGACGACCTGCCGCACGGCCTGGAGGGTGTCGCCCAGGAAGAGCTGGCCGTGCGCCCGCGCGAACGCGAGCTCCTCGGGAATGCCCGAGCGGATCCCGAACTGGAAGAGCCGGCCAGGCCCCACGACCTCGACCACCCGGCGTAGCACCGTGGCATGGGAGAGGCGGACCCCCTCGTAGTCCTCCCGCATGTCGGCGTGGGCGTCGAAGTGCAGGATGACAAGGTCCGGGTGGTGCCGGGCGAGGGCCCGGACCAGGGGGAGGGTGAGGAGATGCTCGCCGCCGAGCGCGATGAACCGCTGCCCGCGCGCCAGGATTCCTTCGGCGGCCTGCTCGATGACCGGGAGCGCCGCCTCCGGGTCCGGCGGGAGCACAAGGTCCCCCATGTCCCAGTACGCCTTGTCGCGCAGGTCGCGTCCCAGCGGGACGCTGTACTCCTCGAGGCACTGCGAGCACTCACGGATGGCCCGCGGACCCTGGTCGGTCCCGGGACGGAAGCTGGCGGTGAGGTCCAGGGGGACACCGAAGAGGACGAGCGAGGCGCGCTCCGGCGAGGGACCGCTCCCGAGGAACCGCCGGGGCGCCTCCGGGGCGGGGGTCACTTCAGGGAGTCCTGCACGAACTTCGGCAGGGCGAAGGCGGCCCGATGGACGTCGGGCGAGTAGTAGCGGGTCTCGAGGGCCCTGGCGCGGGGCTCGTCGAACTGCAGGGGGTGGTGGGCCTTGGAGCCCAGCAGGAAGCACCAGTACCCGCTCGGGTAGGTGGGGATCGCGGCCGTGTAGAGCAGGGGGATCTTGAAGACCTGGGAGACGTGGCTGAATGCCTGGCGGATCAGCCCCTGGTCCAGGTAGGGCGACTTGCACTGGGCGACAAAGATCCCGTCCCGGCGCAGGGCCCGGGCCACCGCGGCGTAGAACTCGGGCGCGAAGAGCCCGACCGCGGGCCCCACGGGGTCGGTGGAGTCCACGAGGATGACATCGTAGGCGGCCCGGGTCTTCTTGACGAAGCTGATCCCGTCGGACACCGGCACCCGGGCACGAGGATCGTCCAGGCTCCGGCTGACGAAGGGCAGGTGCTGGCGGGAGACCTGGATGACCCGCTCGTCGATCTCCACGAGGTCCGCCCGCTCGACGGAGGCGTGCTTGAGGGTCTCGCGGATGGTCCCGCCGTCGCCGCCGCCCACGACCAGGACATGCCTGGGCGCCGGGTGCGTGCAGAGCGGGACATGGGTGATCATCTCATGGTAGATGAACTCGTCCCACTCGGTGATCTGCACGGCCCCGTCGAGGACCAGCATCCGGCCGTACTGGTAGGTATCGAGGACCGCGAGCTCCTGGTAGGCGGTCCGCTCGACGCAGAGGGTCTCCTTGATCCTCAGCGTGAGCCCGAGGTTGTCGGTCTGTCGTTCGGTGTACCAGAGCTCCATGGCCGGGGCGGGCGAGGGGCCCAGGGGGTCAGAGGTACCAGAGGACGACTGCGGCGACGGCGCAGCCCATCTTGCGCACCCTGTGCTGCGTCCCCGCGATGACCACTTCGGCCAGGCGCTCCCGCCGGGCGGCGAACGCCTCCTCGACGAAGCGGGCCACCCGGGCCTCGGCCTGGCGACGGGTGCACCGCCCGGAGTACTCCATGATCACGCCGGCCCCATCGTCGTTCACGCCCACGCCGACCGCGGCGGCGATGGTCTCGCCCGGCCGGTGGCCGCAGATGGAGCCGAAGGCGGTAGGGACCAGGGCGCCCCGGGGGATCTCGATCTCCGACCGTTCCACCCGTTTCGCCCCGATGGGGATGACGCTGGTCACTTTGACGAGGTTCAGGTCGCCGATGCCGGCTCTCAGCAACGCGTTGTCAAAGGCATTCAGCTCGCTCTTTCCCTCGGCACTCCCCACGGCGACGAAGTAGATGGTCGGTGTGATGAGCATCCCTTCTGGACCCTCCCGCGCGCGCGGCGCTGGTGCGTGCGACCCTGCGGCAAATCACGGACTTTGTAGCATGCGCGTGGGTGGGGTTCAAGCGATTTCCCGCGGCCTGCGACCAGGGCCCCGGCCTTCCTCCCTGGTCCCCTCCCCAGGAAGCTCGGCGCGGCCAGGTGCCCATCAGAGACTCGTCGACCGGACGGATCAATCTCGTGCGGGGGCCTTACCGCCGGAGAGCGGCCTTGGTGAATTGCAGGGATGACGCGGTATAATATATGGAAATTCGGTAAGAGCCGACAGGACGTGGCGAGAGGGGGAGTACGCGTGTGAAGGCCGGACTTGCTGACATCCCGGCGGCCGCCAAACGACTGAACGCCTTCGAGCGGTACCTGACAGTGTGGGTGGCGCTCTGCATGCTGGCAGGAATAGGGCTCGGCAGATGGGCTCCCGGCCTCGTCTCGGTGCTGCGGGGGATGGAGTTCGGGACGGGGAGCCAGGTCAACGTGCCCATCGCGGTCCTTATCTGGCTGATGATCACCCCGATGATGATGAAGGTCGATATCGCCTCGCTCCGCAACGTCGGGCGACGCCCGCGCGGCCTTGCCGTGACGCTGCTCGTCAACTGGCTGGTGAAGCCCTTCTCCATGGCCCTCATCGCCTGGCTGTTCTTCCGACATGTCTTCGCGCAATGGATTCCTTCAGCAGATGCGGATCAGTACATCGCGGGGACCATCATCCTCGCGGCGGCCCCTTGCACGGCGATGGTCTTCGTGTGGAGCCACCTGACCGACGGCGACCCCGCCTACACGCTCGTCCAGGTCTCCCTGAACGACCTGATCATGCTCGTCCTCTTCGCGCCGGTCGTACGGTTGCTCGTGAGCGGCGCCTCATCGTTGAACGTCCCGTTCGACGTGCTGCTCTATTCGGTGGGCGTCTTCGTCGTGATCCCCCTGGCTGTCGGGGCGGCTTCCCGGAGATGGCTGGTCCGCCGGCATGGGAGGGAGTGGTTCGAGAACACGCTGCTGCCCAGGTTCGCGCCGATCACGATCGCGGCGCTGCTGTCCACGCTGGTGTTCATCTTCGCGTTTCAGTCCGACAATATGGTGAGGAAGTTTTTGCACGTCGTCCTGATTGCGATTCCCCTCCTCGTCCAGGTCTACTTCAACTCCTCGCTGGCGTACGGCCTGATGCGCCTGGCCCGGGTTCCGTACCCGGTCGCCGCCCCGGGGGCCCTGATCGGTGCGAGCAACTTCTTCGAGCTGGCCGTGGCGACCGCGATCGCGCTGTTCGGGCCGGGGTCGGGGGCGGCGCTGGCCACCGTGGTGGGGGTGCTGGTCGAGGTCCCGGTGATGCTCTCCGTCTGCGGCATCTGCAACCGGACCCGCCACTGGTTCCCTGCCGCCGGTGCCGGGGAGGGGGTTCGGGCATGAAGGTCGTCCTGTTCGCCTGTGTCCACAACGCGGGGCGCTCCCAGATGGCCGCCGCCCTGTTCAATGCCCTGGCCGACCCCTCGAAGGCCCGCGCGCTCTCCGCGGGGAGCGACCCTGGGGAACGGGTCCATCCCGAGGTCATCGAGGTGATGCGGGAAGTCGGGATCGATCTCTCCACGGCTACGCCCCGGAAGCTGACGGTCGAGGTCGCGTCGGAGGCCGATCTTCTGGTCACGATGGGGTGTGACGATGCCTGCCCCGTCGTGCCCGGCGTGCGCCGGGACGATTGGGCGCTCGCCGACCCGAAAGGCCAATCCATCCAGAGGGTGCGGGAGATCCGGGACGAGATCCGCAGGCGCGTGCGTCAGCTCGTGGACGCCGAAGGGGTAGGCCGGGCTCCCGGGCAGCTCCCGTGAAGCCTCTGCGCTGAGCGGTCCGGACCTTCGGAAAGCCGGGAGCCACGCAAGCCTCGCATGATCCTCGGTCACCTGGATGACCTGGTGCTCCTCCCGCTCGGGGTGCTCCTCGTGCGGCGGCTGATCCCCGGCCCCGTGCTGGCGGACTGCCGCGAGCGCGCACGGACACCTAAAGGGGATTCCCGGGGGCTAAGCATCCGATGCCGATCAAGGTCCTGGTCATCGACGACGAGCGGGACATCGTGGAGCTGGTCCGCTACCACCTGGAAAAGGAGGGGATCCAGTGTCTGCATGGCGGGGATGGTCCCGGGGCGCTCCACCTGGTCAGGCAACACCATCCCGACCTGCTGATCCTGGACCTGATGCTCCCCGGCCTCGACGGGCTGGAGGTCTGCCGCCAGCTCCGCCAGGAGCCGGCCACCGCGCGACTCCCCATCATCATGCTCACGGCCAAGGCCGAGGAGGTGGACCGGGTGGTCGGCCTGGAGGTGGGGGCGGACGACTATGTGGTGAAGCCGTTCAGCCCGCGCGAGCTGGTGGCGCGCGTCAAGGCGCTCCTCCGCCGGGCTCAGGAGCCGCCCGGGCCCTCAGCTCGGCGGATCGGCGACCTGGAGGTCGATGAGGCCCGACACCGGGTCTCGGTCGGGGAGGCGCCGGTGGAGCTGACGGCCAAGGAGTTCGGCCTCCTCTGCGCGCTCATACGGGCGAACGGACGGGTCCTGAGCCGCGAGCAGCTCCTGGAGGGGGTGTGGGGGTACGCGCACGCCACGGAGGTCGAATCGCGGACCGTGGACGTCCACATCCGTCGCCTCCGGGAGAAGCTCAGGCCTGAGGCGAAGCGGATCATCACCGTGAAGGGCGTGGGCTACCGGTTCGAGATGGAGCCGTAACGGTGGGCGTGCGCGTGGCGATCCGTGGACGGCTGGCGGTGCGGCTCACCCTCATCCTGCTCGCCGTGACCGCGATCGGGATGGCGGGGATGGGAGTTTACATCAGCCGCGTGCTCGAGACTCACTCGGTGGAGAACCTCAAGTCGGAACTGGTGACGGAAGCCCGGGTCCTCCACGACGCCGTCGTCCCATCCCTCACGGGGAGAGCGCGGGCTGACCGGGTCCAGGAGCTCGCTGAGCAGTATGGCGCCAGGCTCAAGGCCCGCGTGACCGTCATCGCGAGAGACGGGGTGGTCCTGGGGGACTCCGGACGGGATCGGGAGGGGGTCCAGGCGATGGAGAACCACGCGGCCCGCCCCGAGGTCCGGGCCGCGCTCGCGGGGGGCATCGGAAGCCATCTGAGGCGGAGCCGCACCCTGGACGTCGAGATGCTCTACGTGGCCGTCCCGCTGGATGATGGCACCAGGGTCAGGGGGGTCCTGCGCCTGGCCCTCCCCATGACCGAGGTGGCCAGGGCCGTGGCCTCAGTGCGCCGGACGGTAATAGTCGGAGGGCTCCTGGCCTTCGGGCTGGTACTCGCGGTCGGCCTCTTCATCAGCCGCCGGGTGACGCGACCGGTGACGGAGATGCGGGCCGTCG
>JACPFL010000217.1 GCA_016183025.1 Deltaproteobacteria bacterium | reverse complement strand
GCTGCGCCGGCGTCGCTGGCGGAAGACCTCGATGTAGGCGCGCGTGGGATAGAGCAGGTAGGGGCGCCTGGAGAGGCTCGCCATCCCCAGGACGAGCCCGATGAGCAGGCCGATGAGCAGGGCGGCGACCGTGACCAGGGCGGTGAGGGTGAGCCCGCCCAGGATGTAGCCCAGGTGGTCCAGGACCACCCGCCAGACGAACGTGTACGTCATGTCAGAAGTCGATGGCGCCGAGACGGGTGCTCCCCAAGAGGCTCACCCCGCCCACGACCCGGACCAGCGGTGTGGTGATCGGGCCGTCCGCCGGGCCCTCCCAGTCGGCCACCTCGCTCCCGCCGACGACGCGGTCCACCCGGGGCAGGTCCACGTACTCCGAGGCGTTGCCGGTGCTCACGATGAGGTCGGCCTTCGGCGAGCTGTCCGCCAGGGCCACCTCCGCGTTCCCCTCGCGCCCGCCCAGCTCCATGGCCATGACCACCGTGCGGATCCCGGCCTCCTCGCAGCGCTCGCAGGCGAGCATGAGGTCGGTGTCCGCCTGCCCGCCGCCGTCCTTCGTGATGACCACGCCTTCGGCCCCCAGCGCGCGCAGGACCCGGGCGGCCATGACGGCCGAGCGCTCCTTCTGCGCGAACCCGGCGTGGTGATTCGTCAGCACGGCCCCGAGGAATTCCAGCTCTTTCCCGTCGCGGGCCATGAGCTCGGTGAGGACCGGGTGGTTGAGGGTCTCGTGGGTCGGGTGCTTCCCCGGCCGGGTGTAGCCGGCGCTGACGATGGCCCCGTCGAAGACCTCGTTGGGGTGGAGCACGGTGGGCATCAGCTCCCGCGTGGGCTGGCCATAGAAGAACATGTCCCGAAAATCCCCGTGGGAGTAGAGATGGAAGAGATAACCGACCCGCGGAAGGCCCCTGCCGCCAGCCGGGCGCCGTCCGCCCCCCACGGCCTCCAGGATGCGCCGCTCGACCTGCTGGGCCGGGGCATCCAGCGCGGCCCGCGCCAGGTGCACCGCCACCCGCAGCGCCGTGCGCATGATGGCATAGCCATAGGCAAGGCTGACCGTTCCGTCGGCCGGCTCCGGGACCAGCACCAGGTGATGCAGGCGGGCGAACGGGCTCAGCTCGGCGCCCGGCCCCAGCATGTCCAGCAGCCCCTCCTCGCTCCCCGGGACCCTGCCGGTCAGCGTGACCCCGACCCCCCGCAGCACCCGCGTCCGCCCCTCCCCGCAGGGCTTCAGATCGCCGAGCAGGCCCGGGAAAAACGTCCCGGTGTCCGGCTTCACCCGGGGCTCCACGATGTCGAGGATGTGGACGATCCGGGCAGACTCGCCTGGGTTCACAAGCTCAACCCTGAGGTCGCCGATCGTCGGCTCCTCACGGGCGATGGCCCGCAGCTCTTCGGGGTTGACCCGGAGGGTCGACTCCTCGAGGGCTGTCCGGTCGCCCCAGGCGACCTCGCTCACCTCCACGGACTCTAGATCGAGGACCATGGCGGCCTCAGCCCTGCAGGGCCCGCAGGGCCTGGAGCACGAGCTGCCGGCGCAGGGCCCGCTCCTCGTCCGGCGAGAGGGTCGGGTTGCCGAGCAGGTGCGGAATGGCCACGCCGGGGACCACGCGGTTCACCTTGAGGGCGCGCGGGATGGAGATGAGGGTCGTGATGAGGACCGCGGGCATCCCCTGCCGCTCCAGCTCGTTCACGATCGCTGACCCGCAGCGAGTGCACGAGCCTCAGGTGGCGGTGAGGATGGCCGCCTCAGCCCCTTCGTTGCGGAGCGCCGAGGTGATCTCCCGGGCCATCTGCGCGGCCACCTCGGGGTACGTGCCGGTCCCCGCCGTGCTGTAAAAGCTCGTGTGCAGCTTGCCGATGACCCCTTCAGCCTCCAGCGCCCGCATGACGTCCACCGGGACGAGCCGGTTGGGGTCCGCGTTGACGTGGCCGCGGTAGTACCCGCCGTGGTTCGCCTCGAACGCCTCGGGCGTGAGCCCCTGCGAGGGGATGGGGTAGCAGCCATAGCGGGTGGCCAGGTGCGATTCGATCCGGTCCGGGTTCCCCTGGGGGACGAGCCCGCCGGTGGTGCACAGGGCGATGGTGGCCTTGCTGAGGTCCGTGACTGGCGCCGCCCGCGGGACCGCCTCGAACCGGGGCAGCGTGAGCTCTGACCGAGGCTGGCGCCCGGCCAGCTTGTCGAGCAGGAGGCTCACTGCCCGGACCGCGGCCCGCTGGGGATGGAGGACGTTGCGGCGGACGCCCCGCGGGAGATACCCTTCCTCGGCCGCCCCCCGCAGCGGCTCCCCGGCCTGAAGCTTCAGCCCCAGAGCCACCATGCGCGTGAGGGCCTGACGCATCTCACGAGCGTTGGGCCCCGTGGGCACGATGTAGGCGTCCCGGCGGTAGACCTCGACCGCGGCCTGCTCCGGCGCCATCCCGGTCACTGCCGGGATCCCGAGGGCAGCAGTGGCCAACCGGCAGACCTCTCCGCACGCCAGGCCGTAGCGTCCGGCGTTGAAGGCGGGGCCGGCCAGGACCAGGTCCGGGGCCAGGCCGGCCAACAACTCCTGGACACGCGTCCGGGCCTCCTCCTGACAGTCGTTGAAGTAGTTGTCGCCGCAGACCACCGTACCCACCACCTGCCCGCGGGCGCCCAGCAGCTCCTGGAGCAGGAGCCCGGGACCCACCGGACCCGGTCGCAGCTCCGGCCGCAGGTCTGCGCGCTCCTCGCCCCCCACCTGGCCGAAGAACTGATTGAGGTACTGGGCGACCCGGATGACGCTCGAGGCCATGGCTAGCCCTCCTGGAACTTCTCCCAGTTGATCTCGCGGACCACGCCCCACTTCTCATAGATCTTGTCGAAGATCCCGAGCTGGATCATCTCCTGGATCCAGAGGTTGAGCCAGTTGAGGAAGGCCTGGTCGTTGCGGTTGATCGCGGCCGACCCCTTGCCCAGGATCATAGTATCCCTGACCATGGCGACCTCTCGGGGACGGGCCTTGACCCGGGTGAGCAGGGAGTTCACCTCGCCGACGTAGGCATCGGCCTTCCCCGAGAGCAGCTCCAGCATCGCTTCCGAATCGTCGCGCACCCGGACGAGCTGGGCCCGCTTGAACATCAGGGTGGCGTAGTAGTCGTTCCGGGAGCCCAGGGTGACGACCACCTTCTTTCCCGGCTGGTCCGAGTCCTGCCACTTCTTGTACTTCGCCAGCTCGCTCCGGCGCACCAGGATCGTTGTGGGGGTATTGGAGATGTTGTCCGTGAACCCTATGGCCATGGCCCGCTTCAGCGTGATGACCGCTGGGAAGAAGATGTCGAACTTCCTGGCCTGCAGCCCGGCTACGAAGGTCGCCCAGCTGTCCTCGACCCACTCGATCTTGACGTTGCCCATGGCTGCGGCCAGCTCCTTCATCACGTCCACGGCGAGCCCCGAGACCTGCTGGGTCTTGGTGTCCCGGAACATGTACGGGTTCCAGGCGGCCCACCCCACCTTGATGACGCCCGACTTGGCGATCCGGTCCAGGGCGGACTCCTGAGCCAGGGCCGGCACCGCGGCTGTGCCCAGGGCCGCCAGGACGGCGAGCGCGATCCCTATCCTGACCACACGCTGTCTCATGGACCTCCCTCCTACACCTTCTCCACCCGTCTGCCCCCCCTGCGCTGATGGCCCGCATGCACCAGAGCACGCATGCGGGCTTTCCGTGGTTGGGGCCCCGATGTTAGTGCGCACGCCTGCCGCTGTCAACGGCCAGGGGGAGCGCCAGGGAGCGCCAAGAGGGAGGGCGGTGGCACAAGAGAGCCCGGGAGGGGTAGGGCAGGAAACAGGAGGTGTACGGCGGCGGCCGGGTCCCGCTGATCGGGGCGGGCGACCTTGCGCATGACGAAAACAGAAACGGCCGGGTCCCCGGGACACCCCCCGGCAAACCCGGCCGTCTCGGCTCTCGCGTCGGGCAGGGCTTGAAAGGTCCTGAGGTCCTGCGTCCTCGATCTACACGACCGCCAGCAGGGCCTCGCGGACCATGCCCCGCGCCATGTCGATCTTGTAGCCGTTCTGGGTCATGGGGCGGGCCTTCGCCACCGCCGCCTCGCCGGCCTGGGAGGCGCTGCCGGCGTCAAGGCGCTTGCCCTTGATCGCCGACTCGGCCGCGGTGGAGCGCAGCGGGATGGTCGAGACCCCGCCCAGCACGATCCGCGCCTCCTGGACCATGCCGGCCTTCAACGTGACCATGGCCGCCACGCTCGCCAGGGCGAAGTCCCAGGAGCCCCGGATCCGCTTCTTCATGAACACGCCCTTCGCGTTGGCAGGCGCGGCCGGGACCTGGACCTCGGTGATCAGCTCGCCCGGCTCCAGGACGTTCTCCTTGAGGGCCGTCACCCGGGGCGCAATGAAGAATTTCTCCAGGGGGACGATCTTCTGTCCCTTGGGCCCGCTGATCTTCACCCGCGCGTTCATGGCCATCAGCGCCGGCGCCATGTC
>JACPFL010000216.1 GCA_016183025.1 Deltaproteobacteria bacterium | reverse complement strand
AGAAGACCACCCGCCACTCGAGCCCCTTGGCCTGGTGGATGGAGGTCAGGATGACCCGCTCGTCCTCCTCCGCGCCGAAGACCACGTCCTCCCCGGCGACGTTTCCCATGAGGGCCAGTTCGCTCAGGAAGGCCTCGGCGGAGTTGTACTGCTCGGCGAAGTGCATGAGCTGGTAGATGTCCTCCATCCGCGACTCGTAGTCGGGGTACTTGTGCTGGAGGTAGGTCTCGTACAGGCGGTCCATGGTCACGCGGATCATCTCCGCCGGGTGCTCCTCCATCCCCGATCCCCGGAGCTCTTCGAGGAGCCTGACAAAGGCCCGCCACCCCTCCCGCCCGGCGGCCGGCACCAGTCGGGTGACCGCCTCCCCGGCCAGGGCCGCCACCGGGTCGGCGCTCTGGGAGAGCCGCTGCCAGACCTTGTCGGCGGTGGCCGGCCCGATCTTGGGGAGGAGCCGGAGGATCCGCTTCCAGGCGAGCTCGTCGTAGGGGTTGCAGGCGACCTTGAGGTAACTCGTCAGGTCCTTGACGTGGGCCTGCTCGAAGAAACGGAGCCCGGAGCGGACCTGAAAGGGGATCCCGCGCCGGGTGAGCTCCATCTGGAGCTCCATGGAGTGGTAGTGCGCCCGGTAGAGCACGGACATCTCGTGCAGCGGGATCCCCTCGTCCCGCAGCTCCAGGAGGCGCTGGGCCACGAACTCGGCCTGCTGGATGACGTCGCTGGCCGGGACCAGGCTCGGCAGCGGGCCGTGCGGGCGGACCGCCTTGAGCTCCTTCGGGTACTGGTGGATGTTGTGCTCGAGGCTCGCGTTGGCCAGCGCCAGGATCTCGGGACTGCTCCGGTAGTTGATCTGGAGCTTGTAGAGCCGGGCCTCCGGGTAGCGCTTGGGGAACTCCAGGATGTTGGCGTAGTTCGCCCCGCGAAAGGCGTAGATGCTCTGGGAGTCGTCCCCGACCACCATCACGTGGCCGGCGGGGGCCGCCAGGAGGTCCACGATCTCAGCCTGGATGCGGTTGGTGTCCTGGTACTCGTCCACGAGCACATGCTGAAAGTAGCGGGCCCAGTACTCGCGCACCTCGGTGTGCCCGGCCAGCAGGTCGCGCCAGTTGAGCAGGAGGTCGTCGAAGTCCATGACGTTCAACGCCCGCTTCTTCCGCGCGTACCGGTCCGCCACCGCCAGGATCTCGTCCTCCAGGGGCTCGAAGTACGGGTAGCGCACCCCGATGACCTCCCGCACGGGCTGGACCGTGTTGGCCGCGAAGCTCACCATGTCGGCCAGGACCTCGCGCGCCGGGAAGCGCCGCGCCTTCGTGTCCACGCCCAGCTCGATGAGGCAGGCCTTCAGCAGGTCCTTGGCATCCTCGCGGTCGAGGATCGAGTAGTTCGACTCGTACCCGATCACCTTGGCGTGCTGGCGCAGGACGCGGTTGGCGATGTGGTGGAACGTGCCCCCCCAGACCCGGATGGCGTTGGGCCCGACCAGGTGCTGGACGCGGTGGAGCATCTCGCGGGCGGCCTTGTTGGTGAAGGTGACCAGGAGGACGCGGGCCGCGTCCGCCCCCTGGTCGATGAGGCGGGCCACCCGGTAGGTCACGGTGCGGGTCTTCCCGCTCCCGGCCCCGGCGATCACCAGGATCGGCCCCGGCGGGGCCATGACCACCTGGAGCTGCTCCTCGTTCAGCTCCGCCCGGTAGTCGATCCCCAGGTGGCCGGCCCCCGGGGACCGGATCACATAGCGGCGCATGGTGCCGGGCTCTGTCCTCCTCGCGCGGGGCGTGGCGAAAAAATCGCTCCCGACAATACCATCGGGCATAGACGCCGTCAACCTTCGTGCGCGGCATCGCATCGCGGCGCGCGCCTCGTGAGCGCGCTCCCTCAGGGGTTCTGGACGGTCCAGCGGGCCCCGGAGTCCACACTGCGCAGCACCCGGCCTGTCGCGGCCCCGGCGTAGAGGACCGCGCCGCCAGGCCGAACGGCCAGGGCCGTCACAGGCACGGGCGTCTCCCCCGCCACGGTCCACTCCCGCCCCCCGGTCTCGCTGCGCAGGATGCGCTGGCCCTGCGCCGCATAGACCCGCACGGGGTGTGAGGGGTCTACGCCCAGGGCCTGAACCGGGCCGGCAGCGAGCCCTGCCCCGGTAGGCATCCACGCCGCGCTCTGCCGCCAGCGGAAGAGCCCGGCGGCTGTGCCGGCGAGGGGCGTCGCTTCTCGCGACCCGCCGCTCGCGTTCGGCTCGAGCGTGACCGTCAAGGCGAGAGGCGCGCTGGCCGGCCCCTCGCCGAGCAGATCCCAGCGCCGCCCGCTATCCGCACTCCCCACGAGCCGGCTGCTGGTGGTCCACGCGTACAGGCGCTCGGGGCGGGCCGGGTCCAGGGCCAGGAGCCGGACGCCCATCCCCTCAAGCCCCTCCCCGACCCGGCCCCAGCTCCGGCCCCCGTCCCCGCTGACCAGGAGCCCGCGCTCCGTCCCGGCGTAGAGGCGGCGGGGGTCACGGGGATGAACGGCCAGGGCCAGGATCTCCGCCGTCACGCCTGGCCGCTCGATCCCCATACGGATCCATGTGAGTCCCTCGTCCAGGCTCCGCAGCAGCCCACGAGGCGAACCCATGAACAGCGTATTCGTCGTGGGATCGAGCGCGAGGGCACGCAGGAAGGAGGGGCCAGTTCCATCCGCCCCGGGACGGGGCCCCTCGCGCGCGACACGGGTCTGGGGCAGGAGCCACCACCACGCCAGCCCGGCCAGGAGGATGACGGCCGGCACGGCGAGCGCCAGATACCAACGCCAGTCCGGCGGGACGCTCTCGCGGCGGACGGTCTCGGGCAACGCTACGGCGTCCGGAGCGGCGGGGTGAAGCGACGCAGGCGGAGGGAGTTGGACACGACGGTGACCGAGCTCAGGGCCATGGCGGCGCCGGCGATCACGGGGTCCAGGAGGAGGCCGAAGAGCGGGTAGAAGACGCCGGCCGCCACAGGGATCAGGAGGACGTTGTAGAAGAAGGCCCAGAACAGGTTCTGGCGGATGATCCGCATGGTCTGCCGCGAGAGGGCGACCGCAGCCGCCACCCCGCGCAGGTCACCGCTCATGAGCGTCACGTCAGCGGCCTCCATGGCCACGTCCGTGCCCGTGCCGATCGCGATCCCCACGTCGGCCTGGGCCAGGGCCGGGGCATCGTTGATCCCGTCCCCCACCATGGCCACCACGTGGCCTTGCTGCTGCAGGCGGCGGACCGCCTCGACCTTGTCCTGCGGGAGCACCTCGGCCAGGACCCGGTCGATGCCGGCCTGGCGGGCAATGGCCTCGGCCGTCCGCTGAGTGTCCCCGGTGATCATCACGACGCCGAGCCCGAGCTGGCGCAGGGCACGGACCGCCTCCGTCGAGGAGGGCTTCAGCGGATCGGCCACGGCGATCAGCCCGGCGGCCCGGCCGTTCACCGCCACGAACATCGGCGTCTTCCCCTCCGCGGCCACGCCCTGCGCCCGGGCCTCCAGGTCGCCGAGGACCACCTGCTCGTCCTGCATGAGGCGGAGATTCCCGAGCAGCACCCGCTGCCCGTTCAAGCGCGCAACGATCCCCTGCCCCGGGATAGCCTTGAACTCCTCCGCGTCCCTGGGCTCGATCGCCTCGGCCCGCGCCCGGGCCACGATCGCCTCCCCCAGGGGATGCTCGGAGCCCCGCTCGGCCGTGGCCGCCAGCCGGAGCAGCTCGTCCGGCTGATACCCGCTCGCCGGGATCAGGTCGGTCACCGCTGGCCGCCCCTCCGTGAGGGTGCCGGTCTTGTCCAGGACCACCGTGGACAGCTTCTGGGCCCGCTCAAGGCTCGCGCCGCTCCGGATGAGGATCCCGTGCTCGGCCCCTTTCCCCGTCCCCACCATGATCGCCGTGGGGGTGGCCAGCCCCATCGCGCACGGGCAGGCGATGACCAGCACCGCGACGAACGCCGAGAGGGCGAAGAGGAACGGCGTGGTCGGCGCCAGCCAGAGCCACACGAGGAAGGTGAGGAGCGCAAGGACGATGACGATCGGGACGAAGACGCCGGAGATCCGGTCGGCCAGGCGCTGGATCGGAGCCTTGGAGCCCTGGGCCTGCTCGACCAGCCCGATGATCTGCGCGAGCACGGTCTCCCGGCCGACCTTGGTGGCCTCGAACCGGAGGGCAGGCTCTCCCCGGTCAGCATGGACTCGTCCACGGCCGATCGCCCGTCGCGGACCACCCCGTCCACGGGAATCTTCTCCCCCGGGCGCACCACCACGAGGTCGCCGACCGCCACGGCGTCAACCGGGATGTCCACCTCCTCCCCGCCGCGCACCACCCGCGCCGTCCTGGGGCGTAACCCCATCAGGCGTCGGATGGCCTCGGACGTGCGCCCGCGGGCCCGCGCCTCGAGCCACCGCCCCAGGATGATGAAGGTCATGAGCAGGGCCGCCGTGTCGTAGTAGGGCATGACGTGCTGCCCCTCGGGCAGCACCCAGTGGGGGGCGAAGGTCAGGGCCACGCTGTAGAGGTACGCCGCGTTCGTCCCCACGGAGACCAGGGTGTTCATATCCGCCGTGCGGTGGCGGAGGGCGGCGGCCGCACCCCGGTGGAACTGCCACCCCACCCAGAGCTGGACCGGGGTGGTGAGCAGGAAGAGGACCACCGGGTGCCGCAGCAGCGCGGGCGCCCAGGGGAAGACGCCAGGGAAGCTCCCGAGCACGACCGGGACGCTCAGCAGGACCCCGGCCACCACCTTCTGCCGCAGCCGGCGGATCTCCCGGGCCCTGGCCTCACGCTCGTGATCCGACGGCTCGGCGACCTCGGCGTCACGGACGTCGTAGCCCAGGTCGGTGACCACCCGCCGCAGCCGATCCGGGGTCACGGCCCCCGGGATGTACTCGACGATGGCCGTCTCGGTCGCGAAGTTGACCGCGGCGCTCATCACGCCGGCCGTGGCCTGCAGCCCTCGCTCGATCCGCTCCACGCAGGAGGCGCACGACATGCCGCCGATGGCCAGGGTCACCCGCTCCACGGGGACCTCGTAGCCCAGCCCCCGCACGGCCCCCACCAGGCGGGGGACGTCCATCACGTCCGGGTCGTAGGCCACCGTGGCCCGCTCCGCGCCGAAGTTGACGCTCGCCTCAGCCACGCCGGGCTGCTCGCGGAGCCCCTTCTCGATCCGCGCGGCGCAGCTCGCGCAACTCATCCCCCGGAGCGGGAGGTCGACCCTGACATCTCCCCCTGGTCGCGCCATGCCGTGCCTCACCGCCCCTTCCGGGGCGCCTTCGCGTTCAGGAGCTGGTCCAACAGCTCCCGGGCCTCCTTCGTGGACCAGTCGCGGTAGCCGGTCACCCGGCCCACCATCTCGCCCTGTCGGCTGATCAGGATGGTCGTCGGGACCGCAAAGATCCTGTACGCCTCCACCACGTCACCGGTGGCATCGATGACCGCGGGAAAGGTGAGCTTCAGCTCCGAGATGAACGCCTTGACCTTCTTCGGATTCTCCTGGATATCCACGGCCAGCACCACCAGCCCCCGTCCCTGGTAGGTCTGATGGAGCTTCTCCATGGTCGGCATCTCGAGCCGACAGGGCACGCACCACGTCGCCCAGAAGTTCAGGAAGACCACCTTTCCACGGTAGTCCGCGAGGCTGAGCTTCTGCCCCTCGGGCGTGCGCAGCGTGAACGCCGGGGCCGGGGTCCCGGGCTTGATCGGCTCGACGCCCAGTGCCTTGAAGAGATGGGTCGAGCCCGTGACTCCCGAGGGCCAGGCCGCCCACAGCAGGGTCACGGCGAGGGCGGCCAACACCACCCCCCGGGTGTGGCCGACCCACTTCCCCGTGTGCTCTTCCCCCGTGCCCGTCACCGACGTGCCTCCCTGCCCTCTCGCGGCCTCTCGACGGCTCTGAGGTATTGTAGCACCCCCTCGCCTTTTACGCCCGGCCAGCGCTGCGGAGGCGGCCGAGACCGGCCTTGACGTGCCGGCTGATCCCTTCCATCAGCCGGCGGAGCCGCGGCACGGTCACACACGCGAGCACAGCCGCCCGGGCTCCCTCGGGATCGAGGGCCCCGACCCGGTGGGACACGAGCGCCCGCCCCGTGCGCAAGTCCACCTCCGCGACCGTCACCCCGGGGAGCCGCTCCAGGCTCCGCCGCACCCGATGCGCTCAGAGATCGCACAGGAGCCCGCGGACCTCCAGGCTGAGCTGGGTCAGGCCAGGTCTTACCGGGTCAGGCGCCTGCCCAATCACCACCACGCCTGGAACGACCCAGAGGTTCTGAAGGCGCAGCCAGATTGCCCGGCCCTCCTCTGTGATGGGGATCACAGGACCATTCTACCCGACTTCCTCGATCTTCGCCGGGCCCGCTCCGGGGGAGCATAGGCCCCAACTGGAGACAGGGTGTCAGCATTTTTGCTCAGGGTGTCACCTCCAAAAAACGGGGCTCCTGAGGAACTGCTGCCACCAGGCCTTAGAGCCATCTTGTGAAATCCGGCGGTTAGCAGCCCGTCCCCATCGGCCCGCCGGTCTCCTGGATCGGGCACAGGGCTTGCTGAGTGTTTTGGCGGAGGGATCATGAAAGAGAGCTCAAGCCTCAGGGCGCTCCGGACGATGTAAGGACGATGTAAGCACGGTGGGAGAGACCCTTGGACCTCGTGGCTGAACTGCTGCTGCAGTACGGGTACCTGATCATCTTCGGCTGGATGCTCCTGGACTACCTGGGGCTCCCGCTCCCGGGGGAACCCGCCCTGCTCCTGGCCGGGGCCTTCTCAGCGAGCAGTGCCCAGCTCGGCTCGGTGATCGTGCTGGCCACCGCGGGTGTCCTCCTGGCAGATCACCTGTGGTTCGTCGTCGCCCGGACCCGCGGCTCCCGGCTCCTGGGCCGCCACCAGACCATCCTGAACGTGAACCGATTCGGCCTGCTCGCCCTCGTCCTCGTCTTCGTGGTGGCGAAGTACATCGCCGGCGTCCGGGTGCTGCTGGCCCCCCTGAGCGGGATCACCCAGGTCCCCTATCTGCGCTTTCTCACGGCTGACCTCGCCGGGACCCTCCTCTGGACCGGTGGCCTCTCTGGGCTGGGGTACGCGCTCAAGGCCGAGGTGAGCCAGGCCGTGCGGCTCCTGCACCCCTCTCAGCCCCTCATCCTGCTGGGGCTCCTGGCCACGGCCGCTCTCCTCTTCACCCTGTGGGTGAGGTGGCGGGGACGCGGCCGTCTCGTCGAGGATCGCCATGCGTGAGCCGTGGTGGTATCAGGCCTACGCCGTGGTAGTGCTCCTCGCGGGGGCGGGGGTTCCCCTCCTGGCCATGTACTCCGTGCTCGTCCACCTGCTCGCTCGCTGAGCGTCCTCTAATTGACCGGCGGCCGATGCTCCGCCCTGGCCAGCGCCGGGCTATTCCGCCTGACCAATCGATATCCCTGAGGGGCTGGGCTGGCCATCCGGTGGGCGCGCGCCTTCGTGCGGCCTGCCGGGCGCGCGGGTGAGGCGAGGATGTCGTCAGTCGGGGTAGAGCTGCCGGCCGCTCTCCTCGTCCACGATGATGATGGCGTTGGTCGGGCACGCCTCCGCGGCCTCGAAGATCACATCCTCGTCCGTGCCTTCCAGGGTCTTGACGTAGGCCTTGTTCTCGTCGTCGAGCGCGAAGACGTCGGGCGCCACCTGTATGCACTCGCCCGATGAGATACAGAGCTGGCGATCCACCGTGACTTTGAGTTTCGCCATGCCCCCCTCCCCGCCATCATTCTGAAAGACCCGTAGGCCCGCCGTCAAACATCCCCGGTCGACAGGCCCCGCTGCCCGCTGGTGAGCAGCGAACGGAGGTCTCAAGAGGCACGAGGCAGGTGCCCGGGCAGGGCGATCGAGAAGCCCGTCCAGGTGAGGCCGGGTCACCCCCGTCACGGGGCGGCTGCGGGCTCATGCCGCCGCCAGGGAAACGCGGGGCGCCGCTTGACAGGATGTATCAACTGTTACTAGCATGTACCACATGCAACAGGGTCCACCAGGCCGTCCCCGGACCGGCGCCCGGTGGGTGGTGCTCATCTACTCCCTGCCGCCTCACCCTTCGAAGGACCGCGTCCGGGTCTGGCGCAAGCTCCAGAAGCTCGGCGCCCTCGCCCTGAAGAGCTCCGTCTACCTGCTCCCCGACCGGGCCGACCTCTTCGAGAGCTTCCATTGGCTGGCCGAGGAGATCCAGGGCCTAGGAGGCCAGGCCACCCTGATGCGGGTGGACCGCATCGAGAACCTGACTGACGCCCGCATCGTCTCGCTCTTCCGGGCCGCGCGAGACGAGGAGTATCAGGAGGTCGTCAAGGGGCTGCGGGAAGACCTGAACGCCCTGGAGACCCTGCCCCGCGACCGCACTGGACAGGCCCTCCGGGGCCTGGAGGAGATCATCAAGGAGGCCCGGCGACGCCTGGACGAGATCCAGGCGATCGACTATTTCGGGGCGCGCGGACGGACAGAGGCCAGCCGCCTGCTCCAGCGCCTCCGGAGCCGTCTCACCGCGGTCCAAGCCAGCCGCCCACGGCAGGTGACGTCCTCGCAGCCGTTGTCTCCAGCCGCATTCCGGGGCCGCCTCTGGGTGACGCGGGCCCGGCCGCACATCGACCGGCTGGCCTCGGCCTGGCTCATCCGACGCTTCATCGATCCCAGGGCCACGTTCGGCTTCACCACCCACCAGCGACCCCCCCGGCAGGGGGTCCCCTTCGACATGTTCGGGGTGGAATTCGGGCACCATGGGGAGGACTGCACGTTCGAGACCCTGCTCAAGCGCTTCGGGCTGCGTGACGGCAGGCTGAAGGCCATCGGGGAGATCGTGCACGACGCCGACCTCAAGGACGGCAAGTTCGCCCGGACGGAGGCGACCCTCCTGGACCAGATCATCCGCGGGCTGGCGACCACGACGGCCGACGACCAGGAGTTGCTGCGCCTCGGCCTGGCCCTGTTCGATGCCGTCTACGCCACCCTCGGGGAACGGAAATAGATCAGGACGATGAAGAACCGTCTGTGGACCTTTGACCAGGAGTCCGCCGGGTCGCTCCCGGCAGGGTTGGTGCCGGTCCTCGGCACGTGGGTGGTCCAGGCTGACCCCACCGCCCCGACGCCGCCCAACATCCTCGTCCAGACCGCGCAGTTCCCCTGGGGGCTCCACTTCCCGCGCTGCCTGATCGAGGGGGTGCGGGCGGCCGACCTGATCGCGCAGGTCGCCTTCAGGCCCCTGGCCGGGGAGAACGACCAGGCGGGGGGGCTCATGTTCCGTGTGCAGGACCCGGACCATTACTACGTCTTTCGCGCCAACCTGCTGGACGACCTCGCGCTCTTCAGGTCCTCGGAAGGAACCCGGCGCGCCCTCGGCCGCTTCCAGGCGAGAGATGAAGGCTGGCAGTGGCTGCGCGTGGAAGCGTGGGGAGCCAGGATCTGCTGCTACTGGAACGACAAACTGGTGATCGAAGCCGAAGATGCGACCTTCGCCGAGGGCGGGGTCGGCCTCTGGACGATCGCGGATTCGGTCAGCGCCTTCGACGACCTGGGCGTCGAAGTGCCGTGAGGGAGGGAGCGATGCGCATACTCAAGATCGATGACCACGTGGAGTTCCATCCGCGAGCCTTCGTCCGGAAGCGCCTCATCGAGACCGACAGCCTGAACTTCAACATGTACTGCATCGAGCCCGGGCAGAAGAACCCCCTCCACCGCCACCCCATCACGGAGGAGACGCTCTTCTTCGTCGAGGGGGAGGGGGAGTGCATCGTGGGCAAGGAGATCACGAAGGTGACCCCCCGAACGGTGGTCTGGGTCCCGAAGGACGCCCCCCACGAGATCATCAACACCGGCGCCACGCGGATGATCGTCGTCCTCACCCAGGCCCCCACCCCCTGTGAGCACGTCTACGTGGACCCCGAGGAGGTCGGCGAGCCGGTCCGGGTATGATGCGGAGGGACACTTCCCTCCCGAACCCCCGGTCAGGGTCTCGGGGAAACCGGTCGCGCGGAGGGACCTGACATGACGCCGTTCCTGACCCTTGTCATCGCCGGGCTGCTCTCCCGCTTCAGCTACCAGATGGCCCGGAGCCCGGTCCTCCCCCGGTTTGCCCAGGACCTCGGGGCGACCCCGGAGCTGATCGGCCTCATCGTCGGCGCCTCGACGATCACAGGGGTCTTCATCAAGCTCCCGGCTGGGGCGCTGTCGGACCTGCTGGGGCGGAAACGAATGCTCCTGCTGGGGGCCCTCTTCTTCGCCGGGCCGCCTTTTCTCTATCCGCTGGTCGGGGGGCCGATCGCACTCCTGCTGCTCCGCTTCCTGCACGGCCTGGCCACGGCCATCTTCTCCCCCGTGGCTGCGGCCTACGTGGCGGACCTGTTCCAGCAAGGACGGGGGGAGAAGCTCGGCTGGTTCGCCTCGGCCAACGACGTGGGGGCCACCGCCGGGCCGCTGCTGGGCGGGCTGATCCTGTTCTACACGGCGAGCTACCCCACCACCTATCTCGTCGTCGGCCTCCTCGGGCTGCTCCCCCTGCTCCTGGTGCTGCGCCTGCCGGAAGGAATCCCCCACTCGCCCGCAGCTGGTCGGCCGGGCCGCTGGGAGCAGTTCCGCCGCGGGGTGGCGGAAGTGCTCTCCAACCCGGCAGTGGTCATCGCCTCGATCATGGAGGCGACCATGTACCTCGGCTACGCGGCCTTCCAGGGGTTCTTCCCGCCCTATGCCCGAGGGATCGGCCTGAACGACGCGCAGATCGGGGTGGTCATGGGGGTCCAGCTCGCCACCACCATGGCGGCGAAGCCGCTCACAGGCCGCCTGTCGGACCAAATCGGGCGCAAGCCCCTGATTTTCGCCGGCCTGGTGCTGGTGGCGGTCATGCTCCCCCTGATCCCCGCCACGCGGGCGCTCGGCCCGCTCCTGGTCTGGTCCGCCCTGCTCGGGCTCGGGGTGGCGACCGTGACCCCCTCCACCACCGCGCTCATCGCCGACCTGGCCCGCCGCGGCCGCATGGGCTCAGCCATGGGGGTCTTCGGCACGATCTGGGACACCGGGGAGGCCTCCGGCCCGATCGTGGCCGGCTTCCTGATTGGGACCCTGAGCTATCCGCCGGCCTTCCTGATCCTGTCGGGCATCCTGGCCCTGAGCGCGCTCATTTTCGCCGTCGCCGTGCCTGACCCGCAGGCCGGCACCGCTCCCACCCACCCATAGGTCAGAGACCGATGGATCGAGAAGGCTCGGGGTCGATGGGACGAGAACGGCCCGCGCCGCTTTGGCTGACGACGAGCGGTGACGAGACAGCCACCGGCGGACCAGAAGGGTTCGTGTGCCTGGGGCCGCTCGAGGCGTTCCCCGAGGGGACGCTGGTCGGGCTCACCGCTGCCGGCCAGCGGCTGCTCGTCGTCCGCCTGGGCGAGACCATCTGTGCCCTGGTTGACCGATGTCCCCACGAAGCTTCTCGCCTGTCCCGAGGCCGGCGGGAGGACGGGACGGTCATCTGTCCCACGCATGGGGCGATCCTCGACCTCAAGACCGGCCGGATGATTGAGCCCCCACTCGGCGAACCAGAGTTCAGGCGGGACGGTCAGACGGTGCCCGTTCGCGTGGTGGACGGGATGGTATGGGCCTGCCTTGAGGGGCCGGGACGTCAGAGGGCGTAGAAGCGCAGGGCGTTCTCGCTCAAAAGCTTCTGCTTCTGGGACTCGCTCAGGTCGGTCCGCTCGGTGAGCTCGAAGACCGCGCTCTCCCGCGCCTCGGCGTGGGGGAGGTCCGCGGAGATCATGATGCGGTCCTCCCCGACGAACCCGAGGACCTGGGGGAGCAGCTTCTCCTCCGCCTCGCACGTGAAAAAGATCTGGCACTCCCGCAGGTAGGCGCTCGCTGACCTCCCGGGGACCGGGCGGCCGAGCCCTCCGTTCGAGTGGAAGTAGTGGTCCATGCGCTGGACCAGGTAGGGGACCCAGTCGCTGCCGGCCTCCAGGAACCCGACCTTCAGGCGCGGGAAGCGGTCCAGCACCCCGCCCCCCAGGAAGCTGAAGAACCCGAGCATCACCGGCAGGGTGAAGCTCAGCGCGTGGGCCCCGTAGATGCTGTCGATGGTTCGCCGGATCCCGGGGTGACTCCACCCGGTGTGGACACAGACCGGGAGCTGCAGCCCCTCGGCCTCGGCGTAAAATGGGTCCAGGTCCCGGTGGTGGAGCGGCATCTCGCCCACGGTCCCGTAGATCCCGGCCGCCACCGCCCCCAGCGCCTTGGCCCGGCCGAGTTCCTCGACCGCCGCGGGCACGTCGCGCAGCGGCATCACGGCCGCCCACTTGAGCCGGTCCGGCCGCTGCCGGCAGACCCCGGCCATCCAGGTGTTGTAGCTGCGCATCAACGCGGCCTCGAAATGGACGTCGTCGGTGAGCGGCTCCAGGAACACCGTGGGGAAGATCACCTGGATGTCCACGCCTGCCGCATCCATGTCCTTCAGGCGGGCGTCCACATCCAGCAGGGTCTGGCTGCCGAGGCTGAAGCTCTTGCGCTGGGCGTGCGCCTGGGTGATGGGCGTCCCGAAAACCGTGGTCCCCTGCCCCACCGGCTTCGGGTGCACCACCCCGTCGATGTACCAGAAGGCGTTGAGGTTGGTCAGGAAAGGCCGGTTCTCCGCGGTCAGGGCAAAGGGCTTCCGGGCCTGGTACTCCTTATCGAGGTGCTCCCACGCCTCTGCCGGCTCCTCCACGTGGGAGTCCGCATCCACCACCGGACGCTTTCGCATACGTCACCTCCGAACACCTCGGGACGGGGGGATGGTACGACGACAGGCACGCCTCGTCAAGCCGCCCTGACCTTCACGGACAAGGTCGCCTCCGAGCCCTGGCCTCGCTGGCCGCTCCTCAGTGCGGCCCCTGGGCGGACAGCCGCCGCCTGGCGGCCAGCCGCGCCCTGACGACCTCGAAGACCCCGGGCAGGATCGAGAGGACGATGACGATCGCGATCACCACGTGGATGTAGTCCTGGACGGCAGGGATCGTCCGCCCCAGGAAGTACCCCACCAGGGTCATGCTCCCCACCCAGAAGATCCCGCCGAAGACGTTGTAGGACACGAACCGGCGGTAGGCCATCTGGCCGACGCCCGCCACCACCGGGGCGAAGGTCCGGATGATCGGCACGAACCGGGCGATGACGATGGTCTTGCCGCCGTGCTTCTCGTAGAACGCCTTCGTCCGCACGAGGTGGTCCCTGGCGAACAGGAGGGACTTCTCCCGGGTGAAGATCCTCGGGCCCGACTTGTGGCCGATGTAGTATCCCACCGAGTCGCCGGCGATGGCGGCCGCGGAGAGCAAGAGGTTCAGCAGCCGGATGTCGAGGGCCCCGGTGGAGGCCAGCAGCCCCGCGGTGACCAGCAACGAATCACCCGGGAGGAAGAACCCGATCAGCAGCCCGGTCTCCGCGAACACGATCGCCACGAGCACGAGGTAGCCGCCCCAGCGGATCAGCTCCTCCAACGAATTCAACCGCTGAAACAGCTCGATCACCAGGTCCAATGCGCGTCCCTCTCTCCTCGTCCCCGTGCCCGGGCGGCGACCCCTGAGCAATCCTGGACACCTCCCGCCATCGTGCCTGTTTTGGCACGAAGCCGGCAAGGATAATCACGGCATGGGTCGCGGGCCGGGGGTGAGGGGGAGTGGCCCGGGGCCTGACGGCGAGGCCGGACCGACCAGGGAGCCGGCCACGCCATCGCGGCCTGGTCCGGCCCCCGGTCCGGTGGACGGACGCGCGCGACGGACCCGTTCAGACCCCCCGGCGGTAGTACTCGAAGAACCGCTCGACGTTCATCGGCAGGAACTGCTCGTAGCCGCCCCACTTCTCGTACTTGGGCAGCTTGAGCTGCCGGATGGTATCCACCAGGCTCACGCCCCGGTCGAGGTACTTCTTGACCTCGGCCGCCAGGTCCTGCAGGTACTCCCGGTGCTCCCGCACGGCGTCCTTGTTCGAGATCGGCCCGTGCCCGGGGACGAGGATGTTGAAGTCCATCAGCTCCACCCGCTTCAACGACTCGATCAGCTCCATGGGATAGGTGTCGTACATCACACGGAACTGCAGGCTCCGGATGGGGATGAAGTCCACCGCGAACAGGACCTTCTGGTCCGGGACCAGCACCACCGTGCTGTTGTCCGTGTGGTTCCGGCCCACGTAGTGGAGCTCCACCTTCCGGCCGCCCAGCTCCAGGGTCATCCGGTCCCGGTAGGTGACGCTGGGGAGGGGGACGTTCGGGTTCATCAGCTCCAGCAGCCGCTGCCGCGTCCGGGCGTGGGCGACGAAGATCGCGGTGTCCGCGAAGGCGGCCCCGCCGGTGATGTGGTCGAAGTGGTGGTGGCTGTAGATCACGTAGCGGACCGGCTGCGGCGTGATCTTCTTGATCTCCTCCCGGTAGACCTTGGCAGCCTCCACCGAGATCGGGTCGGTGGCGATCACGCCATCCGGGGTCACCACGAACAGCGCCTGGTGGCCGATCCACCGGAACATGTACACGTCATCCGCGACCTTGGTGGTCGCGTACCGGGGCTGCTGCGCCCAGCCGGGGGCCGCCCCCAGCCATACCGCCCCCATGGCCACCGCCAGCACAATCCCGACCGCGAGCAACTGTCTCATCCTCATGGCTGCACCTCCTGTCTCGCGGACTGACGCCTCAACCGGAATCCCCCCGCTCAGGGTCATCACGGTCACCCAACACTCCCAGGGCAGCAGATTCTCTGTTTGCGCTTCCAGTGTCAACGACGAGGTGCCTCTCCCTCCCCCTATGGGCGACCCCCGCTGGAGAGCCGCTGGTAAAACCCCTCCCGCTCCAGGGCCTCGACAAGGCTGTTGTCCGCGAACAGGGTCGGGTCCGCTGTCTTCGCCCGGGGATGCGGGATCCGCCCCAGCGGCGGCCGCAGCCCCTCCAGGCTCGTCCGGGGGATCCGGGTGTGGCTGTACAGCTTGAGCATCCGCGCGGCGATCTCGTCGGCCATCTCCTGGTCGACGAGGCGAAGCCGCCGTGTCAGGATCTGTCGGTAGAGCGCCGGGTCCGGCTGGCTCAGGATGAAGTGGATCCCCTCGGAGGCCGCCCGGAGGTACCGGAGCGCGACGTCCCGCTGGTCACGGAGCCAGGCCGTCTTGGCCACCAGGACGACAAAGACATCGGTCTCCGGGGCCTCCAGGAAGTCGTAGACCGCCCGGAGCCCCAATCGCCGGGCCAGTACCGTGAACGGCGGCACCAGGCCTCCACCGGCCAAGGCGCCGGAGCGGAGCCCGACCAGGATCTCGCCCAGGCCCCCCATCTGCACGCGGACCACATCCCGGTCCGGCCGCAGCCCGGCCATGGCCATGATGGCCAGGGCGATCCCATCGCTGGCCGCCCCGAACCGGGTGACGCCGACCCTCTTGCCCTTCAGGTCCCCCAGGGTCCGGATCTCCTTCCCGACGAAGAACATGAAGTCGTTGCGGGCGGCGGTCGTGGCGAAGATGGTGATCGGCGCCCCCTCCAGTACGGCCGACAGGGCGGCGTCCGACGCCATCGAGGCCACCTCCAGCTCCCCTGCCAGCAGCGACTGGATCACGGTCGTGCCGCTGCTGATGAAGACGATGGGCACCTCCAATCCATACTTCCGGAAGTAGCCCTGCTCGTCCGCGACCCAGAGGTGGGAGTGGTTGGCCGAGAGCGAGCTGATGGCACTACGGACCTTGACCGCTGGGGCCCCCAGGGCCAGGCCCGGCAGGGCCAGGCAGGCCAGCAGTCCCAGGATCCCCTTCAGCACAAGCGCCTTCATGGTTCACCCTTCACGGCTTCGCCCCCTCCAGAAAGCTGAGGTTCAGGACCCGGTCCATGGGGACCCGCTGCTTCGCGAACCCCTGTTTCAGGAACCACTCCTGCTGGTCGGCCAGGCTCTCGACGTTGGGACGGGCGTCCCCGTCCAGGTAGAAGAGCTCGGAGCCGGCGATGACCTGGGGCGGGACCTTCGTGTACTTGCTCAGGACGGCCAGCATCTCGGGGTGCTTGTACCCCTGGGCATGGTTGTAGCGGATGCCGCGCACATAGGCCTTCATGAACCCCCGGGCCGCCTTCGGCTGCTCCCGGATGAACCGTCCGGCGTACATGATCACGGCGATCTGGACCGTGCGGAGGGAATCCACCTCGTAGGCCCTGAGGAACTTCACCCCGGCCCCTGCGCTCTCAGCCCGGGTCCCCCAGGGCTCGGCCTCCAGACCCGCGTCGATGGCCTTGGTCAGAAAGGCCTGGGGGTGGTTGGGGGGCGCGATGTACACATCCTTCACGTCAGCCAGGGACAGCCCCACGGACTCGAGCATCCTGGCCAGCCCGTAGTCGTTGATGCTCCCCTTGGCGTACATGCCCACGGTCCGCCCCTTCAGCGCCCGGAGCCCTTCGCGCTGAAAGACCGGCAGGAGGTCTTTCCGGACGACCAGGAGGTCTCCTCCGCCGAACCCGGGCCGGACCTGCCCCTTGTCCGCCACGATCCAGAAGTCCATCCCGCTGGCGATGCTGTTGAACAGGGCCGCGCTCGATCCGCCGCCGGCCACGCCGATCTCGCCCGCCGCCAGGGGCGCGATCATCTTAGCCCCGGACGCGAACTGGTGCATCCGGACGTCCAGCCCCTCCTCCCGGAAGTACCCCTTCTCGAGTCCGGCATAGAGGCCGATGTTGGAGATGGCGGGGATCTCCCCGTAGCTCACCGTTGTGAGATCCTGGGCCAGGGCGGGGCCGAGCGTCGGAAGGCCCAGCACCGCCAGTAAAACGACCGCGACCCCTTGTCCCAGGACCGTACGCCATGGTCCGTGCTGCCGCTTCCCCCTTGCGCCTTGCTCGTTCATGGGCCGCCTCCTCATGATTCCTTAATCCTGGGGCTCGCGCCCCAACCAAAGGTGGCATCCTACGCCGACAGCGGCTCAAGTCAAGACGGTTCCCGAGCTTGCCCCGAGCCAGATGCTGTTGCCGCCGCCGGATGGGCAGCCGGAAGCGAGGCAGCCGTGAGCGGGCCGAGCTCGCCCATGGGAAGGTGCTAGAAGGAGGTGCTTCGATGGCAAAAGTGCTCTGATGCCGAGACGTGGGCATGGACTGCGACTTTGTGGCGCGTGCTGACACGGAGTAGCCAAAGAAAAAGGGGTTGCGGCGAGCACCGCAACCCCCTGATTTCGTTGGTAGCGGGGGCAGGATTTGAACCTGCGACCTTCGGGTTATGAGCCCGACGAGCTACCGGACTGCTCCACCCCGCGATCGTGCCTCTACTATAAGATGTTCGTCGCGGCCCTGTCAAACGCTATCAGGGCTCCCCGCTCACCACGAGCGGGGCCGAGGGCAGCCGCTCCTCCTTCTGCAGCGCCTGCGCCACGCGCCGCGCCTCCTCCTCGGTGGCATAGGCCCCGACCCGGACGCGGTGCCAGATCCCACGTTTGTCGAGGTTCACCGTGCGGATCTCCGCCGTGTACCCGTTCTTGCGAAGGCGCTCCACCATCTGCTGGGCCGGAGCCCGATCGCTGAACGACGCCACCTGCACCGTGTAGCGGCCGGCCGACTGGGCCGGAGCCCGCGCCTCCGCCGGAGCTTTACTCCTGGAGGTCTCGACCCGCTTCTCAGGCTCGGCCTTCTTCGCCGGCTCGCCCTTCGCCGGCTCCGCCTTCGTGACCACCTCGCCGGGCTTCCCCGCCTCTGGGAGCAGCCCCGCCCCCCCGGGAGAGCCCTTGGCCTCACCCGTGCCCTTTTGCTCCTGCAGGGCCTGGTAGAGCCCCGCATCAATTTGCCCCTTGGATGCCGGGGCTTTCTCCGGCGGCTTCTCGGGCTCGGTCAGCATCGGCTCAAGCTTGACTCGGACCGGGGGACTCTGGGCCGGCGGAGGCATCCGACCGACCGTGCTGAGACTCCTGCCCACGAGCACGCCAAGGGAGAAGACGCTGACTGCCCCCAGGAAGGCCACTCCCAGCCAGAGGGCGAGAGCCCGACCCGATCGGGGTGCTCCCCGGGTGTCCGTACCGCCGGGCTGGGGGGCCTCCACCACGGGCGTGCCCGCAGTCTCTTCGCCCATGGGCACCTGCTCCTGGGCCATCGTCTACATCGTCTCGGGGGCCGACACCCCCAGCAGGCCCAGGGCCCCGGCCAGCACCGTCCGGACGCAGCAGATCAGGGCCAGCCGTGCGGCAGTCAGCCCGGGGTCCTCGGTCAGGATGCGGTGACGGTTGTAGTAGCGGTGGAACTCGTCGCACAGCTCGTGGAGGTAGTACGTCAGCCGGTGGGGCTCGAGCGCGGCCGCTGCCCCCGAGACGACCTCAGGGTACCGCCCCAGGAGCTTCAGCAGGCGGAGCTCCTCGGGGAGCTCCAGGCGCGCCGCCTCCACGTCCATGGCCGGTGACAGCGCCACGCCGCGCTCCCCCGCCTGCCGGAACACGCTGCAGATCCTGGCGTGCGCG
>JACPFL010000215.1 GCA_016183025.1 Deltaproteobacteria bacterium | reverse complement strand
GTCACCGGCGCGATCCGCGCGGCCGCCGCGATGAAGCTGGGCCACGGGCACGGCCCGCTCCACCACTTCTTCGGCCTTCATCCCGCCTGAGCGGAGGAGTCCCGCCCATGGGGGCGTACGCCGCGCACCGCGCCCCTCGTCCTCAGCAGGGCTAGTTGGCGCCGGATGGGACGGGGAGCACGGCGCCACAGTGCGTGCACGTCCGCAGCGCCTCGCTGGCGTTGAAGGTCTGGATGGCCTCCTTGAGCTGGGTCTCGATGTTCTCGCAGGAGAAGCTCACCTCGTGGAGCTTCCCCTGGCAGCGCTGGCAGAACCAGGCGAGCCGGTCCAGCTCGTCGGGGCGGCGCTTCCGCTCGATCACGAGCCCCCAGGTGTCCGCCGGCCGGACCGGGCAGTGCGGGGTGCCGGCCCGGCACAGCATGGCCTCCCCCTCGCGGACCAGGGCCATCTGGCGCTTGCCGTCGCCGTCGATGTACTGGACGGTGATGTCGCCCTTGAGCTGATAGAAGATCTCGTCTCCAGGATCGATGTGGAAATCGTTCCGGGCGTTCGGGCCGCGGATGATCTGGAAGATGAACTCGCTCTCCGGAAAGACCTCCCGGTTGGCCACGGGAGGCCGAAAGAACTGCTTGTTCTGCTCGATCCACTGCATCAGGTGCGTGGGGAGCATCTCGGGCATGGCGGGCTCCTCCTCTTCTGTCCGGCCGGAGAGGCGATCCCTCAGACGCCACATTCTCCCCGTCGCGCTCCGGCTGTCAAGAGGGGTTCATCTCTCGCCCACCCTCAGTTTGCCGGAAATCTTTTTGCTTGACTGTATATGTGGGATATGGCACATGTACCTCCATCATGCCGGTCCCCGAGACTCCTGAGGAGGTGCGCCGGTGGTTCCTCGCCCAGGTGCAGCGGCTCTGGCCCGTGGCGGGCGGCTCCCTGAGCCTGCGCAAGAGCCCCTGTATCCGCCCGCGCTGCGCGGCCTGTGCCACCGGGGAACAGCACGCGAGCTATGTCTTGTATGGCCACCGGGCCGGGCGCCGCTTTGCGCGCTACGTGCCCGACGAGCTGGCCCGCGAGCTGGAGCAGGCCCTGGCCAACGGCCGCACGCTCCAGGCCCTGATCCTCGACGCCGGAGAACGCTATCTGCGTGCCCGCAAGGCCCAGCGCCGCCCCTGAGCGCCTCCACCTGGATGCGGCGCTGGCCGAGCTGGTGGGCGTCGCCCTGGAGCAGTCGTTCCGCGAGCTCCGGCGCAGCGTGCGCAAGACGTTGGCCCTGCTCTGCACCAGCTTCCTGGCCGTGATGGCGGCCGCCCGGAGTGGCTCCGGCCAGCTCTCCCTGGCCGCCCTGTACCGGGTGCTGCCGGTGCCGTCCCGGCCGCACTCCCGGGAGAACCGGCTGCGCCGGTTGCTCGACAATCCCCGCCTGGAAGGGCGGGCGGTCAGCACGGGGCTGGGCCGGCTGCTGTTCGCGCGGACCCGCCCCGGGCTCTGCCCCGTCCTGTTCGACCAGACCACATCGGGCGCCGTGCAAACCCTGTTCGCCGCCGTCCCCTTTGAGGGGCGCGCCTTGCCGCTGGCCGTCTACACCTTCGAGTACCCGTGGCGAGACCGGCTGCCCTCTCAGAACCGCCTCGAGGAGATCTTCCTGGCCGATGTGGAGCAGAGCCTCCCCCCAGGGCTCATGCCCGTCTTCATCGGGGATCGCGGCTACAGTCGGGCCCAGCTGCTGCGCCAGGCCCTCCAGGCCCACCGCTGGGTGCTGCTGCGGGGCCGGGCCGGGACGGTCATCGAGCACGCGGGGCGGCGGCGCAAACTGGGAGAGCTCCAGGCCCCGCCGGGCCAGCCCGTCCGCTACGAGGGGATCCTCTACCACGCCCGCCAGCGGGTGCCCCTGGACGTCGTGGTATTCCAGGACCCCTCCCAGGCAGAGCCCTGGTACCTGCTCGTGCCGCCCTGGACCCGCGCGCACTGGACCCCGGCCGAGGTGGTGGCCCTCTACCGACGGCGCATGCAGATCGAGCAGAGCTTCCGGGATTTCAAAACGCATCTGGGCCTGCGCGGCCTGCGCTTGCAGGTCCGGGTGGCCGAGCGGATGGGCCGTCTCCTGGTAGCCTTTTGCCTCGCCTACGCGTTTCTGCTCTTGCTCGGGGTGACCCCCGAAGGGCAGCGGGCGCGGGCTGATCTGGAGATTCCCCGGCGTCAGCCGCGCCATGGGACCACCCGCACGCAGAGCGTCCTGTCGATTGCCATGCTGATGCTCAGCCATGCCCGGCACGTGCACCAGGCGCTGCAGGCGCTCTGCCGGTTGCTGGACGCCTGCGCGGAGGGACGCGCGGCCCTGCGCGCGCGAGACCGGGGGTTGCTACACGCCATCGGGCCACCAGGAAAGTGAGGGTGGGCGAGCCCCCAGCCCCGCTTGACTTGCGGCGAGACTTCGGAAAGAATCCTCTACGTTAGGCTTCGAGGAACGAGACAGGGACGTGGGTGCAATCCGAGAGCGCCGCGAACCCAAGTGCGAAGGCCCGGAG
>JACPFL010000214.1 GCA_016183025.1 Deltaproteobacteria bacterium | reverse complement strand
GGGTGACCCCGTCGCCGGTGTACTCCCAGGAGTTGGAGGTGAACTTCCACGCCTTGCCGATGCCGCCCGTGGCCAGGACCACCGCCTTGGCCCGGAACAGGATGAACCGTCCGCTCTCGCGCCAGTAGCCGAAGGCGCCGGCGATCCGCTCCCCGTCCTTCAGCAGGCGGGCGATCGTGCACTCCATGAAGACGTCGATCCCCTTGTGCACCGCGTGCTGCTGGAGGGTGCGGATCATCTCCAGGCCGGTGCGGTCCCCGACGTGCGCGAGCCGCGCGTAGCGGTGCCCCCCGAAGTCGCGCTGGAGGATCCGCCCATCCGGGGTGCGGTCGAAGAGCGCCCCCCAGGCCTCCAGCTCCCGGACGCGGTCCGGGGCCTCCTGGGCGTGGAGCTGGGCCATGCGCCAGTTGTTCAGCATCTTGCCGCCGCGCATCGTGTCGCGGAAGTGCACCTGCCAGTTGTCCTCCGGGTAGACGTTGCCCAGCGCCGCGGCGATCCCCCCCTCGGCCATCACCGTATGGGCCTTGCCCAGGAGCGACTTGCAGATCAGCGCGGTTCGGACCCCCTGGGCCGACGCCTCGACGGCGGCCCGGAGCCCGGCGCCCCCGGCGCCGATGATGATCACGTCGTAGTCCTGGGTCTCGTACCTGTTCTCAGCCATCAGAAGAACCTCACGTCACGGATGACGCCCATGGAGACCAGGCGCACGTAGAGGTCCGTCAGCCCCACGCCGATCAGGCTGCACCACGCGAACAGCATGTGGCGCTCGTTGAGCCGGCTCACGAGGCGCCACAGCCGGTATCGGCCAGGGGCCTTGGAGAAGACGTCCAGGTCCCCGCCGCACAGGTGGCGGCAGGAGTGGCAGGAGAAGGTGTAGAGGGCCAGGAGCGTCACGTTGGCCCAGAGCACGAGCGTGCCCACGCCCACCCCGAAGCCGTCGGGGAAGCGCAGCGCCCTGATCGCGTCCCAGGCGAGGACGACGATGAAGAGCACGGCCAGGTAGAAGGTGTACCGGTGGAAGTTCTGGAAGATGAGCGGCAGGCGCGTCTCGCCGGAGTAGCTCCCGTGGGCGTCCCGGACCGCGCAGGCGGGCGGGGACGCCCAGAACCCCCGGTAGTAGGCCTTCCGGTAATAGTAGCACGAGAGCCGGAACAGCCCCGGGGCCCACAGCACCAGGAAGGCCGGGGACCAGGTCCACCATCCGCCCACCAGCTGGAAGGTGAGGTGCCGGCAGTTGGCGGAGATGCAGGGGGAGTAGAAGGGCGACAGGTAGGGGGCGGCGTAGTAGTGGGCATTCTGGAAGGCGGCCCAGGTGGAGTAGACGACGAAAGCGCCCAGGCCCAGCACCGTCAGGGCCGGCTCCACCCACCAGGCATCCATCCGCAGCGTCCGGGCGGCCGAGGGCGCCGTCACCCCCTCCGCCCCGGTCGTTCGCAGGCTCATCGTCGCGCCCCCCTTCCGTCTCGTCGGTCAGAGCTTGATCGCGTCCACCACTTCCTTGACCTTGGCGACGGAAGCGTCGAAGGCCGTCCACTCCTCCTGGTTCAGCTCGATCTCGATCACCTGCTCCATCCCGCCCGCGCCGAGCTTCACCGGCACCCCGATGTAGTAGCCCCGGACCCCGTACTCGCCCTCGAGGTAGGCGGCGCAGGGGAGGACCCGCTTCTTGTCGCGCAGGATCGCCTCCGCCATCTGGATGACCGCGGCCCCCGGGGCGAAGAAGGCGCTGGCGGTCTTCAGGAGGCCCACGATCTCGGCCCCGCCATCCCTCGTGCGCTGGATCAGGGCGTCGATCCGCGCCTTCGGCAGGAGCGCCGGGAGCGGCACCCCGCCCACCGTCGTGTAGCGCGGCAGGGGGACCATGAGGTCCCCGTGCCCCCCGAGCACGAAGGCGAAGACATCCTCCACGGAGACGTTCAGCTCCAGGGCGATGAAGGTCCGGAACCGCGCCGTGTCCAGCACCCCGGCCATCCCCACCACCCGCTGCCGCGGCAGGCCGCTCACCTTCCGGGCCACCCAGACCATGGCGTCCAGGGGGTTGGAGACGACGATCAGGTAGGCATTCGGGGAGTACTTCATCACCTGTTCGGTGACCGTCTTGACGATCCCCGTGTTGGTGTTGACCAGGTCCTCCCGGGTCATCCCGGGCTTCCTGGCGATCCCCGCGGTGATGATCACGAGGTCCGAGTCCCGGGTCTCCTCATAGCTGTTGCTCCCGACGACCCGGCAGTCGAACCCCTCGATTGGCCCGGCCTGCTGGAGGTCCAGGGCCTTGCCCTGCGGGAGGCCTTCGATCACGTCCACCAGGACCACATCCCCCAGCTCCTTGGCCACCGCCCAATGGGCGGCGGTGGCGCCCACGTTGCCGGCCCCGACGATGGTGAGCTTCTGCCGCCGCATCTGGACCCCCCGGGCTACGCCATGCGCTGGACGATGGCGGCGCCGAACTCGGAGCACTTCACCTCCTTGGCCCCGGTCATGAGCCGCGCCAGGTCGTAGGTCACCACCTTGTCCTGGATGGTCCGCTCCATGGCCCGCACGATGAGCTGGGCCGCCTCGTCCCACCCCAGGTACTCGAGCATCATGACCCCGGAGAGGATCACGGAGCCCGGGTTGACCTTGTCCTGCCCCGTGTACTTGGGCGCGCTCCCGTGGGTGGCCTCGAACAGCCCCACGTGGTCGCCGATGTTGGCCCCGGGGGCCATGCCCAGCCCGCCAATCTGGGCCGCGATGGCGTCGGAGAAGTAGTCGCCGTTCAGGTTCCCGGTCGCGATCACATCGTACTCATCGCTCCGGGTCAGGATCTGCTGGAACATGGCGTCGGCGATGCGGTCCTTGATCATGATCTTGCCGGGCGGGACCTTCCCCCCGAACCGGTCATAGACGTCGGCCTCCGTGACCGTCACGTCCCCGAACTCCTCCCGGGCGAGCTCGTACCCCCAGTCCTTGAAGGCCCCTTCAGTGTATTTCATGATGTTCCCCTTGTGGACCAGCGTGACGTTGCGCCGGCGCTTGTCCACCGCGTACTGGATGGCCTTCCGGACGAGCCGCTTGCTTCCCGTGATGCTCATGGGCTTGATCCCGATCCCGGAGTCCTCCCGGATCTCCTTGCCCAGCTGGTCCCGCAGGAACGCGATAAGCTTGCGGGCCTCCGGGCTCCCGGCCGGCCACTCGATCCCCGCGTAGATGTCCTCCGTGTTCTCCCGGAAGATGATCATGTCCACCTTCTCCGGGGCCTTCACGGGGCTCGGCACCCCCTGGAAGTAGCGCACCGGACGGACGCAGGCGTACAGGTCCATCACCTGGCGGAGGGTGACGTTCAGGCTCCGGAACCCCCCACCCACCGGGGTGGTCAGCGGCCCCTTGATGGCCACCACGAAGTGCTCGATGGCGTCGATCGTCTCCCGGGGGAGGATCTCCCCGTAGCGGGCCTGGGCCTTCTCACCCGCGTAGATCTCCATCCAGGCGATCTTGCGCTTGCCGCCGGAGGCCCGCTGCACGGCGGCATCGAAGACCCGGACGCTGGCCCGCCAGAGGTCCGGGCCGATCCCGTCCCCCTCGATGAAGGGGATGATGGGACGCTCGGGGACCATCAGCTTGCCGTGCTTGACCTCGATCCTGTCGCCGTCCGTGGGAACTGTGACCTTGTCGAATTTCATCAGGCCCTCCCTCCTCCCTACTTCTTGGCTGCCGGTTGTTTGGCTGCGGGTTGCTTGGCTGTGGGGGCTTTGGCTGCGGGTTCCGGCGTCGGCACGGCCTTGGCGGGCGGCGCCGGGGCGGCCGCCTTGGCCGGCTGCGGTACGATCGCCCCCGCCGGCGGGGTGTACGGCTCCGGGGCCCCGGCCGCCTTGCGGGCCTCCCTGACCTCCTCGGGCGAGGCCTGGCGGGAGACCTTCAGCTTGAGCCCGACCGGGATCAGATCGGGGTTCTCGATCTCGCCCTGGTTGGCGCGGTGGAGCAGCGGCCAGAGGAAGGGATCATTATAGACCGCGGGGTTCCCGGCGATCCCCCAAAGGGTATCGCCCTCCTGCACCACGTACTCCGCAACGGGCTCCCTGGCAGCCCGCGCCCCTGCCGGGCCGGCCGGCGTCCGGGCCGCCGTCTCCCCCTTCTCCTCCGCCTCCTCGATGTCCACCCCCAGGGCGGCCCGGCGGGCCGCGGCCCGCGCTGCGGCGGCCCGCTCGGCCATCCGTCGATGGGCCCCGGCCATCTCGGCGGAGCGCTCTGCCTGGAGCCGTTCAGCCGCAGCCTTGCTGGCGGCCGCCTCGGCCGCCGACTTGGCCGCCACGGCCGCCTCCGCGGCCTTCGTGGCCTCCTCCTGTGCTCTCTGGGCCTGCTCCACCGCCTGGGCCACCTGCTGGCGGGCGCCGGTCGCGGCCTCGGCCGCCGCCCGCGCCGCCGACGCGTCGGTCCGGACCCGCTCCACCTCCGCGCGAATGCGGTTGCGGATGGCCAGCGACTCGGCCTTCTCCGCACGCTCCCGGACCGCCAGAGCCGCCTGGCGCGCCTTGCTGTACTCGCGGGCCTTCACCCGCGCTTCCGCGCCCTCCAGGCCCTGCTCGGCCAGCTTGAACTCGACCGAGGCGTAGGTCGAGGCCTCAGCCTGGCGGGCGGCATCCACAGCCGCCCGGGCGGCCACCATCTCCTGCGTGGGGGCGCTCGCACACGCCGCCGTCAGGAGCAGCAGTCCGCCCAGCACCCCGAGACGCCCCAGGTTCCTACGGGCTCGGCTGCGCTTGCGCATGGGTCCTTCCTCCCTCTCAGGCGTCCGGCAGGTCGAGCTTGACGTGCAGCTCGGCCAACTGGCGGGGCTCCACCGGCGCCGGGGCCTCGGTCATGAGGCAGGTCGCCTTCTGGGTCTTGGGGAAGGCGATCACATCGCGGATCGACTCTTCCCCGCACATCATCATCGCCAGCCGATCGAATCCGAAGGCGATGCCCCCGTGGGGGGGAGCCCCGAACTCGAGCGCCTCCAGCAGGAACCCGAACTTGGCCCGCGCCTCCTCCTCGGGGACGCCCAGCACCTGGAAGATCAGGCTCTGCACCTCCCGCTGGTGGTTGCGGATGCTCCCCCCGCCGATCTCGGTGCCATTCAGCACGAGGTCGTAGGCCTTGGCGCGGATCCTGGCCGCGTCGATCGCGTCGGGCCGCACCCCTCCTGGCATCCCGGTCGCCACCGCCTGGGCGGCCGCGCGCAGCAGGGCCAGGTCATCATCCTGGGGCGCTGTGAAGGGATGGTGCAGGGCGACATACCCTCGCTCGTCCTCGTCGTACTCGACGAGCGGGAAGTCCGTCACCCAGACGAAGTGGAACCCTTCCTGGATCCGGCCCAGGCGCTGCCCCAGGTGCAGTCGCAGGCGGCCCAGCACGTCATGCACCACCGCCGGGCGGTCTGCGGCCAGGAGCACCAGGTCCCCCGGCCTCGCCTGGAGTCGATCGGTGATGGCCTGGATCGCGTCCGCCCCCAGGTACTTGCTGACCGGGGACTGCCACCCGCGCTCCTCCACCCTGGCCCAGACCAGGCCCTGGGCCCCATAGCTCCGGCTGAGCTCGACCAGGTCGTCCAGTTCCTTCCGGGAGAGGACGCTCCCGGCCCCGGCGGCGTTCAGGCCCTTGACCACGCCTCCGGTCTCGAGGGCCTGGGCGAAGGCGTGGAACTCCGTGCGCCCCAGCAGGGCGGAGAGCTCCACCAGCTCCATCCCCAGGCGGATATCCGGGTGATCGTTCCCGTACCGGCTCATGGCCTCCGAGTACGTCAGCCGGGGGAACGGGGTGGTGAGCGCCACCCCGAGCACCTCGTGGAAGACCGCGGCCATCAGCTCCTCGACCAGCGCATAGAGGGCCTCCCGGTCGATGAAGGACATCTCCAGGTCAAGCTGGGTGAATTCGGGCTGCCGGTCCGCCCGGAGGTCCTCGTCGCGGAAGCAGCGGACGATCTGGAAGTAGCGCTCGAACCCCGCCACCATGAGGAGCTGCTTGAAGAGCTGCGGGGACTGGGGCAACGCGTAGAAGTGTCCCGGGGAGAGGCGGCTCGGGACCAAATAGTCGCGCGCCCCCTCGGGGGTGCTCCGGGTCAGGAAGGGCGTCTCGATCTCGACGAACCCCTGCCCGTCGAGGTATCGCCGGATCGCGCGGGCCAGGGCGTGCCGACGGAGCAGGTTCCGCTGGAGGGCGGGGCGGCGCAGGTCCAGGTAGCGGTAGCGGAGGCGAAGGACCTCCCCGGCCCCCTCCTCCTCGTCGATCCGGAACGGGAGCGGCCTCGCCTCGTTCAGGAGCCTCAGCTCCTCGGCTATCACCTCCACGGCCCCCGTGGGGAGGGCCGGGTTCTCGGTCCCCTGGGGGCGGGCGGCCACCTGCCCCCGGACGGCGACGACGTACTCGCTGCGCAACTCCCGGGCCGCCTCGTGCAGGGCCGGGCGCTCGTCCGGGCGGAAGACCACCTGCACGAGGCCGCTCCGGTCCCGGAGGTCCACGAAGATGACGCCGCCGTGGTCGCGCCGGCGGTGCACCCAGCCGGTCAACACGACCTTGACCCCCTCGTCGGCCGGCCCGAGGGTGCCGCAGCCGTGCGTCCGGCGCCAGGTCCCTAGCGGCTCGCCCATCGGGCGACGATCTCCTGGCGGGCCCGCGCAAGCGGCACGGCGTCCTGGCGCTGGGCCTTCATGTCCCGCAGCGTGATCTGACCGGCGTTGAGCTCATCCTCACCGAGGATGGCGACATAGAGCGCGCCCAGCTTGTGGGCCCGGCGCAACTGGCTCTTCAGGCTCTTGCCCTCATAGCCGGCCTCGGCGGGGACGCCCTCGTGCCGCAGCTCGGTCAGCAGCCGCCAGGCCGCCTCGCCGGTCTGCCCCACCGAGGCGACAAACAGGAACGGCTGGGCCGGCTCCGAGCTCCCCTCCGGCAGCAGGGCCATGAGCCGCTCCATCCCGATGGCAAAGCCCATCCCGGGGACATCAGGGCCGCCGAGGTCGCGGACCAGCCCGTCGTACCGCCCACCGGCCGCCACCTCGTTCTTGGCCCCCAGCCCGGTGGTGGCCACCAGCTCGAAGGCCGTCCGGACATAGTAGTCGAGCCCCCGGACCAGCCGCGGATGCTCGACGAAGGCGACCCCCTGCTGGCGCAGGTAGGCCTTGACCGCCTCGTAGTGGGCCCGGCACTCGGCACACAGGGCCTCGCTGACCAGCGGCGCCCGGGCCAGCACGGCCTGGCATCCCTCGTTCTTGCAGTCCAGGACCCGGAGCGGGTTCACCTCGAGGCGCCGGTGGCAGTCGCCGCACAGCTCCGCGCGCACGGAGCGCAGGAACCCCTGGAGCGCCGTGAGGAACGCCGGGCGGCAGCGGGCATCGCCCAGAGAATTCAGTTGGAGCTCGACCCCGGTGACCCCCAGGCGGCCCACCAGGTGCACCACCATCTCCAGGACCTCGGCGTCCAGGAGCGGCTCGGCCACCCCGAGGACCTCGGCGCCGATCTGGTGGAACTGACGGTACCGCCCTCGTTGTGGCCGCTCATAGCGGAACATGGGGCCGATGTAGAAGAGCTTCGCCACCGGATCCGTGGCGTAGAGCTTGTTCTCGATGAAGGCCCGGACCACCGGGGCCGTCCCCTCCGGCCGCAGGCAGAGCAGCTCCCCGTGCCGGTCGGGAAAGGTGAACATCTCCTTCTCGACGATGTCCGTCGCCTCCCCGACGCTGCGGACGAACAGCTCGTTGGACTCGATGATGGGGATCCGGATCTCCGCGAAGCCGTAGGCCCGGAACACGGCCCGGGCCACCAGCTCGGCCGCCTGCCACCGCTCGGCCTCCCCGGGGAGGAGGTCCCGGACCCCCTTGACCGAGGCCACGCTCATGGCCGGGGCGCCCCGGCCTCGTCGGCGAGCAGGCTGGCCGCGCAGACGCAGTTGCGGTTCAAGGCCTTTGCCCGGTACTGGGCCCGGTCGGCCAGGCTCAGGAGCGTGCGGAGATCGCGGGCATCCTGCGGGTAGCTGGCCACCCCCAGGCTGGCCGTCAGCCGGATCGCCCCGGCCGGTCCCGGGAAGTGGTGGGCCTCGATCGCGCGGCGGACCCGCTCGGCCACGAGCAGCGCCTCTTTCGGCCCGCTCCGCGGCAGCACCACCACGAACTCGTCCCCCCCGTAGCGGACCACGGTGTCGCTCTTGCGCACGACACCCTGGAGCACCCGGCCGGTCTCCACGAGCACCGCACTCCCGCACAGGTGCCCATAGCGGTCGTTGACCAGCTTGAAGAAGTCCAGGTCCAGGAAGAGCAGGGACGCGTCGTAGGCGTACCGGGAGGCCCGCGCCATCTCCTGGACCAGCACGATCTCCAGGTACCGGAGGTTGAACAGCCCGGTGAGGTGATCGACGCAGGAGATGTGCTCGGCGCGCCGGTAACGGAGCGCGCGGGCGAGTGCCTGTCCGGCCAGCTCCTGGTAGAAGGCGAGCGCATCGGCCTCTTCCCGGCGCCACACCACGCGGCGCTGACGGCTGAGCAGGAGCACGACCGGCTGATCCTCTCCCACGGCCTCCAGTCGCAGCAGGAGACACGCGCCCTCCCCCCACGGGCGCGGCAGGGGCAGGTGCGGGGGGACCGGCTGCCACCGCCCGTCCACGACTCCTCCAGGCTCCAGCGCCCCCTGGACCCACTCCCCGATCCCGGAGGCCTCGGCCCGCTCCAGTCCGTGCCAGGCCACGATCTCGCAGCTCCGGTCAGCCGCGTGCCGCACGAAGCCCAGCCCGGCCTGAGCCCGGGCCGTCCCCAGGATGAGCGACAGGGCGTGCTCGAAGAGCGGCTCGATCTCGAGCCCCTGCAACGCCTCGAACCCACGGTGCCAGCGCGCGAGCGTGGCGCGCAGCCGGGCATTTTCCCGCTGGAGCCGGCGCACGGCCGGGGCCAGGGCGCCGGCCGGGGCTAGGGCGCCGGCCGGTGCTGAGAGCACTTTTGGTGTGCCTCGAATGGGCAAGCCTGACATCGTCCAGTAGAGGGGCCTGAAAGAACAGACAGGCTATCAGATTTTGATACCAGAATCCCT
>JACPFL010000206.1 GCA_016183025.1 Deltaproteobacteria bacterium | reverse complement strand
GGCGTTCCTGCAGGATGTGGGGTTCTGCCTGCTCTTCGCCTGCCACGAGATTCCGCTCCCGAAGCTCGTGGACGCCGCGCGCGACGGCGTGGACTGGTGGTCGTGGAAGGACCTGCTCCAGATGGAGCGAGGGGCGTTCCTGGGGCGGGTCGTACGCGGGCGGGCCACGCTGCTCTCCATGGAGCTCCTGCCGGGCTTCCTGGCCCTGCACTGGGCCGAAGGCGGGGACGAGGACTACCGGGTCGAGTACGAGGACGGCCGCCTGAGCGCCGACGCCCGGCGGATCGCGGAGTTCCTGGAGCGCAACGGGCCCACGCCCGCCGACACCATGCGGCAGCTCCTGGCTGGCCCCGGGCCCCGAGGGACGCGGAGCTTCCACAGCGCCCTGCTGGAGCTGCAGGAGCAGTTCAAGGTGGTGACCGTGGGGCTGGAGGATCGGAGCTGGGGGGTCCGGGTCATCGGGCTCTTCAGCCGGTGGCTGCCCGCGGCGACGCGTCGCCAGGCCCGGCAGCTCCGCCCGGAAGAGGCCCGGCGGCGGATCGTCGCCGCCTTCGTGCGGACCGCGGGGGTCACGACCGAGCGCGAGATCAGCCGGACCTTCGCGTGGAGCCGGGCTGCCGTGGCCTCCGCCGTGGCCGACCTCCTCCGGCAGGGGCAGATCCGCCAGGCGACGCTGCGGGGAGCGGCCGCGCCTGTGCTGCACTGCCTGCCATAGGGCCGCCGCGGCCTTTACAAAGGCCACCCCCATACGGGATACTACCGCTGTTTTTCCGGGCGGAGTTGCGGCCGGCCGTCAGGAGGGAGCAGGCGATGTTCGAGGAGATCTACTGCAAGTGGTGCGGCAAGACCCCGGTGGTCCTGATGGAGAAGCTCTACGCCCAGGACCTCGGCTACAAGGTCAACCGCCGCCTGGAGGTCCTGTGCGAGGCCTGCGCCAAGAAGTTCGAGGAGGAGTGCGGGGTCGGCTTCAATACGCTACCGGTGAACCAGGCCTCGCTCGACAAGCTCAAGCAGGTCTTCGCTGGCCTGACGGACTTCGACCTGGAGAACAATAATCTGGGGAAGCTCAAGGGGCTCGTGGACAAGGCCTGATCCGGGCCACCCGAACGCGCGGCGATCCTTCTTCGGAGTCCGTGATGAGGAGCAGCCGTGGCCATTGACAAGAACGAATTCCGCCGGGTGATGGGGCTGTTCGCCACCGGGGTCACCATCGTCACGACCCGCTCCGGTGACCGGCTGCACGGCCTCACGGCCAACGCCTTCTGCTCGGTCTCCCTGGACCCCCCCCTGGTCCTGGTCTGCGTGGACCACCGGGCCAACAGCTACGGCCTGATCAAGGAGAGCGGGGTGTTCGCCGTGAACATCCTGGCCGATGACCAGCGGCCGCTCTCGGACTTCTTCGCGAGCAAGGAGACGGAGAACCTCAACCGCTTCGAGAACGTGAAGTGCCGGACCGCGGTCACCTCGGCGCCCATCATCGACGGGTGCCTGGGGTACGCGGACTGCCGGGTGGTGGCGGCCCATGAGGCCGGGGACCATACCATCTACGTGGGGCAGGTTGAGGAGCTGGCAATGGGTCGAGAGGCTCGGCCGCTCATCTTCCACCGGGGTCGGTACACCGGCCTGGACCACCAGGGCGGCTGACGCCGGCACGACCCGCGCCGTCAGGTGCCGGTACCCGAGGGTTCCCCGGCCGCGAGGAGTGCGCGATGCCCAACGTCGACATCCACTGCCACGTCGTGGCACCCCTGGCCCAGGAGCGCATGGCGGGGCTCAACCGTCAGTGGGCGCCCCGGATCATCCAGCGCGAGGGGGGAGAGTACATCGTTGTCAACGAGCGCTTCTTCGGGCCGGTCCCCCCCGGCATGTACGACATGGCGGCCCGCCTGAAGGACATGGAGGCCGCCGGCATCGACCGCCACGTCCTCTCGGTCGTGCCCTTGACCTTCAACTACCATCTCGAGCCCGGCATCGCCGTCCCCTTCGCCCAGATCCAGAACGACGCGATCGCCGCGCTCGCGACCGAGCGTCCCGAGCACTTCGCCGGGATGGCGACGCTCCCCCTCCAGGATGTGGGCGCAGCCGTGAAGGAGCTGGAGCGGGCCATCACCCGGCTCGGGCTCAAGGGAGCCGAGATCGGCACCAACGTCCATGGCAAGAACCTCGACGCGCCGGAGCTCTTCCCGCTCTACGAGAAGGCCGTCGAGCTGGGCGTGCCGCTCTTCGTCCACCCGGAGGACGTGGCGGCGTCCGAGCGGCTGCGGCGCTTCTTCATGCTCAACCTGGTCGGCAACCCGCTGGATACCGCCATCGCCATCGCCTGCGTGACCCTGGGCGGGGTGCTGGAGCGGTACCCGGAGCTGAAGCTCGTCTTCGCCCACGGGGGAGGGTACGCCCCCTATCAGCGCGGTCGGCTGGAGCATGGGTACCGGGTGAAGGCCGAGGCCCGGCAGGGTGCGCCCCGGCCGCCGAGCGACTACTTCGGGCTCCTCCACTTCGACAGCCTCATCCACTACGGGCCGGCCCTCGAGTATCTGGTCACCACGTGTGGGAGCGACAAGGTCCTGCTCGGGAGCGACTACCCCTTCGAGATGGGCGACCCGGACCCCGTGGGGTCGGTGCGGGGGCTGAAGGGGGTGTCGGAGGAGGACCGGCGGAGGATCCTGGGCGAGAACGCGGCCCGGCTCTTCCGGCTGGACTGACGGGCACCAGGCGCTCGCGCCGGTCCGGATCGCAGTCAGGAGGTCCGCACGATGTGGATCACCCCCGTTCCGGAGGATCAGGCCGAGGGGGCTGTCAAGCAGGTCTACGAGGAGCACCGGCAGAAGTTCGGGTTCGTCACGAACGTGGCGAAGATCTTCAGCCTCCGCCCCGACCTCATCAAGAAGTACGAGGACTTCTGCAGCGGGATCATCTTCGGCGGCGCGGCCCTTGGGCGTCGGCGGGCCGAGATGATCGCCATCTACGTCTCCGGGCTCCTGCGCTGCACCTACTGAGCGGTCTCGCACGGGGAGTTTCTCCGTCAGGTTTCTCCTGAAGGCCGCGAGCTGGCCATGGCCATCATCCGGGACTACCGCCAGGCGGGGCTGGCCGAGTCCGAGGTGGCGATGTTCGAGTTCGCCGACAAGCTGACCCGGACACCGTACGCCATGACGAAGGAGGACCTGCAGCGGCTGCGGCAGGTCGGCTTCTCCGAGGTGGAGGTGATGGACATCATCCTGGCGACCGCGTACCGGAACTTCATCACCCGGGTGGTGGAGGCGGCAGGGGCGGAGCTCGACCCCTACCTCGAGAAGCTGGACGCGGAGTTCCTGGACGTCTTGGATGTGAAGAGGGATCGGCCGGGCGCGGTCTGAGCTGGAGGGCCGCGATCCGCGGCCCGGCGCCTCCGCTGCCGGAGGACTGGGGGCCCGAAGCGCCCGGGCCGAGGCGGGATCAGAGAGAGGGAGGAAGCGATGGCGCAGGCAACTGCGAAGGAGAAGGCGTGGGGGCTGTTCATTGATGGGGCCTGGGCGCCGGCGGCGAATCGGGCGACCCTGGAGGTGCGCAACCCGGCCACCGGTGCGGTGATCGCCCAGGTCCCGGATGGGGGGCTGGCGGAGGCACGGGCGGCCATCGACGCGGCCCATCGGGCCTTCCCGGCGTGGAGCGCCCTGCCGGCCATCGAGCGGGGGAAGATCCTGGTCAAGGCCCGGGACCTCATCATGGCGCGGGTGGATGAGATCGCGCGGCTGGTCACCCTGGAGAACGGCAAGCCCGTGGCCGAGGCGAAGGGGGAGGTGACCTTCGCCTCGGGGTACCTCGGGTGGTTTGCGGAGGAGGCCCGGCGTAACTACGGCGAGATCGTGCCTCCGCCCGTGCCGGTCAAGCGGCTGTGGGTCATCAAGCAGCCGATCGGGGTGGTGGCGGCCATCACTCCCTGGAACTTCCCGGCCACGATGGTCCTGCGCAAGATCGCCCCGGCCCTGGCCGCTGGCTGCACGGTCGTGCTGAAGCCGGCCAAGGCGACCCCGCTCACGGCCTTCGAGATCGCCCGAGCGCTGGAGGAGGCGGGGCTGCCGAAGGGGGTCTTCAACGTCGTGGTGGGCAGGGTCCCGGAGGTCTTCGCCCGCGAGTTCGTGGCGAACCCCAAGGTGCGGAAGATCGCCTTCACCGGTTCGACCGAAGTCGGCAAGGAGCTGATGAAGGGGGCGGCGGACCAGATCAAACGCGTCTCCTTCGAGCTCGGCGGCAACGCCCCGTTCATCGTGTTCAGTGACGCCGACCTGGACAAGGCCGCCGAGGGCGCGGTGATGATCAAGTACCTCCGGGTCGGCGGCCAATCCTGCATCTGCGCCAACCGCTTCTACGTCGAGCAGTCCGTGGCGGGGCCGTTCATGGACCGGTTCCTGGCGCGGGTGAAGGCCCTCAAGGTCGGCAACGGCCTCGAGCCTGGCGTGCTGGTCGGGCCGCTCATCAACGAGGCCACCCTGAAGAAGGTCGCGGGCCTGGTGGACGAGGCGGTCGGCCAGGGGGCGAAGGTCCTCGTGGGCGGCAAGCGCCTGACCGACGGCGACCTCCACAAGGGTTTCTTCTACGCCCCCACGGTGCTCTCGGACGTCAAGGAGACGATGCGGGTCTCCTGCGAGGAGATCTTCGGGCCGGTGGCCCCGATCTTCACCTTCGAGAGCGAGGCCGAGGTCCTCGAGCGGGCCAACAACACCGAGTACGGGCTGGCGGCCTACTTCTACGCCCGGGACATCGGCCGGATCCACCGGGTCGGGGAGGCGCTGGAGTACGGGCTCATCGGCGTGAACGATGCCAGCGGCTACGTCCACGAGATCCCGTTCGGCGGGTACAAGGAGAGCGGCCTGGGCCGGGAGGGAGGCCGGGAGGGGCTCGAGGAGTACATGGAGGTGAAGTCCCTCTCCGTGCGGATCGACTGAGCCCCGGCGGGGCGCGGGCGCCTGACCCAACGATGCAGATCGATCCGAAGAAGTGTGTCGGGTGCGGGAACTGCCTCCCGGTCTGCCCGATGGGGGCCATCGCCATCGACCCCCGCACCCGCCGCGCCCGGGTGAACGCGGACGAGTGCGTCGAGTGCTTCGCCTGCTACCGGGGGATGAGCAAGGAGCACCTGAACCCCACGTTCGTCCGGACGGTCCGCCGCGTGCTGGGCTGGTTCCGGGTCCGCTTCGACCCTGAGCCTGATATCTGCCCGACGGATGCGATCGTCCCCCAGGAGCTGACCTGGCCCCGGATCGTGCGGCGGGCCTTCAGCGACCCGCTGGTCCCGCACGAGAGCACCGGGGTGCATGGCCGGGGGACCGAGGAGGTCAAGACCAACGACGTGACGGGGCGCGTCCAGGCCGGCGAGGCCGGGTTCGTGGTGGAGTTCGGGCGGCCGGGGGTGGGGGTCCGCTTCCGGGAGGTCCAGCAGGTGACCCGGATGCTGGCGAGGCTCGAGGTCGGCTTTGAGCCGAGGAATCCGGTCACCTCGCTCATGCGCGATCCGGCGAAGGGCGAGCTCCGCGAGGACATCCTGACTGAGAAGCTCCTCTCCGCCATCGTGGAGTTCAAGACCACGCTGGACCGGGTGCCGGAGCTCGTGCGGGCCCTGGAGGCGGAGGCGAAAGGGCTGGACACCGTGCTGGCCCTGGGCGTGTCGGCCCGGTGCGGGCCTGATGGCTCGGAGCCCCTGGCCGACCTGCTGGGCGGCATGGGGCATCTGGTCTACCGCGGCAAGACGAACCTGGGGCTGGGGCGTCCGGCCCCGGCCGCGCGGGGCGCCGCATGACGAACACGCTCCACCGGTATGGGACTCCGGAGAGCTTCCGGGACGACTTCGTGGTCTTCGCCATCTCCGCCCGCGGGCGGAACGACCGGGATTGTGCCGAGAAGCTCAGGGCCTTCCTGCGCCTCGCGCTGCCCCATCACCCGGTGAACCTCGGCGACGCGTCGAAAGGGGCCCTGCTGCGCGGCTCGACCACGATGACGCCGGTCGCCCACTGGCGTCGCGTCCACCAGCCGGACCCGGAGGCCGTGATCCGGGGGCTCGATGGCCCGACCACCGCGGCCGTGGTCTTCGACAACCCCGCGGCCCTGCGGGCGTTCCTGGAGGACGTGAGGCAGGCGGATCTCGGCCTCTCGGTGAACATCAGCGGGCTGACCGAGGAGGCCCGCCAGTGGGCCGCGGCTGCCGGGATCACCCGGCACAGCGTGGAGTACTCGCTGGGATTCCACGGCCCCCTGGATCGGCTGCCGGACCGGCGTATCCTCGAGATCACGACGATGTGCGGGCACGGGATGCTGTCGGCGAATTTCGTGAAGAAGATGCTGGACTGGGTGACGGAAGGACGGCGCCGGCCGGAGGAGGCTGTCGCCTACATGGCGCGCTTCTGCACGTGCGGGGTCTTCAACCCGGCTCGCGCGAAGCGGCTCCTGGAGGCCAGCGCCGGGGGACGCTGAGCCCCTCGCCCTGCCGCCCGGACCGGAGCTTGGACCGTCAGGGGTTCATCATCGAGTGCCTGCAGCGGAACCCCGCCTTCCGCCGGGACGTCCTGGAGTTCCGGCAGCGCTTCCCGCCGATTTTCGCCCTGCCCGACATCCTGGCGCTCCGCGAGGTGGTCCGGAAGGCCCTGCAGCATGTCCCACCCCGGCCGGCCCAGGCCTGGGTGGATGACCGCCACTTCCGCTTCGCGTGCGAGGGCTGGGAGGAGTGGCAGGTGGTGGAGCGGCGTCTGGAGCCGCTGCTCCCAGGGCTCGGGGTGAAGACCGTGCAGCCGTGGGAGGCCGGCTACCTCCACATCCTGGGCGAGACCAAGGAGGCGTACGGCGAGGCGCTGCGGGCCTTGGCGCGGCGCTGGCCGGAGATGCCCGTGGACTACCTGGTCCGGGGGGTTCCCGTGCGGCTGCCCTATGTCGTGGATCCGGCGCTCGTGGACCCGGAGCGGGACGCGATCTTCGGCCCTTACTACGAGGGGATCAAGGGCGTGCTGGGCGAGGCCCAGGCCGAGGCGCTGCGCCAGGCCACGGTCTCCCTGCTGCGCTACGAGATGGCCGACCGGATGTTCCGGAGCGCGCGGCTCTACCTTCCCATCTTCGCGGACACGCAGGCCTCTGATCTCGATTGGCCCGCGATCCGGCGCCTCCAGGAGCAGACGTACGGAGGCCGGGAGGAGAAGGGGGAGCCCTACGAGACCTGCCTGGCTGCCTGGGACCTCCTGACCGAGCGCTCCTCCCTGCGGCGGATCAAGGACCGGCTGCGGCTGAAGTCGGTGGACGCCGTGTACAAAATGATCCAGGCGGTCTACAGCGAGGTGACACGCGGGCCGGCCGCGGCGCGCGGGCGGGGAGCCAGGCGGGCGCCCCGGACAGGGCTGATCAGCCACCTGAAGCGCTGCAAGAAGTGCCGGGGCGGCGCGGCGGTCTGCGCGGGGGGCGAGCGCCTGCTGGTCAAGGAGATCGGGGTTCCGCCACTGACGATCCCCCCGGAAGGCCCGCTGTCGCCCCCCGCCCGCCCGTCGTGACCGCTGGCGAGGGATAGGCGCCTCCGGGGGATCCGAGGGATCAGCGGAGGCTGAGGTCCCCTTGACACTGCAGGCTCCGGTCGCTAACCTTCCTCGCTCGCTTCATTCTTCGAGACGATTGTTGCTCAAAACGTAACAGACCGCGCTCCCCGGAGTGCGCCGGGTTCGGAGGGGTCGACATCCGCCTTGCCCCGTGGAGGGGCCACGGCGGCAGGAAGGCCCCAGGCGCGCGGTCCGCGACGGGGCCCGGCCGGGTACGTCGTGACGGACGGAAGATAGGCGCGCCGGGCCCTGCCGGGTCAGGCCGCTGCCTGCGGCCGGAGCCCCCGGCGGAGGCTCGGATCGGCGAAGGGCCGGGAGTGATAGGGGGAGGAGGCGGCGGGCGGCAGAATCCGGGCACCCGGGGTTGACTGCCCGCAGGGCGGGACGTATGAGAAAGGGGGGCTCGGTGGGCGTGTGACCGCAGGGCCGACCCTGGCCCCGCGGGCTGCAGCCCGAGGTCCAGCGGCCCTAGCCGGACGGCGACGTGACCGCCGGGATCGCGCGAGGCCCACACGGGAGAGCGGACTGTCGGAGGATCGAGGATGATCGGTGAGACGGTGACCCGGGTGGACGGGCTCGAGAAGGTCACGGGCACGGCCTCCTATGCCGGCAACCTGGAGCTGCCGGGGATGCTTCATGCCAAGCTCGTCCGCAGCACGCTCCCCCATGCCCGGCTGCTCAAGCTCGACGCCTCGCGCGCCACGGCGCTGCCCGGCGTGTGGGTCTACACCCGGGAGGACGTCTCCCGCGACCGGACGCTGCACCCCTATTACGGGTCGGTGTTCGCGGATCGGCCCGTGGTGGCCCTGGACCGGGTTCGCTTCGTCGGCGAGCCGGTGGCGGCGGTGGCCGCCGAATCCCCTGAGCTGGCCGAGGAGGCCGCGGCCCTGATCGAAGTCGAGTACGAGGAGCTGCCGGCGCTGCTGGACCCGGTGGAGGCGTGGAACTCGCCCACGCTCATCCACG
>JACPFL010000220.1 GCA_016183025.1 Deltaproteobacteria bacterium | reverse complement strand
GCTACTACTTCCGGCTCGGCGTCTTCTACCAGAAACAGGGGGAGCTGGCCAAAGCCTTCGACGCGTACGAGCGCCTGCTGGCGCTCGATCCGCAGAACGCGGCGGCCCACAACAATTTCGGCCTGCTCTATCAGGCCCGGGGCGATCTGGTCCGGGCGGTGGAGCAGTTCCAGAAAGCCCTGGCCATCGATCCACGCTTCGACAAGGCGCACAATAACCTCGGCCTCGTCTACTACCTCCAGGGCCTCCTGCCGGAGGCCATCCGTGAGTTCGAGCAGGCGATCGCCCTCAGCCCAAGCAGCCTGGAGGCGTACACCAACCTCGGGCTGGCGCGCCGGGGGCAGAACGATCGTCAGGGAGCCATCGCCGCCTTCAGGAAGGCACTGGCCCTGAACGGCCGTCACGCCGAGACGCATTACAACCTGGCCCTCCTGTTCGAAGACGGCGGCCAACTCTCGGAGGCCGTGCAGCACTACCAGAGCTACCTGCAGTTCGCGGAGCGCCCCGATCCCGCCCTGGCCGAGCGGGTCCGCCGCCGGATCGAGGAGCTGAGCCAGCAGATCCGCGCGCGCGTGATGTCCCCGCCGGCGCCGGTCGCGGCGGGGCGCTAGTCGGCCCCTCCCGGCAGCCGGATTCCATGGGGGTGAGGCCAGCACCATGACGACCCTGGAGTGGGAGGAGATCGCGACCGAGGCGCGCCTGGGGGTCCGGGCCGTGCGCCGGGGGTTCGTGACCAAGGAGCAGGTGATCGAGGCCATGCGGCGGCAGGTGGAGGAGGACCTCGAGGGGCGCGCGCATCGACGGATCGGCGAGATCCTCTGCGAGCTGGGCTACCTCAACCGGTCTCAACTCGAGGAGCTCCTCGGGGAGTCCGCGGGGAGGCCGAAGTAAGGGATGGAGGGTCAACCGCCCCCGTCTGATCACCGGGGCGAGCCCCGGGTGCCGCTGGAGGTGGAGGTGGACTGCCGGACCCCCCAGGCGGCGATCATCGACGTGGCGGTCAACATCAGCCGGGGGGGGATCTTCATCCGCTGCCCGGACCCGCCACTGCTGGGCGAGGAGGTCACGCTCACCTTTGTCCTGCTCGGCGGACACCGGCTGCGCGTCACCGGCAGCGTGGTGTGGTCGAACCCGGTGGAGGGGAAGGTGTTCCCGCGCGGGATCGGGGTCAAGTTCACCAAGCTCGGGGAGCGAGAGCAGGAGCTGATCGAGCGGTACGTCGAGATGTTCGCCGACAAGGTGCTGGAGCGGGCGGGCCAGGAGTCGCCCGCGACCGGAACGGCTGAAATGCCGGGGCTTGACCAGCCCGGCCGCGGGGAGCCGCGGCGGGGCATCTGACCGTCTCCTGCCTGCCCGTCGCATCGTGTGACGGTCCACCAGGGCTCCCTTCCCGACGCCTGATCCCCGGTTGTCCCTGCTTCCTGCCGGTGCTATGGTAAAAAAATTGTTCGGGGTCAATCACGGAGAGTTGCCGATGTCTGCTGAGGGCCCGCCCGGGGCCCATGAGGGGTCCTCGCCGGTCGCTGCGGCTCCGCCTCAAGGGGCGGAGGGCGCGAGGCTCCTCGTGGTCGACGATGACCCCGAGACCTGCGCCCTGCTGCGCCGGGCGCTGGAGCCTCAGGGGTGGCAGGTCACCACGCGGCTCCGCGCGCAGGAGGCGCTGGCGGACCTGGAGCGGGAGGAGTTCGATCTGCTCCTGACGGACCTCCGGATGCCGGGGATGGACGGGCTGACCCTGGTGGAGCGGGTCAGGGCGATGGGCCCAGGGCCCGAGGTCGTGGTCGTGACGGGCCAGGGGACGCTGGAGGACGCGGTGCGGGCGTTGCGCCTGGGGGCCGTGGGGTTCCTGCCGAAGCCGTTCAGCCTGGAGCATCTGGAGGCGGTCGTCGAGAAGGCCTTGCAGGTCAGGCGCCTCCGGCAGCGCGCCGCGGAGCTGGAGCGGTACGAGGCGGAGGTGCGCCAGGGATTCGGGCAGATGCGGACCCTCGCCGCGGGGCTCAGCGAGGCCAATGAGCTCGGCACGGTGGCCGACGTGGGGCTGGAGCAGGCCCTCGGGGTGGCGGGGTGCGAGGTGGGGTGGCTCCGGCTCTGGGAGGCCGAGACCGCGGAGTTCGTGCTGATCCGGCAGGAGGGGCTCTCCCCGCGATATATCCGGGAACGGGAACGGATGCAGCTGACGGGCGGGAGCGTGCTCGACTGGCTCGCGCAGTCCCATCAGACGCAGGTGATCGAGGCCCCGGAGCAGGACCCGCGCGTCAGCCCCATGCTCCGGGCCGAGCGGCTCCAGCGCCTGCTCATGGTCCCGCTGGTGGCCCGCGGGCGGCTGATCGGGTTCATCGGGCTCGGCACCCGACGGCCCCAGCCCCTGGCCGCCTTCCGTATCGAGCTCCTGGACACGCTGGGCCAGATCCTCGCGACCGCGCTGGAGACCGCCCGCCTGCACGAGGCCCTGACCAGCCAGGCCACGCACGATAGCCTGACCGGGCTGCTGAACCGCCGGGGCCTGGAGGAGCAGTACCTGGCCGAGTATGCCCGGGCCGTGCGGTTTGGCTGGCCGCTGGCCGCCGTGATGCTGGATCTGGACCACTTCAAGGCGATGAATGACACCTACGGGCATCTGGCCGGGGATCAGGCCCTGCGCCAGGTGGCCCGGCTGTTCCGGGAACACCTCCGCTCGTTCGACCTGGCGGGGCGCTATGGGGGCGAGGAGTTCCTCCTGATTCTCCCCAACAGCGGGAAGCCCGGGGCGCTCTCCGTGGCCGAGAAGCTCCGGGACCTCGTGGCCAGCCAGCCCGTGTGCTGGGGGGGGCGCGAGATCCCCCTCACGGTCAGCGCCGGAGTGGCGGGGTTCCCGGACGACACCCGCGAGTCGGAGGAGCTGATCCGGCTGGCTGACGCGGCCCTGTACGCGGCGAAGCGAGGGGGCCGCAACCGTGTCTGCGCGGCTGAGCCGGCTGAAGACGCTGGGGGCGCGGGCCCGCCGTGACGGACCCCGCCGCGCCTCGTCGTCTCGCCGATCCAGGAGACACAGGCTGACCGCTCCGGGCCTGGGCGCGTGCGCCTGGGGTTGCCCACATCGCCGGACCTCGTCCACACGCCATCCGGATCGCCTGCCCCACGATCGGACCGCCACCCCGCAGAACCTGGCGTTGTGACCGGCAGAAGGGGCGAGGCGCGGCTCACGCCCCTGGCTGCCGGAGCGGGGTGGCGGTGTGACCGGCGTCACAGACCGCCCCTCAGGCCTGGCGCTTTAGTGGAGGCGCCGTGGCGGCGTTCAGGCTGCGGGAGGATGGGTGATGAAGCCGACGGCGAGGTGACCAGGAGGCCATGGAGCAGACGAGCCTCGCCTACTTCAGGAAGTTCGACCTCTTCTCGTGCCTCCGGGATGCCGAGCTCGAAGAGCTCGCGGGCACGGCCGCGCCGAGGGCCTTCCCCAGGGGGGCCTTCATCATCCAGAAGGATGCGCCCGGAGACGACCTGTACCTCATCGTCTCGGGGAAGGTGAAGGCGACCCTGTACGGGGAGGG
>JACPFL010000008.1 GCA_016183025.1 Deltaproteobacteria bacterium | reverse complement strand
GGCGCGGGGAGTACTTCCGCGCGGACCTGCTCAAGCAGGTCCTGCCCGCGTCGTGCTACCGGCTGCAGCACCGCTTCACGAGCGGCGCCCAGGTGGATGCCCTCGTCATGCTCAAGGAGGGGTGGGTGGCCGTGGACGCCAAGTTCCCCCTGGAGAACTTCCGCCGGCTCCTGGACGCCGACGGGGACGAGCGGCGCCGGGACGCCCGGCGCGCCCTGCTCCGGGACGTGAAGAGCCACGTGGACGACATCGCCCGGAAGTACATCCAGCCCCAGGAGGGGACGCTGGAGTTCGCGGTGATGTACATCCCCGCGGAGAACGTCTACTACGAGATCATGCTCCGGGACGGGACCCCCGGGGAGGACCCGCCCCTGTTGACCTACGCGCTGGAGAAGCGGGTTTTCCCGGTCTCCCCGACCAGCTTCTACGCCTACCTGCTGTCGATCCTGGTGGGGCTGCGGGGGCTGCAGGTCGAGCAGCGGGCCCGGGAGATCCAGCAGCGCCTGGGCCAGCTCCGGGGAGACCTGCAGCGCTTCGACACGGACTTCGACGTCCTCGGCAAGCACCTGCGCAACGCCGCGCAGAAGTACGAGGACGCGGGCCGCCGGCTCGAGCACCTCCGGATGCGCCTGCAGGGCGCCGATCAGGAGGCGGCCCCCGAGCTGGAGACCGCGCCCGAGCGCGAGCCGCTGCTCTTCCCCGTGCCGGAGGAACGCGAGTGAGGCGGGCTCTTCCCTTACTTGCCCTGCTGGCTCTGGGCTGGCTCCCGCTGTACGCGGACGCCACGGCGCAGGCCCCTGGCTCGCCTGCTGGCGCCGCGGTCGCCCCTGGCATGCTGCCCGGTGGCTGAGCGAGGCCCACCAGCAGGCCAGGACCCCGGCTGGCCATGGGGAGGCGGCGCTGCTGGCCGCCCGGGGCTATGAAGCGCTGGGCCAGCCGTCCCGCGTCTATGCGCTCCTGGCGCCGCTCCCTATTGCCGGCCTCCTTCCGGAGGCCCGCCGGGAGCGGGTGGAGTACCTGGCGCGCGCCGCTCTGGCCCTCAGGCGCTACGCCGAGGCCGTGACGCTCTTCCAGCAACTCCTCGCGGCTCCGCCCTCGCCTGATGCCCGGGGGGCGCTGGAGCTTCACCTGGCCCGGACCCTGGCAGGGGCAGGGGATGTCGCGGCGGCTCGCCGACACTTCGAAGGGGCCCGGCAGGGCCTGCCGGAGATCCCGGAGTACGTGCTCTGGCTGGAGCTGCAGGCGCTGGGGCAGGCGCGTGATGAGCCCGGATTTCAGGCGGTCAGCGCCGCCCTGACCGCGCTCCGACCGCCGCAATTTTTGCTGGCCCGGGCCCGGTTCGAGGAAGCCGAACTGGCCCGCCGACTCGGACAACCTGCGCGTGCCCGGGCCCTGTGGGAAGAGCTGCTCGCCAGTCCGGGGCAACGGGAGTTCCAGCCGGCGGACCTGCACGGGCGGATTGCCCGGAGCCTGGAAGAGACGGGCGATCTTCCCGGGGCTGCCGCCCGCTACCTCCTGATCGTTGAGCGCTACCCGGCTACCCGAGAGGCGCTGGACGCCGCTCAGAAGGTCGAGGGGCTGGCCCCGCCGCCGTTGAGCCCGGAACAGCGCCTTCGTCTAGCCACCGTGTACTTCACCCACGGGCAGTATGCCCGGGCACGGCAGCACCTGGACGCCCTGGACGAGGCGCCTGCCGGCAACGGGGCGCTGGAGGCACAGGCCCTCGTGCTCAGGATCCGCATGTTCCAGCGCGAGGGGGACGTCGAGGCGGCCGCGGCCCTCGCCCAGCGCCTCGTGACCCGCTTTCCCCAGGCACCTCAGGCCCCCCGGGCCCTCTTCCAGCTCGGGCTGGCCGAGCTCCGGCGCAATCGCTTTGCAGAGGCTCGGGCCTATCTCGCGCGGGTGGCGCGGGAGTATGCCGCGCACACCCTGGCAGATGACGCCTTGTACCTGGTGGCCGAGTCCTACCACGAGGTGGAGCATCCCTCCCACCGTGCTCTGCGCGAGGCGCGGCGGGGCTACCGGGAGGTCGTGCGCCGTCACCCTCAGGGCGACCTGGCCCCGCAGGCCCTGCTCCGGCTGGGCCACCTGTGGCTGCGCGAGGGGCGCTATGGGCGGGCGGCCAGCACCTTCGCCGAGCTGCGCGCCGGGTATCCTCAGCACGAGCTGGCCCTGGCGGGCCTCTACTGGGAGGCGCGTACACGGGAGCAGGAGGGGAAGACGGCCCTGGCCCGGCAGATCTACCGGCAGGCGATGAGCGCCCGGCCTTTCGCCTACTATGCGCTGGCGGCCGCCGCGCGCCTTGGGGAACGCCCCGGGGAGGCCGCTGACCGCCCCGAGCCTCCAGGGGCCGTCGACACGCCGTCCGTACCACCCGGAGCCCCTGCGCCGGCCCCCGGAGCGCCCGCCGCGTCCCCTGTACCCGGCGCGAACGTCACCACCCCTGACGCTCCGCTGACCGGCGCCGACCCGCTGTCACGTCAGAAAAAGGTGGAGCGCCTGCTCGCTCTGGGGATGCGCGAGGAGGCCGGGCGGGAGGTCGAGGAGCTTCTGGGGAGCTTGGCCAGCCAGCGCCCTGCGCTGATCGCCGCGCTGGATGCCCTCGAGCGCTGGGGGTTCTACGACCGGATGGTCGCCACGGCCCAGCTCCTGAGCCTGGGGAGGAATGCCTCAGGGCTCCGACCGCGCCTGTTCCCGCTGGCCTATGCCGGGCTGGTCATGACCGAGGCGGACGAGCACGGGGCCGACCCGTGGCTGCTCCTGGCGATGATGCGGCAGGAGAGCCTGTTCAACCCGCAGGCCGTCTCCCGCACGGGGGCCCTCGGGCTCCTCCAGCTCATGCCGGCCACCGCCGAGCAGGTCGTCCGGGCACAGCCTGGCCTTGGCGAGGTGCCGCGTCGCCTCCTGATGTCCCCGGAGCCGAACCTCCACCTGGCCACCCTGTACCTGCAGGAGCTGCGACGGCAGTTCCCGGCCCTGGAGCACGCCGTGGCGGCCTACAACGCGGGCCCGCACCAGGTGGCGCGCTGGCTCCGCTGGTACGGCGATCTCGAACCCAACGCCTTCGTCGAGTGGATCCCGTTCCGCGAGACCCGGCAGTACGTGAAGGAAGTGCTCCGCAACTACTGGATCTACCAGCAGCTCTGGGGCCGGCGGGTCGGGGGGCCCCCGGCCGGGAAGAGGGAGGGGTCATGAGGTTCTACGCGGACCTGCACATCCACAGCCGCTACAGCCGCGCCACCAGCCAGGAGATGGAGGTGGAGGCCCTGAGCCGGTGGGGGGCGATCAAGGGGATCGGGGTCCTGGGGACCGGAGACTTCACCCATCCGGCGTACTTCGGCGAGCTGCGGGCCAAGCTGGTCCCGTCGGCGCCCGGTCTGTACACCCTGAAGAGGGGCGGTGGGAAGGTGCACTTCATGCTCACCGTCGAGGTCAGCAACGTCTTCAGCCAGGGCGGCCGGTCGCGCCGCATCCACACCCTGATCTTCGCCCCGAGCCTCGAGGTGGTGGAGCGCATCAACACCCGGCTCGCCAAGCGGGGGAAGCTCAGCGCGGACGGCCGTCCCATGTTCGGCTTCCCGGCGAAGGACCTGGTGAAGCTCGTCCTGGATGTCTCGCCGGAGTGCGTTCTCGTGCCGGCCCACGCCTGGACCCCGTGGTACTCTGTATTCGGGGCCAACTCGGGATTCGATGCGATCGAGGAGTGCTTCGAGGAGGAGACCCGACACATCTTCGCCATCGAGACCGGGCTGTCGTCAGACCCCGCCATGAACTGGCGCCTGAGCGCCCTGGACCGCGTGGCCCTGCTCTCCAACTCCGACGCCCACTCCCCGAGCCGGATCGGTCGCGAGGCCAACGCCTTCGACACGGAGCTGAGCTATCCGGCCATCGTCGACGCCATCCGCCGGCGCGACCCGGCGCGCTTTCTGCTCACCATCGAGTTCTTCCCCGAGGAGGGCAAGTACCACTACGATGGGCACCGGGCGTGCGACGTGCTGCTGGCCCCAGCGGAGTCGCGCCGGACCGGCAAGCTCTGCCCCGTCTGCCGCAAGGGGCTCACAGTGGGCGTGCTCCACCGGGTGGAGGAGCTGGCCGACCGGCCGGCCGGCCACGTCAGGCCCGACGCCATCCCGTACCGGAACGTGATCCCGCTGGAGGAGATCATCGCGGAGGCCCTGGGGATCGGGACGGGCACGGCCGGGGTCGGGCAGGAGTACGACCGCTTGATCGCGAAGGGCGGCAGCGAATTTCGGATTTTGCTAGAATTGACCGACGACGAGCTGGCCCGCATCTGCCCACCCCGGACCCTGGAAGGGATCCTGCGGATGCGGCGGGGACAGGTGAGCATCCGGCCGGGATACGACGGGGTGTACGGAAAGATCAGCCTCTTCGAGGGGGTCGGGGAGCCGGCAGCCTCTGCCCCCAGGCCCGTAGCGGCGCAGCAGCAGATGAGCCTGTTCTGAGTGTCGGCCTGCGCTCGCGCGCGGTCGCCTGGCTGTTGGGTCGACAGATCGTCCGGGGTCCGGACAGCCAGGGGTGGGGATCCGGATGCGCCGGGCGTCCCCGAGCCCGTGGCAAAGCCCGTCGAAGTTTGATAAATGACTGCCTGATTGTCCCTTCCAGCAGCGGAGAGGATCTTGCACAGGATCCGGGGCGGCGGGCCCGATTAGTGGCGCGGAGGTGACCGAGACGATGGCTGAAGCCCAAGTTGACGAGTTAGGGGTCCCGATCCCCCCGGACCTTCCCCCGAAGGACAAGCCCGCGCACCTGCTGACGCCGGAGGAGAAGGAGGCGCGGATCGCGTACAACCGGGCGCGCTCGGAGGCGCTGCGGGGCGGGGCCAAGGCAGCGCCAGGAGCGAAACCGGCAGCCCCGGCCGCCGCCCCTGCGGCCCCCGCGCCCCGCGCGCCGGCACCGGCCGTGGCAGCAGCGCCTGCGGCCGCGGGAGAACCGGCCGCGGGGGTAGCTGTGGAAGAGGCGGCCGCGAAGCTGCCCCCGCCGGACAAGCCCGCGCACCTGCTGACGCCCGAAGAAAAGGAGGCGCGGATCGCCGCGGCGCGAGCCAAGTCCGAGGCGCTCCGGGCTGCGTCGCGGGCCGCAAAAGGGGTGGTGGCGCCGGCCGCCACCGGACCTGCCGCGGCGCCCGCTGCCCAGCCTGCGGCGGCCCAGGCCCCCGCGGCCCCGGCCAGGCCTAAGGCCCCGCCGGCGCCCGCGAAGGCCGCGCCCAAGCTCGACGGGGCCCAGTGCTACCGCGAGGGGGTGGGGGTCCTTCCCCTCCTGGTGGGGATGCGCACCGGCCGGGCGGTCTTCAACCGAAACGAGCTCCTCCGCGCGAAAGAGATCGCCCGGACCCTGCAGCGGAGCGTGGTCACGGACTTCGGCAAGCCCAAGTTCACGCGGGACGAGGTGGCAAAGAAGGACATGACCTGTGCCCAGCGCCTCGACCTCTCCAGCGAGATCCTTCAGCAGACGGCCCGCGCCCAGCTCCACCGCATGTCCGAGGAGGTCTGCGACGAGATCCGGGAGTACGTGATTGGCGGGGTGATCACCCTCGCCCTCGCCCTGATCACCGGCGCCCTGGTGGGCTACTTCGTGCTGAACCTGTACGACCCGGATGCCATCACCGGGATCGCGATCTTTGGGACGGCCAACGGGGTGATGGGGCTCTTCGTCCTGGGCGCGCTGTGGAAGCTCTCGCGCCTGCGGATCGAGCGCCGCGAGATCAAGTCCCTGATGGACGACGAGGCCCTGCTGGGGGGACTGGAGAGTCCCGATGACGAGAATCTCACGACCCCGGACCGCTACGAGCGGCTCCGCGCCCAGCTCCGCCGGACCGGGTGAGCGGGCGAGGGAGGGCGGGACCGGTGAACCGGGGGCGGGGGACAGCCATGGTCGCGCTGCGAGAGCTCCCGCCCGTGGACCGGCCGCGGGAGAAGCTCCTGGCCCGTGGCCCCGAGGCGCTGAGCGACACGGAGCTCCTGGCCCTCGTGCTGGGCAACGGGACCCGAGGCCAGGACGTGCTGAGTGTGGCCACCGGGCTGCTCCGGACCCACGGGCTCCGCGCTCTGCCTCAGGTGCCGCTGGCTGAGCTGCGTCAAGCCCGCGGGCTGGGCCGGGCCAAGGCCTGCCAGCTCGTGGCCGGCTTCGAGCTGGCCCGCCGCTGCCTGCTGCCGGAGCCCGACGACCCCCCCGCGGTGCGCACGCCCGAGGATGTGTACCACCTCACCCGGGAGGTGCACGGGGCGAAGAAGGAGCACTTCCTGGCGCTCTACCTGAATGCCCGGAACCGCGTGCTGAAGAAGGAGACGGTGGCCGTCGGCAGCCTGAACGCCAACCTGGTCCACCCCCGGGAGGTCTTCCAGCCCGCCGTGGGGGAAGCGGCGGCCAGCGTGGTCCTCGTGCACAACCACCCGTCCGGCGCCTGCGAGCCGAGCGCCGAGGACCTCGCGCTGACGCGGAGGATGGCCAAGGCCGGGCAGCTCATGGGGATCGAGGTGCTAGACCATGTGATCGTCTCACACCGGGGCTATGTGAGCCTCAAGGAACGGGGCCACCTCTGACCCGGGCCCGGGAGCCATCAACCACCCACCAGGAGGGCGTGCCATGCCAGTCGTGCAGATCCACTTGTGGGAAGGGCGGTCCAAGCAGCAGAAGGCCGAGCTGGTCCGGCTGATCACCGAGAGCTTCCAGAAGGCGGCCGACGTCTCGCCCGAGGCACTCCACATCATCTTCAACGACGTCAAGAAGGACAACTGGGGACACAAGGGGAAGCTCGCCTCAGAGTAATAAGACGTCGGGCCTGGGGGCCTCGTGCCGGGCAGGCCAAGCCCCTTCTGCTGAGGCCCCCAGGCGCCGGATGACCACCCGGTGCCGGCGGACCCTTGCCGGGGTCCGAACCCTCCAGCGTCCGGCCTGTCGGGCCACGGGTGACCGGGGAGGCGACATGGCTCCACGAAGACCTCGCTCCTCGCCTCCTGCCGGTCCCTCCCGTCAACGCCCGCCAGCCTCACGCGGACGCCCGGGCCCACGTCTCCCCGTCAAACGCCAGGTCTCGGCCGGCGGGGTGGTCGTGCGGCGAGGACCGCCGGGGATCGAGGTGGCGCTCACGGCCAGGAAGGGCGGAACGGTCTGGTGCCTGCCCAAGGGGCTCCTGGAGCCCGACGAGACACCCGAGCAGACGGCGCTCAGGGAGGTCCGGGAGGAGACGGGTCTCTCGGGTCGCCTCATCGAGAAACTCGGGGAGATCACGTACTGGTATGCCTCGAAGGAGGAGGGGGCCCGGTTCCATAAGACCGTGCACTTCTACCTGATGGCGTACGCGGGTGGGGACATCCGCAACCATGATTTCGAGGTCGATGAGGTCCGCTGGTTCAGCGGGCCCGAGGCGCTGGCGGTCCTGAGCTACGCCAGCGAGCGGGAGATCGCGCAGAAGGCGCTCGAGGTGGCGTCCCGGGTGGAGGGGGACGCATGGCCGTGAAGGTCGGCTGCTGCGGGTTTGCCCTGGCACAGGCCCGCTACTACGCCCGCTTCCCTGTCGTCGAGGTGCAGCAGACCTTCTACCACCCCCCTGAGCTCCGGACGGTCGAGCGATGGCGCGCGCAGGCGCCGGCGGCGTTCGAGTTCACGGTGAAGGCCTGGCAGCTCATCACCCACGAGCCCTCGAGCCCGACCTACCGGCGGCTGCGCCAGCCGATCCCGATCGCGGCCAGGAACCGATACGGGGGGTTCCGGCTGACCGCCGAGGTGGAGGCGGCCTGGGCTCGGACCCGGGAGGTCGCCCGTGCGCTGAAGGCCCGCGTCATCCTCTTCCAGTGTCCGGCCGCCTTCACGCCCACCGCGGAGCACCGGCGCCGCCTGCGTCGCTTCTTCGAGCAGATGGAGCGCGACGGCTTCATCCTGGTCTGGGAGCCCCGGGGGAATTGGACCCCCGAGGAGATCCGGGCCCTGTGCCGGGAGCTGGACCTCGTCCACGGGGGAGATCCCTTCCAGTTGCCGCCGGACCCGGGCCGGATCCAGTATTTCCGCCTTCATGGCCGCACCGGGTACCGGTACCGGTTCACGGACGCCGATCTCCAAGAGCTGGCCCGGATCTGTCGCCGGGAGGGCACGACCTACTGTCTATTCAACAACCTGACCATGGCGGACGATGCCCGGCGGTTTCAGGAGCTTCTGGGAGCCTGAGGCCCCGCGGTTCGCGACGCGGGTCCGGGCGGGTGAGCAGCTGGCCGAGCGCCTGGCCACCCGGGCACTCACAGACCCCATCGTCCTGGGGATCCCTCGGGGTGGACTCCCGGTCGGTGTGCCCATCGCCCAGAGGCTGGGCTGCCCCCTGGACGCGATCGTCCTGCGGAAGGTTCCGGTCCCCTGGAGCCCGGAGATGGGCTACGGGGCGGTGACGCTCGATGCCACACGCGTGATGAATGCGCCGCTGCTCAGGCGCCTGAAGCTCACGCCGGAGGAGGTGGACCGCGACGTGGCCAGGGTGTACGAGGAGGTCCTGCGGCGGGACCGGATCTACCGCGAGGGCCGTCCGTTCCCCCCACTCCAGGGCCGCAGTGTGATCCTGACCGACGATGGGCTGGCCACGGGGTACACGATGCTGGCGGCCGTGGTGTTCGCCCGCAAGCACCAGCCCCAGAAGGTGCTCGTCGCGGTCCCCGTCTCCTCGGACACGGCGGCCGAGCTTCTCCGGGCAGCGGCGGACGACCTGATCTGCCTCTACGTGAGCGAGGCCCCCTCGTTTGCCGTGGCCAACTTCTACGAAGACTTCTCCGACATGACCGACGAGGAGGTGCTGCAGTGGCTGAAGCGGGCCCGGGAGCCCGGCCCGTGAGGGCCGTCCTGTTCATCTGCACCGGGAACCTCTTCCGGAGCGCCATCGCGGAGGGAGTCATGCGGCAGGCGCTGCGGGAGGCAGGGCTGGACCACATCGAGGTGGCCTCAGCGGGCACCGCGGCCGCCCTCGGGCTCCCGGCCGCCAGCACCGCGGTCAGGGTCTGTGCGGAGCACGGGATCGACCTGAGCGGGCACCGCTCGCAGCCGCTGGCGGCCGCGCTCATTCGTCGGGCCGACCTGATCCTCGGGATGGAGGAGAGCCACACGCAGGCGGCCCGGGCGCTGGCCCCGGAGGCAGCCCCGCGGATCGATCTGCTCCGTCGCTTCGCCCCCCAAGGGCCGGCCGAGGAGGAGATCGCGGACCCGATCAATGCCATCAGCGATGAGGTGTACCGGAGCTGCTTCCGGGAGATCCGGGACTGCGTGCGCGGGCTCATCGCCGCCCTCCAGCAAGGCGGGGGATGAGCGGGCGACGAGACCGGACGCGGGATGGACGCGCGGGGACGACCAGGGGCTCCTCCTGCGGATTGGGAGGCCGCTGCGGCCGCGCTGGTCGGACAGGGTGGGCTGGTCCTCGTCCTCGGAGCCTCGGATACCGGCAAGACCACCCTCACCCGCTTCCTGGTCGAGCGGATCCGCGGGGCCGGTCTGGCGGTGGCCTGGATCGATGGGGATATGGGGCAGGCCACACTCGGGCCGCCGACCACCGTGACCCTGGCTTGCTTTCCCCGGGGCCCAGGGCCGCCGGCCCCCGCGACCCAGCGGGTGATGCGGTTCGTGGGGGCGACCTCTCCCCGCGGGCACATGCTCCCCACGGTGGTGGGCCTCGCCCGCCTGGCGGCGCGGGCCCGCACCCTGGGCGCCGACGCGACCATCGTGGACACGACGGGGCTGGTCAACGGCCCGGCAGCCCTGGCGTTGAAGACGGCCAAGTGCGAGCTCCTGCAGCCGACCGCCTGCCTGGCCCTGGAGCGGGCGGGTGAGCTCGAGGAGCTGCTCCAGGGGCTCCCCGCTTGGGTTCGGCCCCGCATCCGGCGACTCGCGGCTGCCCCGTTCAGCCGGCCCCGCTCCTGGCAGACCCGCCGCGCCTATCGGGAGGCCCGGCTGCGGGCCTACTTCCAGGAGGCCCGGTCCCTGCCGCTTCCCGCCAGTCTGATTGCGCACGCACGTCCTGTCGGTCTCCCGAAGCCGGAGGAGGAGGCGGCGGCCTGGACTGACCTGGTGGTCGGGCTTAACGACGAGGGGCATGACACACTGGCCCTGGGTGTGGTCGAGGCGGGGAGCCCGGGGGAGGGGTGGCTCGTGGTGCGGACCCCACTCGGCTCGGCCGAGGCGGTGCGCGCCATCGTGCCCGGGTCGCTCCGCTGGCGGGTCGAGCACATCCTGGACGGAGGGTCACGATGACATCAGCGGAGGTGGAGCGGTACCGAGCGGAGTTCCCGGTGACCCGGGAGCTGATCTACTTCAACCACGCCGGGGTGGCGCCGCTCTCCCGGCGGGTGGCCGAGGCGCTGGTCGCCTTTCAGGCCGACTACGTCCGGTTCGGGGCGTTGCACTCGGCGCGGTGGGATGAGCAGGTGGAGGCGTGCCGGGGGCGCTTCGCCCGGCTCATCGGCGCGCAGCCGGAGGAGGTCGCCTTCGTCAAGAACACCTCGGAGGGGCTCTCCCACGTCGCCCTGGGCCTGCCCTGGAAGGCCGGGGACAACGTGATCATCTCGGACCTGGAGTTCCCCGCGAACGTCTACCCCTGGCTGGGGCTGGAGGGGCAGGGGGTGGAGGTGCGGTGGCTCCGGGCGCGGGAGGGGCGGCTGCTGGTGGACGACCTGGCGCGGCTCATGGACGGCCACACCCGCCTGGTCGCGCTGAGCTCCGTGGAATTCAGCAACGGCTTCCGCGTGGACCTGGAGGCGGTGGGGCAGCTCTGCCAGAGGCGGGGGTGCTACTTCCTGGTGGACGCGATCCAGAGCCTGGGGGCCTTGCCGCTGGACGTGGAGGCGTGCGGCATCGACTTCCTGGCGGCCGATGGCCACAAGTGGCTGCTGAGCGTGGAGGGGCTGGGGGGGTTCTACTGCTCGCGACGGGTGGCGGACGCGGTGGCCCCGCGGAGCCTGGGGTGGAAGAGCGTGGTCGACCCCAGAGACTTCGACACCTACCACTTCAAGCTGCAGCCGCACGCGGGGAAGTTCGAGGGGGGGAGCCTGAACGTGCTGGGGATCTACGCGCTGGGGGCGGCCCTGGCACTGCTGGAGGAGGTGGGGATGGAGCGGATCGCGGCGCGGGTGCTCGGCTTGACCGACCGGCTGATCGAGGGGCTGCGGGGGAGGGGGTATGAGATCGTGACCCCGCTGGGGCCGGGGGAGCGCTCGGGGACACGGAGGAGGAGGTGGAGCAGGCCCTGCGCGTCCTTGATGCCGGCTGACCCCCGGCCTCTTGTTCCCCGAGGGTCTGCCGGGAACGTTGCCATAAAGAGTATTGCTCCCAACCTTGGTGGTGATACGCTGCGTCCGAGGTGAATACCCCATGGCCAAAGTAATGGTGTCGCTCCCCGACGAGTTCCTGAAGAAAGTGGACCGGGTCGCTAGAGCCCAGCATCGCTCCCGACCGCAATACCCGGCATGGCCCCGAAGATCGTCGTTGATTCCTCAGTCCTGACCCTATCCTGACTTTGCCCTACCAGTCGGAGTCGTACCCGAAGGGGCGGGGCCGGGGGGGTTGAAGAACCGGACGCGGCGGCGCTTGAAGACGCCGATCAGGGCCATCCCCGCCACGAATCCTCCCACGTGGGCGAACCACGCCACGCCCCCGCCCCCCTGGCTGATGCTCGCGGTCCCGCTGAGGAGCTGCAGCGCGAACCACAGCCCGAGCACCAGGCCGGCCGGGAGGTAGACCAGGCGGGTGAAGATCCCCAGGGGGATGAGGACCAGCACCCGGGCGTGCGGATAGAGCAACAGGTAGGCCCCCAGGACGCCGGAGATCGCCCCGCTCGCGCCGATCATCGGGACCCTGGAGTCCGGGGCCGTGAGGGCATGGGTCAGGGCGGCCAGGACCCCGCAGGTGCCGTAGAAGACGATGAACCGGCCGTGCCCCATGGCGTCCTCCACGTTGTTCCCGAAGATCCAGAGGTACACCATGTTGCCGATAAGGTGCATGAATCCGCCGTGGAGGAACATGCTCGTGATCAGGCTGAAGGCGGGAGAGATCGCGGCCAGCTCGGGAGGCAGAGCTGCCTTCCCGAAGATGACGGCGGGAATGGCGCCGAGCCGGTAGACGAAGAGCAGCCCCGCCCGCTCGTCCAGGGAGAGCTGGTAGAGGAAGATCAGGACGCAGGCCGCGATGAAGGAGACCGTCACCACGGGCCGGATCTCGGTGGGGTTGTCGTCATGCAGGGGGATCACTGATCGCGCCCCGATCGCGAAGCCCGCCGGGACCCGGAAGCGGTCCTGCGACATCGTGGGGATGGCAGGAGCGGCATCCTCCCCTACTTCAACGTTATGAGATAGGCGAGGAGGTTCTGGAGGTCTTCCACCGTAAGGATCTCGCAAAAGTTGCCGGGCATGATCGAGGTGGTCTGCAGGGCCCGGGTCTGAATCTGATTCTTCGGAACCTTCTGGATGCCGCCATCCTTGTCCATCACTTCGATCCCGGCCCCGTCCTCCCCCTTCAGGATCCCGGTGAGGTGCCGCTGGTCCTTCGTGATGATCAGGATCGACTCGTAACCGCTCACGATGACCTTGCTGGGCTCGAGGATGGATTCGACGATCTGATCCACCGTGCGCTTCCCGGCGACAGTGGTGAGCTCCGGGCCGACGTGTCCCCCCTTCCCCTTGATGCTGTGACACTTGCCGCAGGCCGCGCTTCCTCGGGGGGCATAGAAGAGGGCCTCCCCCTTGGCCGGATTGCCGCCCCGGAGGAGCACAGCCCAGGCGGCTCCCTCGACACTCTCCCCGCCCCACAGCTCGGTCTGCGCGCCCCCCTCCTCGGGGGTCGCAGGGGTCGCCCCGCCCCTCGTGGCCGCTTCCTTTGACGGAGTGGCGCCCCCCTGAGGACTTTTCGTCAGGCGATCGCGGAGGTACACGAAGGCTGCGGCGAGGACGAGGGCGAGGAAGACGACTTTTAGGGCAGCCCTGGGCATGACGCGTCAGTGCCCGGGTCCGCGCGGGGACGTGCAGATGGGGAGGGCCTTCGAGCCCAGCGCCTTGGCCCCTGGCCGGCGGCTCGCCCGCAGCCTGCGGGCGAGCTGCCCTCCGCTTCCGCTCGCTCCGCTACCTGGTAATGACGCCGCAGGCGGCACGGCCTCCGGCGTCTCCCGTCGCCAGGGTGGCCGCGTCCGGGTCCGGACGATACCGATCTTTGGGGATGTTGGCGTAGTTGTCGGGGGCAGCGTGGATGATGAAGGCGCTGCCGTCCGCGTCGAAGAGATCCTCGACCTTGAAGCGGTCGGTCTTGAACGTCAACGCCGCGTTGCCGTTGGCGTTCGCGAGCAGGACCGGCAGATCGCCGGCATGGTTCGGATGGCTCTGGCCACGAGGGTTGAAGTGCCCACCGGCCGAGGTGAAAGCGGGCGGCTCGCACTTGCCGACCGCGTGGACATGGAAGCCGTGTGGGCCGGGCGTGAGCCTGGAGGCCTGGACGGTGATCCGCACGCCGTCCGCCTCCTGTGCGAGCGTCGCGCTCCCGACCGCCTCGCCCTGTGCGTTACGCAGTTACGCCTTTGCCGTTTGGGCGCTCGCTTGCCCGGAGGCGATGAGGCTGAACAAGACCAATCCGCCTGCAGCGAGAACAGCGTGGTTCATGGGCGTCTCCCTCCTCTAGGTAAAACCATTCCGTACCCCTCTAGCGATTATTTCTTCTGGGCGGTTCGGGGGTCAATGAGATTCGAGGCTCATCCGAGTTCACTTGCCACCGTGGCTCGGCTATACTCCGAGGCCGCGGAGGGAACGGGTGCCGACGAGGCTGGGACCGGCGGCCTCCGTCAGGGAGGTGGACGGGGGGCTCGGGCGCTGGCCGGGAAGGGGGCGACGATGAGGACGGGGCGTCGGATGGGACATGGGGGGATGTTGATCGCGCTCATGGGGCTGCTGGTCCTGGCGGGGGGCGCGGCCGGCGCCGCGGTGGACCTCGGGCCGGACCTGGTCCTGTTCAACGGCAAAATTGTCACCATGGATGGCCGCTCCAGCGTGGTCGAGGCGCTGGCGGTCAAGGACGGCCGCTTCGTCACGGTGGGGAGCGCCCGGGAGGTCTTGGCCCTGGCCACACCGCGCACGCAGCGGGTGGACCTCCGGGGGCGGGCCGTGATCCCCGGGCTCTATGATACCCACAACCACATGCTGAGCACCGGGATCGCCCGACGGCGCGTGGATCTGAGCCGGGCGCGCTCCATCCAGGACGTCCTCGATGCGGTCGCGGCCCGGGTCCGCGCCAGCAGGCCGGGGGAATGGATCGTCGCGTCAGGCCTGGCGTTCAAGCTCGCCGGGATCACGAAGGACACGGCGAGCCCCGGCGGTGGCGGGGTGTTCGTCAAGGACGTGCGCACCGGCGAGCTGACGGGCCACGTCATCGGAGAGCCCGCCTTCAGCCGGATCCTCCGGCTGATCCCCCCGCTGCCCCAGCCGGAGCTGGTGGAGATCCTCCGGGAGGTCACCGCACTCTACAATGCCGCCGGGATCACCAGCGTGATCGACCCCGGGCTCCGCACGCCTCATGAGCTACGCGCCTACCAGGCCGCCTGGCAGCAGGGGAAGCTCACCGTCCGCGTGAACGCCATGATCCGGATCGAACCGCGGGCGATCAGCGCCGAGGAGGCGATCCGGCGGATCGACCAGTGGTGGGTGTCCACCGGATTCGGCAACGACATGCTCCGCATCTCGGGGATCAAGATGAGCCTGGACGGCGGCGTGGAGACCGGTTACATGCGGGAGCCGTACGCCCATTTCGACGACCCGCAGCACCCGCGGGGGATCCAGAGCTTCCCGACGGAGGCCCTGAAGCAGGTGGTCCTGGCCGCGGCCCAGCGAGGGTGGCAGGTGGGCATCCATAACGTCGGGGACGCGGCCATCGACTCGTTCCTGGAGGCCATGGAGTTCGTGGACCGGCAAGTCTCGCTCAAGGGGCGCCGGTTCACGCTGATCCACGGCATGATGGCGCGGCCCGAGCAGCTCCAGCGGGTCAAGGCCCTGGACCTGGTGGTCACGGGCCAGCACGCGCTGAACTACCGCCTGACGGGCGGCTTCCTGCGGTACTGGGGGCCGGAGCGGGCCGCGCGCTCCATCCCGTTCCGCTGGTTCCTGGACGCGGGCCTGACCGTGGGCGCCGGCACGGACTCGCCGGTCGGCCCCTACGACCCCTTCCTGGCGATGTGGGGGATGGTGACCCGGCAGACCGCGGCCTGGGGGGCGCGGGGGCCGGAGCAGCGCGTGACCGTGGCCGAGGCGCTGCGGATGTACACGACGGGGAGCGCCTACGTGGCCTTCGAGGAGGGGGTGAAGGGCTCGATCGAGCCCGGGAAGCTGGCGGACCTCGTGGTCCTGAGCGACGACCTCCTCACCGTGCCGACGGACCGGATCAAGGACGTGAAGCCCGTCAAGACGATGCTGGGGGGTCGCTGGGTGTACGAGGCGCCGGGCTCATGATCCGGCGTTCAGAGGCGGGCTGAGGCCAGGCGGGCGGCCAGGCCCGCAGCGTAGAGGAGGCTGTCGGGGCGAGCCACCCCCTTGCCCGCGATATCCAGGGCCACCCCGTGATCCACCGAGGTCCGCACGATGGGGAGCCCCAGCGTGACGTTCGCGGCCCGGTGGAAGTCCAGGAGCTTCAGCGGGATGTGCCCCTGGTCGTGGTACATGGCCACGAGCCCGGTGTAGAGCCCTTCCCGGTGCCGCCGGAACGCCACGTCGGGCACGAGCGGGCCCTCCACGTCCAGGCCCTGCGCCCGGGCCTCCTCCACGGCCGGCCGGATCGCCCGCGCCTCCTCATCCCCGAAGAGCCCACCCTCCCCCGCGTGCGGGTTCAGGCCGACCACCCCGATGCGGAGCGGGGTCGCGCCGAGCTGGCCCAGGCACTCGTGCAGGAGCTGGATGACCCGGAGCACGCGCGCGGTGGTCACCAGGCGGCAGGCCTCGGCCAGCGCCACGTGGGTGCTCACGTGGGCGATCCGGAACCGAGGCGAGGCCAGCATGAGCGCCACATCGGGCCGCCGGGACCGCTCGGCCAAGAGCTCCGTGTGCCCGGGGAAGGGGAAGCCCGCCGCGTGGATGGCCCCCTTGTGCAGGGGCGCGGTGACCAGCGCGTCCACGCGACGGCTCAGCGCGAGCTGAATCCCCATCTCCAGGTACTGGACGGCAGCCCGGCCGGTCTCCGCGGATACCATGCCGGGCTCGAGGCGCTCGACCGCCACGTTTTCCATGGTCACCACCGGCAGACCCCAGGTCGGGAGCGGAGGGCCGAAGTGCGGGTGCAGGGGCGCGAGCTCCAGGGAGAGGCCCAGCCGGGCGGCGGTCGCGCGCAGGACCGAGGCGCTGCCGATGACCAGCGGCTGCCACGGCCGGCGCCCGGGGCGCCCCAGCGCCCGGACCAGGATCTCCGGCCCGACGCCGGCAGGGTCGCCCATGGTGAAGGCGAGGACAGGGCGCCGTTTCTGCGGGGGACTCATGACCGGCAGTGTAGAGCAACGCGGTTGCCCCGGCAAGGCGGCTCCGGCTGGGCAGGCCCACGTTGGCCTCCCGGGGACCGTCGTGCGGCCGGCATTTCTCGCGTGCGCGGCTGGCCCGTCTGGTCGGCGTGTGCCGGCGGCAGCGTTGACGGGGACAGACGCCATGTGCCATGCTTTGGTAACTTTTTGGTCTGCCGGCCTGGCCGGGAGGGCGCCCCGGCAGGAGAGATCGCAGGGAGGCGCCGGGCGCATCATCGCGTGGGGATGGATCGGTCTTCGGAGGAACGCCCATCATGGTTCTGAGCATCCTGGGGATCAGCGTCTTCGCCCTGCTCTTCGCTGGCTACCTGGCCCGGGGCGTCCTGCGCCGTGACACCGGACCCAAGGAGATGCAGGAGATCGCCCTGGCGATCAAGGAGGGGGCCGAGGCGTTCCTGAAGCGGCAGTACCGGACCATCGGCCTGCTGAGCGTGCTGTGCGCCGCCATCATCTTCGTCGGCTACGGCTTTTTCAAGGACTGGGACCTGGGTTTGAAGACGACCCTGGCCTTCATCCTCGGGGCGGCCTGCTCCGCGCTGGCCGGCTTCATCGGAATGTTCGTCTCGATCCGCGCCAACCTGCGCACCGCGGCCGCGGCCCAGACCTCCCTGAACGACGCGCTGGTGATCGCCCTGCGGGGGGGCGCGGTCTCGGGGCTCACCGTGGTGGCCATGAGCCTGCTCGGGGTGGGCGGGCTCTTCTACCTCTACGGGGGGATGGCCGACCCGCAGAAGATCCCCTTCATGATCGTCGGGTACGGCTTCGGCGCGAGCTTCGTGGCCCTGTTCGCCCAGCTCGGCGGGGGGATCTACACCAAGGCGGCGGACGTGGGGGCGGACCTGGTGGGGAAGGTGGAGGCGGGGATCCCCGAGGATGACCCGCGCAACCCGGCGGTCATCGCCGACCTCGTCGGCGACAACGTCGGCGACTGCGCCGGCCGCGGGGCGGACCTGTTCGAGTCCACCGCCGCGGAGAACATCGGGGCCATGATCCTGGGGGTGGCCCTCTTCCCCCACTTCGGGATCAACGGCATCCTGTTCCCGCTGGTCGCCCGCGCCTTCGGGCTCCTCTCCAGCATCGTCGGGATCATGGTCGTCCGGACGCGAGAGGACGGCGACCCCATGGCCGCCCTGAACCGGGGCTACTACGTCACCTCCGTCCTGGCCGTGATCGGCTTCTACCTGGCGACCATGCAGATGCTCGGGAACATCTGGTTCTTCTGGGCCGGGCTGATCGGCATCGTGACCAGCATCCTGTTCGTCTACATCACTCAGTACTACACCGACTACCGGTACCGCCCGGTCAAGTCCATCGCCGAGGCCTCGCAGACCGGGCCGGCTACGAACGTCATCACCGGCATCGCCGTGGCCCTGGAGTGCACGGCGCTGCCGGTCGTCGTCATCTCGGCCGCCATCATCCTCTCCTACTACTGCGGGATCTGGAGCGGGCTCCAGGACGCCCAGGGGAACCTCATCGGAGGACTGTACGGCACGGCCATCGCCACCATGGGGATGCTGTCCACCTGCGCCTACGTCCTGGCCATGGACACCTTCGGGCCGATCACGGACAACGCGGGCGGCATCATCGAGATGTCCCGGGCCCCCGATCACGTCCGCCGGATCACGGACCGGCTGGACGCCGTGGGGAACACGACCAAGGCCCTCACCAAGGGGTACGCCATCGGCAGCGCGGCGCGACGAGGGCGCCGCGCTGACCGGGAAGCCCTTCCACGTGGGCAACATCGGCCGGGTGGAGGTCTTCATCGGTGGGCTGCTCGGGGCCATGCTGGTCTTCCTGTTCAGCGGGCTGGCCATCCGCGCGGTGGGCCGGGCGGCCTACTACGTCATCAACGAGGTGCGGCGGCAGTTCAAGGAGACCCCGGGGATCCTGACCTTCGACGTCAAGCCCAACTACGCCCGCTGCGTGGACATCGTGACCCTGGGGGCCCTCAAGGAGATGGTCCTGCCCGGGCTCCTGGCCTTGGTCGGCCCGGTCGTGGTGGGGGTCATCTTCAAGGCCGAGGCCGTGGCCGCGATGCTGATGGTCGGGACGATCGCCGGGGTCCTGCTGGCCACGGTCATGAACAACGGTGGGGGGGCCTGGGACAACGCCAAGAAGTACATCGAGACCGGCATGTACGGCGGGAAACGGTCGGAGACGCACAAGGCGGCCGTGGTCGGCGATACGGTGGGCGACCCCCTGAAGGACACGGCGGGCCCCTCGCTCCACGTCCTCATCAAGCTCCTGAGCACCATCACCCTGGTGCTCGCCCCGCTGTTCGTGTAGGGAGGATCGCCCGCCCGGCGTCTCCCAAACAACGCGCACCGTGGATCTCCGGGCCGGCTTCAGAACCAAGTTCCTCACGGGCCTGCTGGTCATCACCCCGGTGGCCATCACGGCCTTCGTCCTGATCTTCCTCTTCCGGACCATGGACCGGATCCTGGGGGCCCCCCTGGATGCCCTGCTGGGGCTGCACGTCCCC
>JACPFL010000203.1 GCA_016183025.1 Deltaproteobacteria bacterium | reverse complement strand
GGGTTCATACAGCTGCCCCCCTCTGGGGGCTTCCAGGTCCACCGCCATTCGTTCGCCCTCAGCCTCCTCCAGGGGGACGCCGCCCTGCAGCTCCAGCTCGCGTACCACGACCACCATGAGGGCGCCGCCTCGGCCCCGATCCACAATGAGCCGACCGCCTTCTCCCTCCACATGGGGTCGCTGCTCAGGTTCACGCGGGGCACCAACTGGGTGTACTTGGAGGGGCTGGGCGTCCGGCGCGTCCCGAACCAGGGCGGGAGGCCAGGGCTGGGGACCGAGTTCGTCTGCGTCTGGATCGAGGATGGCGCGCAGACTGGCCGGGACCGGTTCCACCTGGAGACCGCCCCCCGCGGATCGGTGCCCGGCTATTCGTCAGGGGGCGCGAACCTCGGGTGCACCCTGGGTGCGTGGTCGGCGGCGGGAATGTCACGGTCTTCCCCACTGAATTCTCCGCGAGGACCGGGCCGCTGGTCGACGCGCACTCGCACCTCCTCGATCCCGAGATCTACGGGGTGTCTGCCGAGGAGATGCTGTCCCGGATGTGGCAGGCCGGGGTGTCCGGAGTCACGCTGTTCGGGCCGACGACGGACCTCCGCCAGCTTCAGCAGGCCTTTCCCGATTACGTGATTCCGTTCGTCCAGGTGAGGAGGGACCCGCTCACGAAGCAACTGCTGCTGAACGAAAATACGGTGCCCTCGCTTGAACAAGCGCTTCGTACGGGAGCGTTTCGCGGCATCGGCGAGCTCTCGCTCCGACACCGAGAATTTATGTTCTCCCCGCCGGGGGGTGACCAGAACCCCGCGGATGGCCCCATCCCCCTGCAGATCTATGATCTCGCGGCGCGCTACGGGGTCCCGGTCAACATCCATGTCGAACACGAATTCATGCAGGAGGTGGAGCGCGCCCTCCAGCAGAAGCCGAACACCACGTTCATCTGGGCCCACATGGGGGATGCCCAGGCAGGGGACGTCCTGGGGTTGATGCGGACCTACCCGAACCTCTATGCGGATATCTCGACCCGGAATCCGTTTTTCCGAAGGCCACCCCCGGTAGATCAGGCCTCGATAAATTTGACGTATGAGGACGGCACGCTGAAGGAAGAGTGGCGGGCGCTGTTCGAGGAGTTCCCCGACCGGTTCCTGTTCGGGATCGATCTGGGAACGAAGGGCCTGGGGGTAGTTGAGCCGGTCATGGAGTACTACCGGTCGGTCCTCGCACAGTTGTCCCCGGCCGCCGCCGAGAAGATCGCCAACGGGAATCTCAGGAGGCTGCTGAGACTGCCCTAAGCCTTGACGGGATCGCGGGAACGGTCTTAGGGCACCAGGACGATCTTCCCGAACTGGGCGCGCTGATCTAGCAGCTCATGCGCCGTTGCCGCCTCCTTGAGCGGCATGACCCGGTCGATCACGGAGCGCAGCCGTCGCTCCCCCAGGAGTCGGATGAGGTGGAGCATCTCGCCCTTGCTCCCCATCCGGGACCCCAGGAAGGTGAGCTGCCGGACGTAGAAGGCGGCGAGGTTGAGCTGGACCTGGGCGCCGGTGGTGGCGCCGCAGGTGACCAGCCGCCCGCCGGTCGCCAGGCTCTGGACGCTCTTCTCCCAGGTCGCCTGCCCTACGTGCTCGAACACGACGTCCACCCCGCGCCCCCCGGTCAGCCGCCTGGCCTCCTCGGCCAGGTCCTGCCGGGTGTAGTTGATCGTCTCGTCGGCGCCGAGCTCCCGGGCCTTTTTCAGCTTCTCGTCGCTCCCGGCCGCGGCGATCACCCGGGCCCCGTGGTGCTTGGCGATCTGCACCGCCTGCGTGCCGATCCCGCTCCCCGCGGCCAGCACGAGCACGTCCTCGCCGGCGCGCACCCCAGCCCGGGTGACGAGCATGTGCCAGGCTGTCAGCGTGGCCAGGGGGAAGGCCGCGGCCTCCTCGAAGCTCAGCCCGTCGGGCATGGGCGCGACGTTCACGCCCGGGACCTTCACGTACTCGGCGTAGCCGCCGTCCACCTCGGACCCGATGATGTGGAACCTCGGGCAGCGGTTGTCCTGCCCGCTCAGGCACAATCGGCACTCGCCGCAGCTCGCGCCGGGCAGGACGATCACGCGGTCGCCCGGCTTCACCTTCGTGACCAGGTTGCCGGCCCGGGCGACCTCGCCGGCGATGTCGCTCCCCAGGATGTGCGGGAGCGGGACCTTGCGCCCGGGGGCGCCCTGGCGGAGCCACAGGTCCAGGTGGTTCAGGGCGCAGGCCCGTAACTTCAAGACGTCGTACTTCCCCTGCTCGTGAATCCGGACCGCTTTCATGGGCTCCCCCCTGGGTGGATGAGCTCGGGCGCGCGGCGCTCTAGGCCGGCTTCTCCCCACGGCCCCGCGCGGCGCGCCCCCGCTGCGGGCGTCCGGTCCGCCTCGGGCGCAGGCTCTGCCATTCCGCCCAGCTCAGCGGGCCCCCCTGGACGGGGCGCGGGCCCTGCTCGCCCGCCGACGTGTCGGCGGTCCGCGCCCGTGAGGACAGGCGGCGTCCCTTCTGCACCAGGACGCCGGGCTGGCAGCGGCGGCAGAAGTTCGTCACCCGCTGGTTGGCCGTGATCGCGGCGATCCGCTCGCCACAGCGCGGGCAGGGCTCGCCGCCCTTGCCGTGGACCTTCAGGAAGTCGCGGGGCTTCAGGTGGATCTGGTCGCCCATGCGCTGCCGCACGAGGTCCCGGGCAGCCGGCAGCACGGCGCGGATGGCCGTGAAGAGCGCCGCCACCTCCTCCTCGTTGAGATCCCGCCGGCGGCGGAACGGATAGATGCCGGCCTCGAAGAGGAGCTCGTCCGCGTAGGCGTTGCCGATCCCGGCGACCACCTCGCCCGCCGTCAGGATCCCCTTGATCTCCCCGTAATGCCGCCGGAGCCGCTCGCGGAAGGTCTCCAGGGTAAGGCTGGGGTCGAAGGCATCCGGACCCTGGTCCCGCAGCCGCGGGATG
>JACPFL010000204.1 GCA_016183025.1 Deltaproteobacteria bacterium | reverse complement strand
GCGGCTCAGGCCGCCGAGGTCAAGGTCCTGAGCGCGGGCGCGGTGCGGAAGGTCGTCACGGACCTGGCTGAGGCGTTCCGGCGGGAGACGGGCCACACGGTGACGCTGACGTTCGGGACGGTGGGGGCCGTCCGGGAGAAGCTGCGGGCCGGCGAGCCGGCCGACGTCCTCATCATGACCGACGCCGCTATCGACGAGCTGGCGCGACAGGGGGCTGTGGCCCCCGGCACCCGGACGGACCTCGCGCGGGCAGGGATCGGCGTCGGCGTGCGCGAGGGCGCGCCGCGGCCCGACATCTCCACCCCGGAGGCCCTCAAGCAGACGCTGTTGGCGGCGAAGTCCCTGGTCTACATGGACCCGGCGCGGGGCGCCACCAGCGGCATCCACTTCGCCGGCGTGCTGCAGCGCCTCGGGATCGCCGAGGCGGTGAAAGGCAAGAGCCGGCTCTGGCCGAGCGGCTACGCGGCCGAGGTGGTGGCGAAGGGCGAGGCCGAGCTGGTCGTGCACCAGATCAGCGAGATCCTGCCCGTCAAGGGCGTGACCCTGGTGGGCCCGCTGCCGCGCGATCTGCAGAAGCTCACCATCTACTCGGCGGGCCTGGCCGCCCGGAGCGCCGCGCCGGAGGCGGCCCGGGCCTTCATCGCGTTCATGGCCCGGCCGTCCTTCAAGGGAAAGTTTGCTGAGGCGGGGCTGGACTACCGGGAATGAGGGCGTGGGGACGCCTCTCTCTTCAGGCGGCTGAGATAGCTTCGATGGCCTCGTGCGAGGTTGAAGGGCCCTGACGCGTGTGGTAGAGAGGCGGGGTCGGCCTGGGTCAGGCCAACAGAGAGTGCGGGGCACACCGTGAGAGGGGCAGGGCGCACCGTGAGGGGGGAGGGAAGAGGGCCATGAGACTGCAAGGGAAGGTGGCGATCGTGACGGGCGGGGGGCACGGGATCGGGCGGCAGTACTGTCTCTCCTTTGTCCGCGAGGGGGCGAAGGTCGGGGTGGCGGAAGTGGATGCCCGGGCCGCCCAGCGCGTGGCGGACGAGATCAAGTCCGGGGGCGGGGAGGCCATCGCCGTCCCCACCGACGTGGCCAGCGAGGCGAGCACGAAGGAGATGGCCCGCCGGGCCGTGGAGGCCTTCGGCCGGATCGACGTCCTGGTGAACAACGCGGCCATCTTCGCCACCATCCCGATCTCGCGGGTGGGGATCGAGGAGCTTTCCATCGAGGAGTGGGACCGGGTCATGGTGGTGAACGTGAAGGGGGTCTTCCTGTGCTGCCGGGCCGTCCTCCCGCAGATGAAGCGGCAGGGGAAGGGGAAGATCATCAACATCGCCTCCGGGACCATCTATCACGGGGGCGGCGGCCGCATCCACTACGTGGCCTCCAAGGCCGCGGTGGTCGGCTTCACCCGGACCCTCGCGCGCGAGGTGGGGGACTACAACATCACCGTCAACGCGATCTCCCCGGGCTCGACGCTGAGCGAGGAGAACCCGACGCCCGAGATCATCAAGATGCGGGAGGAGGCGACGGGCTCCAGCTGCATCAAGCGGGTGCAGACGCCCCAGGACCTGCAGGGGGCGATGGTCTTCCTGGCGTCGGACGAGAGCGACTTCATCACCGGCCAGACGCTCGTCGTGGACGGCGGCAGCGCGATGCCGTGACGCGACGGGGCCGACGGCCTCACGCCGGGCAGGCCACCTGCTAGGCCCGGCTTCGGCTGCGGCGCGCCTTCCGGGGTGCGGCGCGGCGTCGGCTGACCGAGCTCCTCCTTGGACCCTGCCGTCCGGGGACTGACCGGGTGGCGGGGCTGCCGGCGGGCGCGGTCAGGCGCCGCAGGCGGGACGCCGGATCTCGCTTCAGGCTCCCCTTGGCCCGCCCCACCTCGACCGCGACCCGGCCCAGTTCTCGGTAGAGGGGCACGAGGGCTGGCAGCAAGGCACCCAGCGCCCGGAGGTGCCCGGCCACGACCGGCACATCCCCGCGGGCAATGGACCCGGTCAGCGCGGCCGGAATTCCGATCTCCTCCACGTTGCGCCAGGTGCTCCCGGCCAGGGCGCGCATGACGGCCCGCGCCGCGGCCGGAGAGAGACCGGCGGCCTGCAGCGTGTGCAGGGCGGCGGCCAGCACCGCCACGACGGCGTTGGAGGCGAGGGCGCACCCTGCGTGGTAGAGGCCCTTGCGCGCCGCCGGCACGGTGACGGCCTTGCCGCCGAGGGCGCGGACCAGGCGGCGGAGGCGCCGCAGGGCCGCGGGTGGGCCTTCAAGCGCGTAGAGCCCGCTGCCCAGTGTGGCCACCGCCCGTGCGTGGCTCGCCAGGCTGGCCACCGGGTGCAGGGCGGCGGCCGTGGCCGGGGTGACCGGGAGCCCGCTCGCGGGGAGGGCACCGCTCAGGTGGACGACCAGGTGCCCGGGGCACAGGCCGCCGGCGCGGGCGAGGCGGCGGGCCGTCGGTCCGATGGCCCGGTCCGGCGTGCCGAGCAGGATCAGCGTGCCGGCGCGCGCGGCCTGCTCCGGGGTGCGGCAGACAGCCGGGGCCCCTCCGATCAGGCGCGCCGCCCGTCGGGCAGAGGCCAGACGGCGGCTCGCCACGGCCACCACGCGCAGCCCGGCCCTGCGGAGCGCCGTGGCCAGCGCGGTCCCGGCCACGCCGGCGCCGATCAACACGATCCGCTCGGCCCGACGCCCGTCCGACCACGTCCCCCTTGAGCCCACGGTGCCCTGCTTATACAATGTTGATCTTAAGGGCGGCAAGGGCACGGGAACGGCAAAGCCATTCGGGCAACAAGGCCGCACACGGAAGCGCGTATGCGGAAGATCAAGCTGGTGCTCGAGTACGACGGGACAGCCTACCACGGCTGGCAGGTGCAGCCGGACCTGCCCACGGTGCAGGGGACCGTGCAGGCCGCGCTTCGCCGGCTCACGGACGAGGAGGCGGTCCTCACCGGGGCGAGCCGGACCGACGCGGGCGTCCATGCCCTCCACCAGGTCGCCAGCTTCGTCACGGCGCGGCCCTGGGAGCCGGATGTCTTTCGCCGGGCCCTGAACAGCCACCTGCCCGCCGACATCGCCGTCACGCAGGCCGAGGAGGTCTCCCTGGCATTCGACGCGCGGCGCTCGGCCCGGAGCAAGCGCTACCGGTACGTGATCCTCAACCGTCCCTCGCCGGCGCCCCACCTGCGGCACTTCGCGTGGTGGCTCCGGGGGAAGCTGGATGTGAGGGTCATGGGTGAGGCGTTGCGGTGTCTCCTCGGCGAGCACGACTTCTCCGCCTTCCGGGCCGCCGCCTGCGAGGCCGCCACGCCGGTGCGCCGGATGGTCGCGGCCCAGGCCGTGGCCGATGAGGAGCGCGTGCTCGTGGACGTGGAGGCCGACGCCTTCCTGCAGCACATGGCGCGGATCATCGTGGGGACGGTGGTGGAGGTGGGGTGGGGGCGGCTCGACCCGGCCGGATTTCGGGCCGTGCTCGAGAGCCGGGACCGCCGGCGCGCCGGCCCAACGGCCCCGCCGCAGGGGCTCTTCCTGCAGAGGGTGACCTACTGAGATGGACCGGCTCTACGTCGTGGGAGATGGCCATATCGACCGAAGCGAGGTGGGGCTGGCGGACTTCCTGCGCTTCCTCGATCAGGTGAAGGGGCCCGGACGCACCCTCTGCATCCTCGGCGACCTGTTCGATGTCTGGCTGGGGATCCCGAAGCTCCTGGCCCCCTACCACCGCCGGGTGCTCGACAAGCTGCACGAGGTGCGCGCCGCCGGCACGGTGGTGAAGTACGCGGAGGGGAACCGGGACTTCTTTCTCGCCCGCTTCCAGGACCGCCCGTTCGCCCAGGTGGGATCCGAGCACCTCGAGGAGGAGATCGGGGGCCGGCGCCTCTTCCTGGCCCACGGGGACCTCGTCAATTCCCTCGACCGGCAGTACCTGCTCTGGCGCCGGTTCTCCAAGACCTCTGCGGGGCGCCTGCTCATGACGCTCCTCCCGGGAGCGGTGGGCCGGCGGCTGGCCTACGGCCTGGAGGCGTGGATGCGGGGGAGGAACCTCAATCACAAGATGCGGTTTCCCGAAGCGGAGTGCCTTCGTTTTTGCCGGTCGGTGTTCAAAAATCGATACGACGCGGTCGTCTTTGGGCACTTCCACCAGGAGCGGCGGCTGGTGCTCCGGGAGGATGATCAGGAGCGAGCCATCTATATCCTCCCTGCCTGGAAGGAATCTCGTCGCTACCTGGTCTTCGACGGGCGCGGGCAGGGGTGGTACGAGGGGCTGGCCTGACCCCGGCACGGGATTTGCCCTTGTGGGGCTCGTCTTTCGGGTTGACAGGGAAACGTGCTTCGGGTAGCCTTCACCGAAACGTTGTTTGCTAGCCGTCAGACGTTTTCCCTGCCCCCGGGCTTAAGGATCAGGATGAAGCAGGACCAGCCACGGAAGGCGAGGCCTCTGCGGGGCGCAGCAGCGCTGGCAGCGCTCCTGCTCGGGCTCGTCGTCGCGGTCTCGGGCCGAGCCGAGGAGAAGACCCAGCTCCCGTCCGGGGGCGGCGCCCATGCGCCCGTGATCGCCTCCGCGCGCCCCGGCGCGGCGGCAGAAGCTCGGGCGCCGGAGGGACGCTCGCCGGAAGGTCGGCCGGCCGAGGGGAGGGCGGAGGAAGATCCTGCCCACCAGCCCGGCAGCCCTGACCCGGCCCGAGTGCCCGAGCCCGATCCGGAGGGCGTCCAGGCCCCGGCACCCGCGCAGAACCCCGCTCCGACCACTGCCCAGGTCAGCGCGCCGGAGGAGGGGCGGGGCGGCCTGTTCGGGATCCCCATGATCGTTAACACGCGGGTGGAGCACTTCATCCGCTACTTCCAGAGACTGAAGGAGCGGTTCTTCGCCCGGGCCCTGGAGCGCTCCCATCGGTACCTCGACATGATGCGGGAGGTCTTCCGGCGGCACGAGGTTCCAGAGGACATGGTCTACTTGGCGTTGATCGAGAGCGGGTTCTCCCACCACGCCCGCTCCCCGGCCCGCGCGGTCGGCCCCTGGCAGTTCATCCAGGGCACGGCGAAGCGCTACGGCCTCCGCGTGGACCGGTGGGTGGATGAGCGGCGCGACCCCGAGCGCTCGACGGTCGCCGCCGCCCGCTACCTGCGCGACCTGTACGAGATGTTCAACTCCTGGTCCCTGGCAGCCGCGGCGTATAACGCCGGGGAGAAGAAGATCGAGCGGGCCATCGAGAAGCACCAGACCGAGGATTTCTGGCAGATGGCCACCAAGTCCTACCTGAAGCGGGAGACCAAGGACTACGTCCCCAAGTACATCGCCGCGACGCTGATGGCCAAGGAGCCGGACAAGTACGGGTTCGGCGACGTCGGGGCCCTGGACCCGCTCGCCTACGACCTCGTGCAGGTCCCGGCGCGGACGCCCCTCAAGGCGGTGGCGGTGGCGGCAGGGGTGTCGCCGGAGGAGCTGCGCCGGCTGAACCCGGCCCTGCTCAGGGGGGTGACGCCGCCCGACGTGAAGGACTACCCGGTCCGGATCCCGCGGGGAGCGCAGGAGCGCTTCGCGCAACACTTCCGGCCGGAGTCCGGCGTGGCCCGCGAGGAGGCGGCGTCCCGGCGGCTCATCGGGAGGCGACCCGCCCGTCCGGCCCTGCGGCCCCTGGTCCGGCGGCCCGTGGATGGGGAAGAGGCCCGGAGCAGGGCCGCCCTGCGCGCCACGCCCCTGTCGGCCGGCCGGCCCGCGCTGCCGGCCCCCACCCGCCGGGCTGTGATCCACGTGGTCAAGCCCGGCGATACGCTGGCCGCCCTGGCGCAGGCCTACCAGGTGCAGGTGCGGGCCATCAAGCGGTGGAACAACCTGCGGAGCAGCCGGAGCCTCAGGCCCGGGCAGTCGCTGAAGATCTTCATCGAGGCCAAGGCCCCCCGGGGGGCCGGCGCCCGGGGCTGAGCCCCCCTCAGTTCGCGTTCGCGACCTCGTACTGTTCCAGGTGGAAGGTGCTCTTGGCGCGGACGACGATCCCCTTCTCCAGGCGCTTCTCCAGCGCCTCGACGCCGGCCCGCTCCTCGTCATAGAGCAGGTCGGCGATGTCGGGGTGGCAGGTGACCATGATCTTCTTGCCCTTGAGGTCGGGCGCCTCCCGTCGGATCTCCCGGAAGATGTCGTAGCAGATGGTCGCCCTGGAGCGGAGCAGCCCCTTCCCCTCGCAATAGAAGCAGGGCTCGCAGAGCACCTGGCTCAGGTTCTCCCGGGTGCGCTGCCGGGTCATCTCGACCAGCCCCAGCTCCGAGATCCGCAGGCTGTTGGTCCGCGCCTTGTCCGTCTTGAGGGCCTCGACCAGGGCGTTGTACACCTTCTCGCGGTTCCCCTCCCGCTCCATATCGATGAAGTCGATGATGATGATCCCGCCGAGGTTGCGCAGGCGGAGCTGGTAGGCGATCTCCTTCACCGCCTCGAGATTCGTCTTGAGGATGGTGTCCTCCAGGTTCCGCCGCCCCACGTACCGGCCGGTGTTGACGTCGATGGAGGTCAGGGCCTCCCGCACGTCGATGACGATGTAGCCGCCGGACTTGAGCCACACCCGTCGGTTCAGGGCTCGGTTGATCTCCACCTCGACCCCGTAGGCGTCGAAGATGGGCTCCTCGCGGTCGTAGTGCTGCACGATCCCCTTGAGCCGGGGCAGGAAGCCGTCCATGAACTCCAGGATCCGCTCGTACTCCTCCTTGGAGTCGACGACGACCTTGTCCATCTCCTCCGAGACCAGGTCGCGGATGGCCCGGAGCGAGATGTCCAGCTCCTGGTAGACCAGGGACGGGGCGGGCGCGGCGTCCTTCTTCCGCTGGACACTGTTCCAGAGCCGGACGAGGAACTCCATGTCGGCCCGGAGCTCCTCCTCGTCCCGTCCCTCGCTGGCCGTCCGGATGATGCACCCGGACCCCGGAGGCCTGAGCCGCATCACGACGTCCCGCAGGCGGCGGCGCTCCCGGTCGTTCTTGATCCGCCGCGACACGCCGACGTGCTCGAAGGTGGGCAGGAACACGAGGTGGCGGCCCGGCAGGGTGATGTGGGAGGTGATGCGGGCCCCCTTGCTCCCCAGGGGCTCTTTGGCCACCTGGACCAGGATCTCCTGCCCCTCCCGGAGCAGGTCCTGGATCGGGGAGCGTCCCCCCCGGGGGCGTCCCTCGGCCTCCACCTCCTCCTCGTCCACCGGGGCCGGCTCCGGCCGCTCTCCGCCGCTCAGCTCGAACTCCTCGAAGTCGTCGTAGACGTCGGTGACGTACAGGAAGGCGGCCTTCTCCATCCCGATGTCCACGAAGGATGCCTGCATCCCCGGCAGGACACGGGTGACCCGACCCTTGTAGATGTTCCCCACGATCCCCTGGTCGCGCGCCCGCTCGATGTAGAGCTCGGTGAGCAGTCCGCCCTCGAGCAGGGCGACGCGGGTTTCGTGGGCGGTGGTGTTGATGATGAGCTGGTTGGCCATCATGCGGCTCCCGGTCCGCGCTCAGTGGAGCAGGGTCTCCGTCTTGAGGATCCGCAGGGACCGGACCTCATCCTCCTTGAGCCCCAGCAGGGCCTCCACGACCTCGGCCGGCTTCGCGCCGCCCTCGGGGGGAGGCTCCAGTGTGAACTCCAGGGCGAGGTCCTCATGCAGCGTCATGGAGCGGATCAGCGGCCGGAGATCGACCTTTCGGACCCTGTCCTTGCGCGTGACCTCGATGGGGAACTCCTTCGCGGCGCGGAAGGCCGCCACGGCGGCTTCCGCCCTTTCCCGGGCCGGTACCGGACGCAGGTCGCCCAGGCGGACGACGTAGCGCCCCCCCCGGACGCGGGCCGGCAGGGGCTCCACGCGGAGCGGCAGGATCCGGGAGTGCTGGATCCGGATCCCCTCCGGGAGCACCTCGTTCAGCCGGGCCGTGAGCAGGTCCGGGTCGACGTACCGGTCGAACTCCCACTCGACGAACTCCGAGAGGCTCTCGACGCCCACGGGGATGGCGGTCGAGAGCGTGAGCCTGGGCAGCGGGTGCAGGGCCTGCGAGTAACTGAGCGGGAGCCCCGCCCGGCGCGCCGCGCGCGCCAGCGCCCCCATGAGGTCGAGGTGGCCGAGGTACTGCCCGGCCCCCAGCTTGCTGAACCCCGAACGGATGCGGCAGGGCGCGGGCGGTCGAGGCTTGACCCAGGCGCGGGGAGCCTGCCGTTCGACCCCCGGGCGTCCGGGCAGGGGTGCCCTGCGCGCCGGCGGCGCGAGCCCTGCCGTGATCTCCGGTCGCCTGGGCTCCTGGCCGGCCCCGGCGCCTCCAGGCTTCGGAGCTTCCTCGCTCGGCGGCTCCCCGGCCAGGTAGCAGCCATGGGCCTCCTGCAGGGCCGCGAGTGGGACTTCCCCGTCCAGGTGAGCCCAGGGCAGAGGGGCCTTCGGGTCCAGGCCCTCGGACGCCAGGGCCTCCAGGTCCACCCCCTGCGCTCGAACGGCCTCTCGCCACAGGGCCAGCGATGCGGGTGCCGAGAGGCCGTCATGCCGGACCCCCGCCCGGGCCAGCTCGATCAAGCCCCGGGTAAGGCGGCGGTCGCCGCGTCGGAGCCCCGCTTCCAGATACGCCTGCTCCAGGACCCCCGTGGTGAGCCCGATCCCGCGCCGCTTCAGGGCCTTGCGCAGCCCGCCCAGTGTCCGGGACAGCTCGTCCGCGGGCGGAAGCCCTTCCCACTGCAGGGGCGTCATCGGGAGCGGCTGAAACAGGGTGCCAGTCACGGTCACGTGGGGCGGCGCCTCTCCTCTGGCGCCCTCCCGCACACGGACGGCGAGTCCCAGCAACTCCTCCAGGTCCTCGCGGCGCTCCCCCGGGAGCCCCAGACGGACGGCCAGGGCCAGCGTGCGCCAGCCGGCCTGCGTCGCGGCCCGCGCGGCCTCGGTGAGCCAGCGCTCGTCAACCGGCCGGCCTAGCCGGGCGCGCAGCCCGCTGCTGGCCGCGTCAAGGGCTATGGTGAGGCGGCCGCGCGGGAGCCGACTCAGCCCCTGCAGCAGGTTGGGGTCCAGGCTCCCCGGACGGAGTGGCGGCAAACTGAGCGTCACCTTTGCGCCTTCCGCCCAGGCGCAAAGCTCAGGGAGCAGCCCTGCCCACTGGGTGTACCCTCCGCACCCCGCGAGCAGACCCACCGCTTCCCACCCGGTGGCTGCGACCTGAGCGTCCAGGATGGCCAGCAGGGTCTCGGGACTCCGCTCGCGTACGGAACTGGTCAGGCCGCCCGGGCAGAGGAGGCAGGGGCCTCCACACCCCCGGGCTAGCTCGACCGGCAAGGCATCCCGCAGGAGCTTGATGTGCGGGAGCAGGGGTTGTGTCGGGACAACGGCCTGCTCCAGGTTCGCGATCGCGCGCGCGCCCAGCCAAGCCGGATCCGCAATCGGATGCCGGCCGGCCATCCGTTCCTGGACTGGCAGGTACACACCCGGCATTGCGGTAGCCGCCTCGAGCAGAGCCCCCCGCCTGTCCCCCCGGGCTCGGGCCGAGCCGAGTCCGTCACAGAGGGTGGGGAAGATGGCCTCGGGCTCCCCCAGCAGGACCAGGTCGCACAGATCAGCCAGCGGCTCGGGGTTCGGGAAAGTGGCCCCCAGCAGGCCGAGCACCAACGGGCCCTCCTGGCGGTCGCGGGCCAGGGGAGCCAGCCCGGCTCGTGCGAGCATGGCCGGGACGTTGACGGCCTGCAGGGGGGCGGTGAGCTGGAACGCCAGGAGGTCGAACTCGCGGATCAGGGTGCGGGTCTCCAGGCTGCGCAGGAGGTCTCCCTGGGCCACCAGCCGGGCTTCGAGGTCTGGTCCGGGGAGGTAGACCCGCTCGGCCGCGACGTCGACGCGGGCGTTGAGCAGGTGGTAGAGCCCCAGGTGGACGACCTCGCCCATCCCGACCTCGTAGAGGTCCGGGACAGCCAGGGCCACCCGCAGCGTCACGGAGCCGGCGGGCTTGCGGACCGCGTGGACCTCGGTCCCGAGGTAGCGGCCGGGCTTGGCCAGCAGCCGGAGGAGCGCCTCCATCACCCTCTCCCGGACGCTCCGGCCCGCTCCACCTTCACCCGCGTGATCCGCTTGCCCTCCATGCTGAGGATCGTGAACTTGTACCCTCCGTGATAGACGACCTCCCCGCCGATGGGCAGAAACTGGAGCTGAGCCAGCAGGAACCCCGCCAGCGTCTCGTAGTTCGCCGAGTCCGGGAAGGGGAGCGCGTAGTTGTTCTCCAGGTCCCGGACGGACAGGGACGCGTCCACGAGCAGGGAGCCATCGCGGAGCCGCTCCACGGGCTTCTCTCGCCGCTCCCGCTCGTCGTGGATCTCCCCCACAATCTGCTCGATCAGGTCCTCGAGGGTCACCAGCCCCTCCACGCTCCCGAACTCGTCCACGACGACGGCCATGTTGAGCCGCCGCTGCTGCAGCTCCCGGAAGACCGTGGAGACCTTGGCCTGCTCGGGGACGAAGTAGGCCGGGCGCAGGTGGTCGCGCAGGACGAAGGGCCGCCCCGTGCACACGGCCTCCAGCAGGTCCTTGTGGTGGAGGATCCCGCAGATGTCGTTGATCTCCTTATCGTAGACCGGATACCGGGAGAGGCCGTGCTCCAGGACGAAGGCGACGACCTGGTCCTGGGGGGTATCGACCTGGATCGCCCGGATCTGGTGCCGCGGGACCATGACCTCCTTCACGGAGGCATCCGTGAACTCGAAGAGCCCGTGGATCAGCTCCTGCTCGGTCTGGTCGAAGACCCCCCGCTCCTTCCCTTCGCGGATGATGAGCTTGATCTCCTCCTCCGTGAAGAAAGGCCGGGTCTCCCCGCGCACGCGAAAGAGCCGGAGCACGAGAGCGCTGGACAAGGTCAGCACCCGGATGGCCGGATGGGTCAGGCGGGAGAGCCGCTCGATGAGGCGGCCGACGAGCAGGGCGAAGGGGACCGCATAGCGGACCGCGAGCCCTTTGGGGACCAGCTCCCCCAGGATCAACGTGCAGTACGAGATGGCCACCACCACCACGCCGATGGCCAGAGGCTTGCCTGCGCGGCCCGCCACCCCCCGGAGGAGCGGCTCCAGGACCTGGACTGCCGCGGCCCCGCCGATGGCCGAGGCCAGCGAGCCAACCACGGTGACGCCGATCTGGACCGTGGCGAAGAACCGGTCGGGGTCCCCCTGCAGGCGGCTCACCGCCCGGGCCGGCGCGTGTCCCTCCTCTGCGAGCTGTTGGATCCGGCTCCGGCGGGCGGAGATGATCGCGATCTCCGAGCCGGCAAAGAAGCCATTGGCCAGGATCAGCAGGAAGATGATCAGGGCTTCCAGCCAGAAGCTGTCCACGGGTGCCCCCGGGCTTATGCCCGGGCCTCCTTCTCGCGGGCCACACAGGCGTCGAACTGACCGGGCTGCCGGATGACGGGACCCATCGGCTCGACGTCACAGCCTACCATCACGCCGGTCCGGCGCCGGAGCCGCGGAAACGGGAGGGCAGCCTGAATCATGGGTCGGAGAGACAATGCATGCTCCATTTTAGGCTCCAAGTAGCCGGCGGGCAAGCAGTTCCCCGTACCGGACCGGCGCCGAGCCACATGGCCCGGCCCAGAGCAGCCCGGTCGGGCCGCGGCCAAGCACCTGGGGAGTAGGGGGGCGTGTTCCCTTCGAGGGGACGATCCTCGCCTGCCGGTTCCTGCGGGCCCGAGGGAGCCCCGGAAAGCCCTTGACAAATGAGAGCCTGTGACGTACGGGGTGGAACATCAAGAAGCGACCACAACGGAGGGGGCCATGATCGAGGTGGACGAGGCGTTTGAGTTCCCGGAACCGGACGGGTTGACCGCGGAGCTGCTGCGCTCGCGGGCCACCGTCGTCGAGGTGGGGAGTGAGGCCGGCACCCTGCAGCTCCAGGAGGCCGATGGCGCCTGCCGGTCACTCCGCTGTCACCCGCAGGTGGAGGTGCTCGGGGAGGAGGGGGAGCCCCTGGACCTCCAGGCGCTGCACCCGGGCGATGTCGTAAAGGTCGAAGCGGCGCCCGGCGGGCCAGAGCAGGGGGTCCGGCGCATCACCGTGCTCCGGCGCTTCTGGACGGAGTGGGGGAGCCCGGAGCTGTAAGCCGTCCGCGGGCCCGGCAGCCGGGGGGCTGCGCCGGGCCGGGCAGGAGGGGAGCGATGGAGCTGTCCAGACGCCAATTCCTGAAGGGGACGGGTGCCGCTGCGGCGGGGGCCGCCCTTGGTGGCCTCGCGCCCCTCGGGTTTGACCTGCGCCCGATCCAGGCGCACGCCCTCACCCTCAAGATCAAGACCGCCAAGGCGTTCCCGGGGGTCTGCCCCTACTGCGCGGTGGGGTGCGCCCAGCTCATCTACGTCCAGAACGGCAAGATCATCGACATCGAGGGCGACCCGGGCACCCCCCATACCGAGGGGGCGCTCTGCCCCAAGGGCTCCTCGACCTACCAGGTCTCGCTCAGCCAGCACCGGACCACCAAGGGCCTGTACCGCGCGCCCGGGAGCGACAAGTGGGAGGAGAAGCCGCTGGACTGGATGATGGACCAGATCGCCCAGCGGGTGAAGAAGACCCGGGACGAGTCGTTCGTCGAGCAGGAGAAGGGGGTCACGGTGAACCGCTCCGACGGGCTGGCGTGGATGGGCTCCTCGGTGCTGGACAACGAGGAGTCGCCAAGCTCGGGCGCACGCTGGGGATCGCCTACCTGGAGAACTCGGCCCGCGTCTGCCACTCGGCCACGGTCCCGGCCCTGGGCGTCAGCTACGGCCGCGGGGCCATGACCACCAACCTCATCGACGTCCAGTACGCGGACGTGATCATGCCCACCTCCAACTGGGCCGAGTGCCACCCGGTCTCCTACAAGTGGGTGATGAAGGCCAAGGAGCGGGGGACCAAGATCATCCACGTGGACCCGCGCTTCACCCGGACCTCGGCCACGGCCGACATCTGGGCGCCCATTCGCTCGGGGACCAACACCGTCTTCTTCGGCGGGCTGATCAACTACGCCATCACGCAGGACAAGATCCACCGGGACTACGTCGTCCTGCACACCAACGCCTCGTTCCTGATCGACCCGGCCTTCAAGGGCCCGGCGGACCTGGATGGGCTGTTCTCGGGGTATGACGCGAAGACCCGGAAGTACGACCAGGCCTCCTGGAAGTACCAGCTCGACGCCCAGGGGAACCCGAAGCGGGACCCGACGCTTCAGCACCCCCAGAGCGTCTTCCAGCTCCTGAAGCGCCACTACGCCCGCTACACCCCGGAGATGGTCGAGAAGGTCTGCGGGCTCCCGAAGGCGAAGTTCCTCCAGGTGGCCGAGCTGTACTGCTCCACCGGGGCGCCGGACAAGGCCGGGACCATCTCCTACGCCCTGCAGCTCAACCAGTCCACCAACGGCGTGCAGCAGATCCGGGCCCTGTGCATGCTCCAGCTCCTGCTGGGGAACATCGGGATCCGGGGGGGCGGGGTGGTGGCGCTGCGCGGCCACTCCAACGTCCAGGGCGCCACGGACATGGGCACGCTCTACCACATGCTCCCCGGCTATCCGGCCATGCCGCTGCGGGACAGGCACCCCACGTTCAAGGACTTCCTGGAGAAGGAGACGCCCAAGTCCGGCTACTGGATCAACATGCCCAAGTTCATGGTGAGCCAGCTCAAGGCGTGGTACGGGGAGGCCGCCACCAAGGAGAACGAGTTCGCCTACCACTACCTGCCCAAGCGGGCGACGGCGGATGACTACTCGCACCAGCACATGCTGGTGGCCATGCTCAACCGGAAGGTCCGGGGGTTCGTGCTCATGGGGCAGAACCCCGCCGTGGACTCCCCCAACGCGAAGATGGCCCGCATGGCCATGCGGAAGCTGGACTGGCTGGTGGTGGTGGACCTGTTCGAGACGGACACGGCCGCCATCTGGAAGGCCCCGGAGGTGAAGGACCCCAAGCAGGAGAAGGTCGAGGTCTTCCTGATCCCCGCGGCCCCGGCCGCGGAGAAGGACGGGAGCCTCACCAACACCATGCGCCTGCTCCAGTGGCACGAGCGGGCCGTGGAGCCGCCCGGCGATGCCCGGTCGGACGCCGCCTTCATCTACGACCTGGGGCTCCGGGTGAAGAAGCTGTACGCCGGCTCCCAGGCCAAGAAGGACCGGCCCATCCTGGACCTGGTCTGGCACTACCAGCACGACCCGAAGGACCGGAAGCTCGAGCCGAAGATGGAACTGGTGCTGAAGGAGATCAACGGGTACGCCACCCGGGAGATCCTCAAGGACGGCAAGGTCGCCTACAAGAAGGGGCAGCCGGTCCGGGGGTTCGGCGAGCTGATGGACGATGGCTCGACGGCGTGCGGCAACTGGATCTACTCGGGCGTCTACCCGGAGGAGGGGAAGAACCTCGCGGCGCGGCGGAACCCGCCCAAGCCCGGCGACTACCTGGCGCACGAGTGGGGGTTCGCCTGGCCGGCCAACCGGCGGATCCTGTACAACCGGGCCTCCTGCGATGCCCGGGGCCGGCCCTGGAGCGAGAAGACCAAGGTCATCTGGTGGGACCCCAACGCCCCGCTGCCCGATGGCAAGCGGGGGAAATGGGTGGGGCTGGACGTGCCTGACTTCAAGGCGGACCTCGCCCCCACCGAGAAGGGGGGAGACAACGCCTTCATCATGCGGGCCGACGGCAAGGGGGCGCTGTTCGGGCTGGTGCTGGACGGCACGTTCCCGGAGCACTACGAGCCCTTCGAGGCCCCGACGTCGAACCTGCTCTCCAAGGTCCAGAACAACCCGGTGGCGAAGGTGTTCGACCTCGGGGAGCTGAACCGGCTGGGCAAGCCGGAGCAGTACCCCTACGTGCTCACCACCTACCGGCTCACCGAGCACCACGCGGCCGGGATGTCGCGCCACATCCCCTGGCTCTCGGAGCTCTTCTTCGGGCACTTCGCCGAGATCGGGTCGGAGCTGGCGAAGGAGAAGGGGATCAAGAACGGCGACATGATCACGGTGCTCACACCGCGGGGCAAGATCCAGCTCCGGGCCCTGGTGACGGAGCGGATCCAGTCGTTCGTCATCAACGGCAAGAAGGTCCACCAGGTCGGCATCCCCTGGCACTGGGGCTACCAGGGGGTCATGAAGTCCTCGAAGGGGGACGTCACCAATGACCTGGTGGCGAGCCTGGGCGACCCGACCACCTTCATCCAGGAGAGCAAGGCGCTCCTGTGCGATGTCCGGAAGGGGGTGAGCTGAGATGGCCCGCACCGTCGCGATGTTCACGGACATCACGCTCTGCATCGGGTGCCGGGCGTGCCAGGTGGCCTGCAAGCAGTGGAACCAGCTCTCTGCCGAAGAGCCGGAGTGGACGGGGAGCTACCAGAACCACGAGCACTTCACGGACAAGACCTGGCGCCTGGTGCGCTTCATCGAGCAGAAGACCGAGCAGGGGGAGCCCAAGTGGCACCTCATGAGCGACGTCTGCAAGCACTGCGTGCAGGCGGGGTGCCTGGAGGCCTGCCCGACCGGGGCCATCTACCGGACCGAGTTCGGGACGGTCAACATCAACCAGGACACCTGCAACGGGTGCCGCTACTGCGTGTCGGCCTGTCCGTTCGGGGTCATCAGCTTCAACAAGGGGACCGGCCGGGTCAACAAGTGCAGCTTCTGCGAGGACCGCACGGCCAACGGCATGGGCCCGGCCTGCGCCAAGGCGTGCCCCACCCAGTCCATCCAGTTCGGGTTCCGCGACGAGCTGGTGGCCAAGGCGAAGAAGCGCCTGGCCGACCTGCAGGCCCAGGGGCGGAAGAAGGCCCGTCTGTACGGCGCCGATGACGCCATGCTGGGTGGGCTGAACGCCTTCTTCCTCATCGAGGAGGAGCCGGAGGTCTACGGGCTTCCCAAGGAGCCCAAGCTGCCCCAGCGCAACGTCTTCAAGGACGCGGCCTGGAGCGTGCTCTCCTCCGCGCTGGTGGGCCTCGGCGCCATCGTCGCCTTCCGGCAGCGGCGGAACGGCCAGTAGGGAGGGACGACGATGCCGCTGCTGCAGAGCCCGCACTGGCCGCTGTGGATCGAGCTGTACTTCTTCCTGGCTGGCCTCTCTGCCGGCGCCTTCATCGCCGCCGGGGCGGCCGACCTGTTTGGCCGGGAGGAGGACCAGCGGGTCGTCAAGGTCGGGACATACGTGGCCCTGCTGGCCCTGATCCCGTGCCCCATCCTGCTGGCCCTCGACCTCGGGCTCCCCCAGCGCTTCTGGCACATGCTGTGGGTCTTCAAGCCGTACTCCCCCATGAGCATGGGCTCCTGGGCGCTGCTGGGCTACGGCCTCTTGGTCGTGCTGGCCGCCTTCCTGACCTACATGGAGAGGCGGACCCCGGCGGCCGCCGGGGGCGTGCAGCGGCGGGCGCTGCGCACCGGCATCGGGGCCGTGGGGAGCCTGTTCGCGTTCTTCCTCGCCGCCTACCCGGGGCAGCTCCTGGCGACGTCGGCCCAGCCGCTCTGGACCGACGCGCGCACGATGGGGGCGCTCTTCCTGGCGATCGGAGGCGCTACGGGGATGGCCACCGTGGCCCTGGTGCTGAGCGGCCAGGGGGCGGAGGCCGACCGGAGCCTGGGACGGCTCCGGCGGGCCTACACGTGGGCGCTGATCCTGCAGGCCGTGGCGCTGATCGTGACGTTGCTGGTCGTGGCCGGGGGGCCGCCGATCACCGCGCGGGCGCTGCGCATGCTGCTGGCGGGCGCGTACGCCCCCACCTTCTGGGTCGGGGCGGTGATCCTGGGGCTCGTGATCCCGCTGGTCCTGGAGTTCCGGGCGGGGTTCCTCAAGGGGTACGCTGGCCAGACCCGGGGCTCCCTCGTCCTGGCGACGTTGCTGATCCTGCTCGGAGGGTTCCTGCTGAAGCTCGTGATCACCTCAGCCGGCCAGGCCTAGGCCGGTCTCACGCGACCACCCGGGGGGTGCCTGTGGCGCGAGCTGCGGGACCCCCCGTGTTGTCTTCGACAGGGGGGGACGTGCTGGCTGAGTACCCGTGGGAAGAGGTCACGGAATACCTGGGCAAGCTCCGTCGGCGGACCCCGGCGGTGCTGGAGCTGGTGGACTTTGCGGAACGGGTGCTGGCTGCCCAGTACGCCTTCCCCGCACGCCCGGAGCTGGCGCGCCTGGGCACGGGCTCACGGGCGGGGCGCAACCAGACCGGCTCGCCCCTGGCCACGCCCACCGAGTTCGTCGTCGACCCGGAGGCCGCCGGGTCGCTCTTCCACCGGCTGGTGGCGCTGTTTCGGGAGCGCGGACAGGAAGGCGAGGAGGTGGCTGCGGTCCTGAGCGCCGCCTACCGCCACGGCGAGCCAGACACGGGCCAGCTCTTGCGAGGGGTGGTGTCCGGGGCGGTGGATCTCGACCGGGTGGCGGCAGACCGCGGGCTGGCGCCCGAGCTCCTGG
>JACPFL010000202.1 GCA_016183025.1 Deltaproteobacteria bacterium | reverse complement strand
CCGGGCTCGAGCGGGGATCCGAGCATCCGGTGGCCACGGCGATCCTGGCCGAGGCACGACGGCGGCGGCTGGAGGTGCCCGAGGTGGCGGGGTTCCAGGTCACGGCGGGGGGCGGGGTGGAGGGCGACCTGGACGGCGAGCACTTCCTGATCGGCAGCCCACGGTTTCTCGAGATGCGGGGTCTCCGGACGGAGGCGGTGCCGGCCCTGGAGACGCTTGCGCGCGAGGGGAAGACCGCCGTGCTCGTGAGCACCCCGCAGCGGATCCTCGGGCTGGTGGCCGTCGCCGATACGCCCCGGCACCGGGCCCGTGAGGCCATCGCGCGGCTCCGGGCCCTCGGCATCGCTGAGGTCGTCATGCTGACCGGGGACCAGCCGGGTGTGGCCCAGCGGATCGCGGAGGGGCTGGGGGTGGACACCTGGCAGGCTGGCCTGCTGCCCGAGGAGAAGGTGGCCGCGGTGCGGAACCTGAAGGCCCGCGGCACGGTCGCCATGGTGGGGGACGGGATCAACGACGCGCCGGCCCTTGCCGCGGCCTCCCTGGGCGTGGCCATGGGCGCGGCCGGGACGGACGTGGCCCTCGAGAGCGCCGACGTCGCGCTGATGTCTGACGACCTGCTCCAGCTCCCCTTCCTGATCGCCCTCGGCCAGCAGACCCTGCGGACCATCCGCGCGAACATCGTCTTCGCCCTGGTCGCCAAGGCGGTCGTCCTGGCCCTGATCGTCCCTGGCTGGCTCACGCTCTGGCTGGCGGTGGCCGGCGACATGGGGACCTCGCTCCTCGTGACCCTGTACGGCATGCGCCTGCTGCGCGCGGCCTGACCCGCCGTCCGACCTACACCGCCTCCCGCGCCCCGGCGCCGACCCCGGCGGGCCTCCGCCTGAGCAGGACCCCCTGCCCCGCGCGGCCGGGCTTCACTCAGAGCTACGCGACGGCGCGGTAGATCAGGCTCACGCCCGAGACGAGCAGCAGCACGTGGACCAGCCGGGCAAAGAGCGCCTGGTTGATCCGGTCCTGGATCCGCAGGCCGAACCAGAACGCCACCATGATGGGCACGACGAGGAGGGCCGAGAAGCCCAGGTTGGCCGGGGTGTACAGGTGCCAGCCGTAGGCCGAGAGCATCTGGACCACCTTGCCCAGGAAGGAGGCCAGCCCGAAGGCTGTGACGAACTCCCGCTTGTCAGCGAGCAGGACCTGCAGGTACACGGCGATCACCGGACCGGTGGTGTTCGCCACCCCGCCGCTCACCCCCGAGCAGAACCCGGTCACGGCGAGGATCGGGGGGCGGTCCAGGTCGCGGGGGAGCGGCAGCTCGACCACCGAGGCCACGACGTAGAAGAGGAGCAGCAGGCCCAGGATCAGGGACAGGGCCCGCGGGCTCAACACCGCGAGCAGCGTGGATCCCAGCACGATCCCCAGGGCGAGCGATCCCAGCAGCACGGCCAGGCGCCGGATCAGGGCCACGGGGACCCCGTCGCGGAAGATCAGCACCCCGTCCATGAGCATGTTGGGGAGCAGGAGCACCACGACCGCCTCGCGCACGCCCAGCACGTGCGCCGCGACCGGCGTGGCGATGATGGGGAAGCCCAGGCCCAGCGTCCCCTTGATCAGGGCGGCCACGACCGAGCCGGCGAGGACCGCGAGCAGGGCGCCGGACATGCGCAGCCGTGGCGCCTAGGTGAAGAGCGCCGCTGCGACGCGGCAGGTATTCACGTGGATGGTGATGGTGTCCTCGGTCTTCTCCGCGTACCCCCCAGCCAGGACCACAGCCACCGGCGCCTGGTGCTTCCGGCAGAGCTCGAGGACGAATTCATCACGGGCGCAGAGGCCGGGGAGGGAGATCTGGAGGGTGCCCAGCTGGTCACCTCCATAGGGGTCGGCCCCCGCCACGTAGAACACCAGGTCCGGGCGGAAGTCCCGGAAGACTCCGGGCAGGGTGCGCCGCAGCGCGTCCAGGTACTCCTCGTCCCCGGCGAAGTCGTCCAGGCCGATGTCCAGGTCACCGGTCTGCTTGACCGGGTAGAGGTTCTCCTGGTGGATGGAGAAGGTGAACACCGCCGGGTCGTTCCGGAAGATGAAGGCGGTCCCGTTCCCCTGGTGCAGGTCGCAATCCACGACGAGGCTCCTCCTGATCCGGCCTGCGCGCTCCAGGCGCCGGATCGCGATGGCGACGTCGTTGAAGTAGCAGAACCCCTCGGCATGATCCGGGAAGGCATGGTGAAGGCCACCACCGAGGTTCACCGCGGCCTGCCGTTCCAGGGCCTGTTCGGCTGCCAAGATGGTCCCCCCCGTGGCCAGGCGGAAGGCCTCCACGATCGGGAGCGTCAGGGGCATCTCGGAGAACATCGTCCGGGGAGAACGGGTCTGCGTGAGGAGATCCTGGACGTAGGCCGGCGTGTGCACGAGCAGCAGGTCCTCGAGCGGGGCCGGCTGGGGCTCGAGCACCGCCGCGGGCGCGATGACCCCCTCCCGCAGCAGGCGCTCGTGGACCAGGCGATACTTCTGAATGGGGAAGACGTGCCCCCCGAGGTCCGCGAAGTACCCCGCGGAGTAGATGATCCGCAGGCCGCCTAGCTCAGCCGACGCCACACCCCGGCTCCTTCCGCCCGGACGATCGTCATCACCCGGCCGTCCTCGAGGCGAACCCGAAAGCCTCGCTGCCGGGATCCCCCGGGGGCATCGATCTCGGCCAGCCATCTGGCCACCACCTCCGCGACCGCCACCCGGCGCCCGTCCAGCACAAGGGCCCGGGGGACCTCGTCCGCCTGCCCGCCCGCGTACCAGAGCACCTCCACTGGCTCGGGCTCGCCCATACGCGCACTCACAGGATGTACTTGCGCACGAGCCGGAAGTTCCTGATGGACCCGCACCGGGGGCAGACGCGCTTCCCCCACCCNNNCCCCCCCCCCCAGCAGAGAAAGATCAGCCCCGGCACTCCGCCCAGGACGAGCAGCACCACGGCAGCCACCTGGGCCTTCCGGGAGGACCGGAGCCAGCGCCCCATCGTTCCCTCATAGTGGCAGGCCCGGCAGCGGTATTGACCTCCCCGGAGGGCCGGCTCCTTGGCCGGGCCCCCGGTCGGCCCCCCGGTCGGCCCTGCCGGCCTGGTCGTGGACGTGGCCTCTGTCATGGTGCTCACAGCCTCCTTTGCTCACATCTCGCGCAGGAACTGCCGCAGCATGGCGAGGTAGAGCCGCGCGACCTCATACTGCGGCTCGATCTCCAGCGCCCGCTCGAAGGCCGCGCGCGCCCTCAGGTACTCCCCTCGCGCCAGGTAGATCCGCCCGAGGTTCGTATGGGGGAAGAAATAGCAGCAGTAGTCCGGTGACTCCAGAGCCTGCTCCAGGTACGGGATCGCGTCCTCCGGCCGGCCCTGTTCGATATAGTAGACCCCGATGTCGTTCCACGGGTTGCCGAAGTTCGGGTCCAGGGCGATGGCCCGCCGGCACTCCTCGATGGCCTCGTCGAGCCGCCCCTGGTGGCTCAGCGCCCACCCCAGGAAGGTGTGGGCCTGGGCCGTGGGGCGCACGAGGATGGAACGACGGTAGAGCCGGATGGCCCGGTCCAGGTCGCCCGCCTGGTGGAACTGGTAGGCCAGGGCGAACAGCTCCTCCGCCGTGAACGTGGGCTCCCCGGCCCGGCTCGACGGCATCCCGGACGTGATCAGCAGCCCGGCCCACGCCAGCAGCAGGAGGCCCGCCCGCATCGCGCGCATCTCTCGCTCCGCTCACGGCGTCCCGAAGCGGGCCAGCCGCCGGATGGCGTCCAGGCGCTCCCGGTTGCCCAGCCTGGCGCGCAGGATGGCTGACCGCATGACCTCGATGGAGCGATCGTATCCGGCGCGGTTGATCGGGAACGGATGGCCGTCCTTGCCCCCGTGCGCGAAGCTGAAGCGCGCCGGGTCCCGGAAGCTGGCCGGCTGCCCGTAGGCCAGCTCGGCGAGCAGGGCCAGGGCCCGGATGGTGGCCGGGCCGACCCCGTCCAGGCTCAGCAGGGCCCGGAAATCCTGCGGCTGCTCCTCGTAGACCTGCACGAAGATCCGCTGGAGCCGCGCCAGGCTCGCCTCCGACAGGACCACGTGGTGGTGGGCCGGCAGTTCCAGCCGCGCGATCTGTCGCAGCTCGCCCATGAGGCGGTCCGGGTGCTCCCGGGCCAGCGCCTCGACCGCCTCCCGGGCCCCCCCGCTCTCGGCGGCCACCATGTTCAGCCCCGGCCCCGTCGCATCGCAGCAGACCGCCAGGTGCGGTTCGCAGACGAAGTCCACCACTGCCTCGCTCAGCCAGTGGTAGCGCCGCGCGTACCGGGTCTCCACGTTCATCCCCTGCTGGATGACGGCCCAGGTCCCCTCGCGCGTGAAGACGAAACAGTGGTGGTAGAGCTGGTAGCCGTCCTGGACGGCCGCGCTGTCCACTTTGGCCGCGGCCCGGCTGGCCCGTTGCAGGGCTCCCGGGGCCACCGCGAGCCGGTCCCCCACCGCGGCGATCTCGTGCGGGGTCTGGCGGGACACGCCCCCCTTGCCGCCCGCCACGAAGAATCCCAGATCCGTCTCGAGCCCGCGAATCCCCTCCTTGAGGGCCCCCAGCGCCGTGGTCGTCACCCCGCTGGAGTGCCAGTCGAAGCCGAGCACGCAGCCGAAACACTGGAACCAGAACGGGTCGGCCAGCTTGCGGACCAGGTCCGCTGCCCCGAACTCGCCCACGATCAGGATGGCCATCTGGCGGGCGAGCTCCTGCATCCGGGCGAACAGCCAGGCGGGCGCGCGTCCGTCGTGCAGGGGAAGATAGGCCACCCCGCTCCTGGCGCCCCCGGCCATCATCGACGCCGCCGCCTGCCCAGCGCCCACTGGAGCAGGACGCTCGAGCCGAAGGAGACCGGGAAGACCCAGCGCGCGCCGAAGGCCGCCGTGAGCAGGAGCGCCCCGAGGAGCGCCGTGAGCACGATGGCGAAGAGGCCCTCGAAGAGGAGGAAGAACCCACCCCCGGCCGCGCCGGCCAGCAGGTCCGGCAGGCCCAGATCGGCGAACGAGGGCGAGAGGCTCAGGGCGACCTCACGGACCGGCACCATCTGCGCGCCGTGCGTGATGGCCCGCCTGAGCACGATCCCCACCACGAACCCCCCGAGGAAGACCAGGACCCGGCGGAGCCATCGGAAGAGGATGGCCGAGGCCAGGCCGAACGCCAGGCCAGCCCCGGCCAGGATGGCGCCCCGATACGCCTCCAGGCCGAACAGGTCAAGGGCGACCAGGGCCAGCCAGAGGCCGATGGTCGCGCCGACGAGGAAGCCCCCCAGGGGGAAGACCAGGTGGTAGAGCCTGCGGCCGAAGAGCGCGAGGATCAGGCCGGCGAGCGCCGGGAGCCACGGCTCGGCCCCTCCCACCCGGCGCGCCTCCTTACTTGGCCCGGAGCCTCCTCGAGGATCCGCCCATCCGCATGCTGCCGGCCCGGCCATCGATGGAGAGGTGGAAGAGCTTGCGCACGCCGAAGTAGTAACAGCACATCTCGTTGTCGAGATCGTTGTTGAACACGCGGAGCGAGCCATCCTCGAACCGGATGCGGACCAGGCAGGTGCCCCCGGGCAGGCGCGAGGTGAGCTCCTCCACCACCACGCCGAGCCCCCACTCCTGGTAGCCCTTGTGGCTGACCTCGTCGCCGACCCGCAAGAACAGCCGCTTGGGTTCCTGCAACATCCCCATCCGGGCACTCGCTCTGCGCTTTTGGGCGACCATAGCAGGTCCAGCAGGGGGGGGTCAAATGCTATCTGCCCACGCGGCGGGCGGGCGCGCTCAGGGTCGGAGCCTCACGGCATCGCCAACCCGGAGGCCGAGTCGCCGGACACTCCCCGCGGTCATCTCGAGCACCGTATCCGCACGCTGGCCTGGGGTGTAGGTCCTCAGCGTCTCGCCAGGGCGCGGCGGTGGGACATTCTGGGTCAGGTCCACGATGCGCCCCTCCCGGATCCAGATGAAGTCGAGGGCGAAGCGCATGTCCTTCATCCAGAAGGTGTGGAGGTCGGGCTCCTCGAAGAGAAAGAGCATCCCCTGCCTGGAGCCCAGGCGGTCGCGTCCGCTGAGCCCGCGGGCCCGGGCTTCCGGGGTGTCCACGATCTCCACCTCGATCGCGGTCCCCCGGATCTCCACCACCCCGCGCTTCAGCGTGGCGCCCACGGCGGTGGGCCCGGAGGCCGCCCACAGACCCAGGAACAGGGCCAGCCCCACGGCGATCCGCCCATGCCCGAGCTGCACCTCGCCCCCGGACGCCGCGTTCATCGCCGGGGCCGCGGCGGCCGTAACGATCGGCGCCGGGCTAGCCTCTGGATGGCGTCGAGATGCGGGAGGGAGGGTTGGGCCCCCAGCCGCGTCGTGGCCAGGGCGCCGGCACAGGCGGCCTCGTGCAGGGACTCCTCGAGGCTCCGGCCGGCTGCCAGCCCCGCCGCCAGGGCGCCGTTGAACGCATCCCCGGCCGCCGTGCTGTCGATAGTCCGAACCCGGACCGGCGGGACATGCCGCGCTCCGTGCCGCCAGCAGTGCAGCGCCCCCCGAGCGCCCAACGTGATGATGGCAGCCCCGCACCCCTGCTCGCACAGGCGCGCGCCGGCAGCCCGGGCCCCCCGCAGGTCGCGGACCGCGATCCCGGTCAGGAGTTCGGCCTCGTGCTCGTTGGGCGTCACGAGGTCCACCAGGCGGAGGAGGCGGCGGGGGAGTGGGCGCGCCGGGGCCGGGGCGGGATCCAGGATGGTGATCACGCCGGCCTGCCGAGCCAGCCGCAGCGCGGCCTGCACCGTGGCCAGCGGGACCTCGAGCTGCACCAGCAGCACGCGCGCCCGGGCGAACAAGGGTCGGACCCGCACCAGATCCCGGGGGCGGAGGTGGTGATTGGCGCCCGGGGCCACCGCGATCTGATTCCGTCCTGCGCCGTCCACCACGATCAGCGCCACCCCGGTGGGCACCGCGCGCACCTGGCGGATCCCCCGCAGCCCCACGCCCTCACGGCGGAGGGCCGCGGCGTAGCGGGCCCCGTACGCGTCCGTCCCCAGGCACGCGACCAGCTCGACCCTGGCCCCGGCCCGCCGGGCAGCCACCGCCTGATTGGCCCCTTTCCCCCCGAACGCCTCGAAGAACGCCTGCCCCAGCACCGTCTCCCCCGGGCGCGGCAGCGTCCGGCCCCGCACCACCAGGTCCACGTTGCAGCTCCCCGCGACGAGGACCCCCGCCTTGACGGTCACCCGGTCGCCCGCTCCAGGAACAGGTCGAGGAAGCGCGGCGCCTCCACCTCCATCGCCACCTCGACGTTGGGGGCAGGCCTTCTGCCCGTCGGGCGTGACCGGAGGTCGGCGACGGTCATGCCGCGGGTGAGCGCCCCCTCGCACTCGACCCCCACGGACAGGGGCGTCTTGTGCGTCAGGGACGGGGCCAGCAGCTCGCCGACCGTCAGCGGGTCGTGCATCAGCGCACCCGCCACCCCGACCGCCTCGCGGTGGAACGCCATGTACCCGGCCGTCAGGTCCAGCACCAGCCGGCTCAGCCAGCCGAAGCGCCGCGCGGCCGCGGCCTGCAGGGCCGCCTCGGTCAGCACCGTGCGGGTGGTCACGTCGAGCGGGACCATCACGAGGGGCAGTCCGGAGTCGAGCACCGCCTGGGCGGCGTGGGGGTCGACCGCGATGTTGAACTCCGCCACCGGTGTCACGTTCCCGGGCACCCGGATGGCCCCGCCCATGAACACGACGCGCTCGACCCCGGCCATGGCCCGGCGGTCCAGCGCCAGGGCGGTCGCGAGGTTGGTCAACGGCCCGGTGCAGAGCAGGGTGAGCGACTGGCCATGGGCCCGCGCCAGGTCCACCATGGGCTCCGGGCCGGTCGCTCCGGTGGGGGTCAGCGCGGGCTCCGGGTAGCGCCGCCGGCCATCGGCTCCGGTCAGCGCCGTGATCCCCCCGAGGCCGTCCCTCCCATGCACGTCCGTGGCCGTCTGCAGGGGGAGATGCAGCGGACGATCGCACCCGCGGGCCACCGGGGGCGGCTGGGGCAGGCGCAGCTGCTCAAGGACCAGGAGGGTGTTGCGCGTGGCGAGGTCCACGTGGCAGTTCCCGCTCACCGTGGTCACGCCCAGGACATCCAGCTCGGGGGAACGGAGGGCCAGGATCAGGGCGAGGGCGTCGTCCACCCCCGTGTCGCAGTCGAGCAGCACCCGGCGCCGGGTCAACGCCCCCGGTCCCGGACCCAGTCCTCGAGGAACTGGCAGAGCAGCCGCACCCCCACGCCGGTCGCGCCCTTGGGGAGGTAGGCGCGGGGCTTGTCCATCCAGGAGGTCCCGGCGATGTCCAGGTGCGCCCACCGGTAGGCCTTGGCGAACTTCTTCAGGAAGGCCGCGGCGGTGATCGCCCCGGCGGGGCGCCCGCCGACGTTCTTCACGTCGGCGAAGTCGCTCTTGATCTGCTCGTCGTACTCGTCGAAGAGCGGCATGGGCCAGACCCGCTCCCCCGTCACCTCTCCGGCCCGCCGCAGCCGGTCCATCAGCTCCGGGTCGTTGCCGAACAGGCCGGTGACCTCGTGCCCCAGGGCGATCACGCAGGCGCCAGTGAGCGTGGCGAGATCGATCACACACTCCGGATCGTAGCGCGCCGCATAGCCGAGGGCGTCAGCGAGGATGAGGCGCCCCTCCGCGTCGGTGTTGATGACCTCGATGGTGAGCCCCGAGAGCGACGTGACGATGTCTCCCGGGCGCTGGGCCGTGCCGCCCGGCATGTTCTCCGTGGCCGGGGCCAGCCCCACGACCCGGACCGGCAGGCTCAGGGCGGCCACGGCCCGCATGGTCCCGAGGACCGCGCAGGCCCCGGCCTTGTCGCCCCGCATCTCCTCCATCCGTTCGGCCGGCTTCAGGGAGATCCCTCCGGTGTCGAAGGTGATCCCCTTCCCCACGAGCACGATCGGCCGGTCCCGGGGACGGCCCCCCTCGTGCTCGAGCACGATGAATCGCGGGGGCTGCTGGCTCCCCTGGGCCACGCCGAGGAGCGCCCCCATCTTCAGCTCGCGCATCTGCGGGACATCGAGGATGGTCACCGTCAGCCCGTCGCTCCGGGCCAGCTCCTCCGCGGTCCGGGCGAGGTAGGAGGGGGTGGCCTCGTTCGCCGGCAGGACGGTGAGGTCCCGGGTGAAGTTGGCCGCCTCGGCCAGGATCCGACCGCGCCCGCTCCCCTGCTCGGCTGCCCGCTGCGCGACCTCATCGGCGGCCACGATGGTGAACTGCTCCACCTCCTTCAGCTCCTCGGCCTCCGCGGTCTTGTACCGGGTCAGCCGGTAGAGCCCCAGCAGGACCCCCTCGGTCATCGCCTGGGCGGCCGCGGCCGGCTCCAGCACTCCGGCCTCGGCACCCGGCAGCCCCGCGGCCAGGCTCCTGAACCCGCGGTCCCGGACCTCCTTGGCGGCTTTGCCGAACGCCTGGCGCAGCCGGTCCAGGGCGAACTCCGGGCGTTTCCCCAGCCCCACCAGCAGCACCCGCTTGGCCGGGATCGCCCGGCGGGAGGGGAGCATGGCGACCTGGAGGAGCTTCCCCCTGAACTCTCCCTCGCTGATCACGTCGCTGAGCAGCCCGCTCAGCGCCTTGTCCAGCTCGGCCGCCTCCCCGGCCAGGGCCGCCTCGCCCTCGAACTGGCCGAGGACCACCACGTCGGCGGGCTCCAGCCCCAGGCGGCCCCGTTTGACCGCGAGCTCCATGCGCGCTCCTGCCCCGCTCAGGCGACCACGACGTTGGTAGTCGTCTTGAACACGCCCGGGATGCTGTGGATCCGCTTCACGAGAAACTCCCCGAGCACCTTGACGTCCTCGGCCTCCACGAACGCGATGACGTCATAGGAGCCGGTGACCGCGTGGGAGAGCTTGACGCCGGGGATCTCCCGGATCTTCTCGTTGACCTCCTTCCCCTTGCCGATGTGGGTCTCGACGAAGATGAAGGCATTCACCGGCATCCCCCGCCCCTCCTTTCCGGCCACACGGCCCGTCGCTACCCGCCCCGGTATTTGCGCTCGACGTCCTCAAGGACCTCTGGTCTCGCCAGGCAGTCCACGCAGGTGATGATGTCCACGGGCTCCACCAGCAAGAAGAACTGCTTGCTGGGCGCCTCGTCGCTGCCGCCCTGCACGGAGGCCGGCTGGATCCGTCCCGTGTGCCAGAGGTAGTAGTCCACCTGGTATCCCTGGCGGGAGTGCCGCGTGGGGTGCACGCCGCGGCCGCAGTACGAGCAGGTCACCCCGTTGCTCCCTGCCGCTGGCGGGGCCGCCACCTCGGCCATCCCGACAGCCCCGCCAGGCTGACCCCCGTGTAGATCCGCGCGCACTCCAGCAGGTTCAGCGTCCTGGAGACCACCTCGACCTGCCCCCCCCGGATCGCCCGGAGGACGGCCTCCAGCGTGGGCTCGGCGTCCACCAGCGTGTAGGTGAGCCCGAACTGGCGGAGCACATGGGCGTCCGAGGTCCCGACCAGCGGCCGCCCCTCGCGCCGGGCCAGCTCCACCGCCGGCCGGTTGAAGTTGATCTGCCCGGTGTAGAAGTGACAGTACTCGATCGCGTCGAAGACATCCAGATACGGGGCCAGCAGCGTCCTCAGGCAGTGAGACCTTGGGAAGAAGGGGTGGGCCGCGATGGCCACGACCCCGTCGGGCTTGTGCTCCCGGAGCGCAGCCAGGGACGGAAACGTCCCCGCGCGGTACCCCGGCATGTTGAGGAGCACGACGTGACAGCCCTGGATGGTCGCCTCGACACCCGGGATCAGCACAATGCCCCGCGCCGCCGCATAGGCGCGCAACGGCTCATCGTAGACCACCGCATCATGGCAGGTGATGGCCAGGACCTGGTACCCCTCGGCCGCCGCCCGGTCGATCAGCTCCCGGGCCGAGTAGCGGACCCGGTCTCTTGGGTCCTCCGAGGTGTGGAGGTGAAAATCCGCCTTGAGCGTCATGGGCGCCCCGCGCTCACAGGGGCACCGTCCGCTGCTCCCGGTCCCGGGGGGGGATCTCGACCCCCTGCGCGTCCAGCACCTTGCGGGCGACGTACATGGCGGCCTTCATCCGCAACGCCAGGGCGATGGCATCGCTCGGACGGGCGTCGATGGTGATCTCCCCTTTCCCCTGCTCCAGGATGATCACGGCGTAGAAGATCCGGTTGCGCATCTCGGTGATGACGATCCGCCGGACCCGGGCCTGGAGCTTTTCGAGCACGGTCTTGAGCAGATCGTGTGTCAGGGGGCGCGCCGGCACCACCCGTTCCAGCTCAAGGGAGATCGCCTGGGCCTCCGTGGGCCCGACGGAGATGGGGAGGGTCCGCTTCCCCCCCTTTTCCATCAGGAACACCACCGGAGGCTGGGCCTCGGCGATGACGGCGCCTACCGTGACCTCCGCGATGTCCGGGTCTGCGGCCGCGCCCGACTCCGCCCCGACGAGGCCGGCCCCCAGCAGCAGGCCCACGGCCACGATCACCAGGCTGCCCAGCGGTCGTCTCATGGTCCCCCCCTTCCTGTGTCCCGGCTCCCGGACGGTCGTGGCCATGCAGCCGGCCCTCAGCTCAGGCGGGCTGTCAGGTCCCGAATGAGCTGGTCCGGGGTCAGCGCCTCGAGCCCGAGTTCCGACCCCAATTCCTCCAGCGATCGGGACTGCCCCCTGTGCCAGAGCTCCTTCAAGAACCCTCCGGTGCGGTCGTTCCGGTACCACTCCTCATCATAGCGCTCGACCAGGTACTGCTCGAGCTGTGCCTCGAACCACCAGGCCCGGAGGTACCGGGCCGTGTAGAACCACGGGTCCACGTCAGCCAGATACAGCGTGGCGGGCCACTCCACCCGGACCGCGCCGGCCAGCGCCCCGGCGTAGACCTCCTCGAGCCCCTGCAGCGACTCGGCTCCGTGCAGCACCAGCTCGTAACCGAGCTTCGCCGCCTGACGCCGGGCCAGGTACAGGCGATGAAACGCCGCCAGCCGGGCGGAGCTCTCGGGCTGGTCAACCTTGAGAAAGTACTTCAACCATTGGCTGTTACCTATAAGCGATCCCAGGAGAAATGCGTGTGTTTCTGTGACCCCCTGGTCGCCCAGGTACCGGAGCTCAAAGGGGAGCTCGGGGTCGGTGTGGGCGAAGTGCAGGGCGTGCCCCAGCTCGTGGAAGAAGGCGGTGTAGTCCTCCCGCCCACCGCGAGGCGCCACAACCAGCACGACCTCCCGGGGGACATCCAGGGGGGCACAGAAGGCCCGAGGGGACTTGGTGGGGCGGGGCTCCAGGTCCAGGGTGATACGCCCCTGCCCCGTCGGGTCCAGGCGCATGCGCTCCAGGCAGCGGTGTGCGGAGAGGACCAGGTCGCCCGGTGGGAAATGCGCGTCCTCGTCTGGGGCCCGGAACAGGTGGGCGAGGTCGTGGGAGGCCGCCTCCTTCGGATGCACCCGGAGCGCGCGGCGGAGGTACCAGCGGAGGAGGTCCAGGTACATATCCTCCGTCTCGCGCAGGAAGCGTCGGCCCTCCGCCTCCAGACCCGTCAGGTCCAGACCCGACAGGCGCTCCGCCAGGGCGCGGTAGTGGGGAAACCCCAGGCGCCAGGCGGTCTCATGCATCCGCTCCACGGCATCCCGCCGCAGGGGGTTGCACGCCGCGATGACCTCCAGCCGTGCGGCCTGCAGCGCACGCCGGGTCTGGGGCTCCGGGCTCTGCTCGAGACGGATCTCCGCCTGCCTGAAGGTCATCTCCTCCCCGTCCACCCGGACCCGCGCCTGGGCCTCCTGGGTCTCGACCCGATCCAGGAGGGAGGCTGCGGCCTGCTCGACCAGGACGGCCCCCAGCCACTCCAGGAGCGCCGCCAGCAGGCGCTGTTCAGGCGGTGAGGCCATGGCCGCACGCGCTTGGAGGTCACGGAAGACCGTCAGGGACGTCAGCTCCGCAAACCGATCATAGATGGCCGCCCTCTCGCTCTCAGGCTTCAACCCCGCCCCACAGAGGTAGGCCTCGCGGGTGAGCGCTTTGAGGAGGGCCTCGGCCTGCTGCCGGGCCTTCGTGAGGTCCATGGCCTGGGTCCGGAAAGCGCGAGGGGCTGGAGACTTGGACCCCGTGGGTGCGGCGCCCCGCGCCCGCTCGCGTGCCGCCATTATAGAGCAAGGTCCAGCGTGGGGCTACCTCCTCAGCGGGCCCAGCCCAGTGCTTGCACCCGGCCCTCGCCGTCCAGCACGATCCGGAGCGTGAAGGGGCGGCGGTCCGGGTTGCTGCGGTCGATCGAGCCCAGGCGGTCGAGGATCCAGACGAAGAGCCGCGCAAAGAACGAGGTGCGCTCCCCCACGCGGGAGAAGCGCAGGTCGAAGTACTCCACGATGTGCTGCTCCCCCGACGTCCGGTAGATCACAACCGGAAACCGGGCGAACCAGCGGTAGAGCTTCACCTCCCAGAGGTCCTCGACCCGCTCCGTGTACCGGTTGCGGACGCCTTGCTCGAACTGCTCGAACCGGATCGGCCCCGGGCGACGCAGGTCCACCAGCCCCTGGTAGAGGTGGCCGCCCCCCTCGACGATCCCCATCCACTGGAAGGGGCTGGCGGGCAGCGGGAACGCGGCGGCCCGCTCCACCTCCACGTCCTGCTCCAGGGCAGCGGCCTGCACCTGGTTCACGGCCAGGGAGTGGTTCAGCGAGGCCACCCCGACGTAGAGCGTCATGACCACGAACCCCGCTCGGGCCACGTGCACGGCGTGACGGCGCAGGAGTCGGGTCAGCAGGAGCGGGAGCAGCAGGGTGAGGGTGAACCGTGGGTCGATGAGGAAAAGCAGGTCCCAGGCAAAGCGCTCCCGGCTGAACGGATAGAGGACCACGGTCCCGAACGCCGTGAACAGGTCCAGCAGGATGTGCAGGAGCATTCCCAGGAGGCTCAGGAGATACAAGCTCCCGAAGGGACGGCCCCGGGTCAGCGCCCGTGCCCCTGCGGCCAGGATGGCTGACAGGATCACGGCGCCAGCCAGGGAGTGGGTGAACCCCCGGTGGTGCTCCAGCGCAGCGAAGGGACCGGCCAGGCGGGCCAGAGAGTCGATGTCGGGGAGGATGGCCGCACCCATCCCGACGACGGTCGCGCTGCGGCCCAGGCGCTCCTGAAAGCCGCTCCGGGCGAGGAGGGCACCGCTCAGCAGGTGGGAGACCGCGTCCATACGGCGCCGGGGGCTCAGATCCTCGGCAGGGTGATCCCCCGCTGCGCCTGGTACTTCCCCTGGCGGTCCGCATAGGACTCCAGGCAGCCTTCCTCGTTCTCGAAGAAGATCACCTGCGCGATCCCCTCGTGGGCGTAGATCTTCGCAGGGAGCGGGGTCGTATTGGAGATCTCGAGGGTGACGAACCCCTCCCACTCGGGCTCGAGGGGGGTCACGTTGGTGATGATCCCGCACCGGGCATAGGTCGACTTCCCGAGGGTCACCGTGATGACCGTCCGGGGGATGCGGAAGTACTCCACCGAGCGGCCGAGGGCGAAGGAGTTGGGGGGGATGATGCAGACATCGCCCCTGAAGTCCACCAGGGACTTAGGGTCGAAATTCTTCGGATCCACGATGGTGGTGTTGATGTTCGTGAAGATCTTGAACTCGTCGGCGATCCGGATGTCGTAGCCGTAGGAGGAGAGCCCGAAGGAGATGGCGTTCTGCCGCACCTGGGTCTCCTGGAAGGGCTCGATCATGCGGTGCTCGAGGGCCATCTTCTTGATCCAGCGGTCGTTCTTGAGCATCCCCTCTCCCCAGTCCAGCGGAACCTGCCTGCGTTCGATCCGGCCTGGCGGCGCCATCCGGGGTCGGCCCCACCCTCAGGGGTCGGGGATCGTCCCGAGGATCTCCCGGAAGACGGCCGGGTAGCGCTCGATGAGCCGCGCCCGCAGCTCCCGGCTGGAGACCGCCACCTTGGGGAAGTCGTGGCGGTGCTCGTAGGGAATGCAGGCGTCCACCACCGCCCGGGAGTTGTAGTAGTGCTCGGTGAAGGTCAGCGGGTCGATCTTGCTGCTCCAGCACTTCCGCTGGATCTCGATGTCCGTGGCGGGGTCGCACCGGGTCCCCATCGCCCAGAGGACCTCGTACATGCTGGAGGGGTCGATGTCATCGTCCACCACGATGACCCAGCGCCCGATGTAGGCCGCGGGCGACATCTGGCTGGCCAGGATCCCGGCGTGGCGGGAATGGCCGTAGTAGCTCTGCTTGATCGAGATGACGATGAACGTCCGGCCGGCCCCGGCCTCGTGGACCCACACCCCGCGGACGTTGGGGACCCCGCCGCGCTCCAGGCCGTCCCAGAGGCCGGCGGAGCGGATGAAGCAGCGCTCGAAGAGGTGGGCGTGGGGCGGCTTGTTCGAGGCGGCGCACGTGAGGATCGGGTCGTCCCGGTACAGGACGCGCGTCACGCGCATGACGGGCTCGGGCCTCTCGCCGCCGGCGTAGTATCCGGGCCACTCCCCGAACGGCCCCTCCGGGTGGGTGTCCCCCGGGTGCACCTCCCCCTCCAGCACGATCTCCGCGTTGGCCGGGATCGGCACCCCCGTCTTCCCCTGGAGCACGGCCACCGGCTCGCCCCGGATCCCACCGGCGTAGTCGTACTCCGAGACGCCGTAGGGAACCTGGTACCGGGCCGGGACCCACAGGAGCGGGTCGATCCCGACGATGGCCACCACCGGGCAGGGGCGGCCGGCCTCGAAGTACCGGTCGAGGTGGAGACGCCCGTGCTTGCCGGGGGAGATGTAGAGGGTCGCGGCCTGGCGGTCCACCACCTGCATGCGGTAGGTCCCCAGGTTCACCCACCCGCTCTCCGGGTCCATGGTCACCACCGCGTCGGCCGTGCCGATGTAGCGGCCCCCGTCCAGCTCATGGTGGACCGGGACGGGGAACTTCAGGAGATCCACCACGGTGCCCTCATCCACGTTCTCCAGGATGGGGCCGTGATCCACCACTCGCGCCGGCACGGGCGTGATCGCTTTCATCCGCTCCCGGAAGGCCCGGAGGTAGCCCATGGTCCCTCCGGGGATGTCGAGGGGCATCCCCATCGTCAGGGCGAAACGCCGGGGGGAGTTGAGCATGGCGTACAGACAGCGGTAGCCGGCTCGGTACCCCGGGATCTCGTCGAACAGCAGCGCCGGCAGGCGCTCGGCGAGCTGGCGGCAGCAGATCTCCACGACGCCGCCCATCTCCCGGTCCCAGTCCACCCCTCGGATGGTGCGGAGCTCCCCCAGGGCCTCCACCCGGGCCAGCCACTCCCGGAGATCCTGCCACTCGAAGGGCATGGTCCTTCCCCTCCCGCGACGCGCCCGGCGGGCCTGCAGTCGCCCGCGCGGCCCGCTGCACTTTACCAAAAAATAAGCTGGAAAACACGGGAGCCGCCCTCGTCAGACGGGGGCGGCTCCCGGAAGAAGCCTGAAGAACGGATCGGATCGGCGCGCTACCGCTTCCTCCCCACCATCTGCTTGAACTCTTTGCCCGCGCGGAACTTCGGCACCCGCATGGCCGGGATCCGGATGGCGGCGCCGGTCTGCGGGTTGCGCCCGGTGCGGGCCTTGCGGTTGGAGGCGCTGAAGGTCCCGAAGCCTGTGAGCGTGACGCTCTTGCCCGACGCCACAGACTTCATCACGGCGTTCATGCCGCTGTCCAGCGCCTTGCCGGCCGCCACCTTGCTGATGCTGGCATCCTTCGCGATCCTGGCGATGAGCTCCGCCTTCGTCATCGGTCACTCCCCCTTAAGATTGGCCCCACGATCCCGTGGAAGCGCTGCCCCCTCCTCCCCCGGTTAACCAGTCCGCTGCTCCTGGATGCGCATGGCCCCTCAAAGCCGTGCTCCGTGTGTGTTTCCGGCACAAAGCGGCGCCACCGTACCTGAAACCCCCAACCCTGTCAATCGTTTTTCAGGGGCTTGCGGGCTCGCCCCGAGCCGCTCAGGCATCCTCATACTCCACGCTCGTCTCCAGCGCGATGGACCACTTCTCGTACCGGGAGTCCGGCACCTCCTGGATGAACCGGGAGGGCTTCAGGATCACTCGTCCCATCTCGCGCTCGAAGGTCAGCAACGGATAGCAGAGGTAGAGCTCGTCCTTCGCCCGGGTGACGGCGACGTAGAACAGGCGCCGCTCCTCCTCCTCGCCCTCCGGGTCCCGGAGCCCCCGGGCCGAGGGCATCCGTCCATCCGCCAGCCAGATGAAGAAGACCACCCGCCACTCGAGCCCCTTGGCCTGGTGGAT
>JACPFL010000007.1 GCA_016183025.1 Deltaproteobacteria bacterium | reverse complement strand
GGAGCTGGGGCGCCGGCCGGGGGTGGCGCCCTCGAGGTGGATGGTCCCGCCGGAGGCATGCTCGAAGCCGGCCAGGATGTAGAGGAGGGTGGACTTGCCGCACCCGCTGGGACCGCAGATGACGAGGAACTCCTGGTCGTGGATGGTCAGGCCCACCCCCGCGAGCGCGGCCAGCTCCTCGCCCTCTTTGGTCTTGAAGACCTTGCTCAGGTTCTCGATGCGGATGTTCATCGGATGGGCAGGCCCGGGGGGGCCATGCCCCCCCGGGGCCCAGGACCTACTTGGGGAGGAAGGACTCGTCGATGTAACGCCGGATGTCGACCTTCTCCTTGACCAGCCCCACCTTCTGGTAGAACCTGACCTGGTCTTCCAGGCTCTCCACGTTCATGTGGCCGCGGGGGTCCGCGTAGGTCCAGATGGAGCGCTGCAGGACCGGGACCGGGATCTTCGTGTACTTGTTCAGGTACTGGATCACCTCGGGCGTCTTCTCGTTGCCGATCCGCACGCCCTTGTAGTAGGCCCGGAGCCAGCGCCGCAGCAGCTCGGGGTTCTTGACCAGCTTGGGCGAGGCCATGAGCACCGAGACCTGCATGTGGGGGATCGTGACGTCGAGCGGCGTCAGGATCTTCCCCACGCCCTTCATCTCCACGCTGGCCGCGGCGGGCTCCGCCACGCAGGAGGCGTCGATGGCCTTCCGCTCGAAGCCCACCGGCACGTCGCGGAAGGGGATGTGGGTGACGTCGACGTCTTTCATCTCGAGCCCGCCCTTTTCGAGGTACTTGCCGAGCATGTAGTGGCAGGGGGCGCCGGGCGCGTTGAAGGCGACCTTCCGGCCCTTGAGGTGCTGGGGCTGGGTGATCGTCGCGGCCAGGTCGTTGCGGACCACCATGACCCCGAACCCGTAGCCGGGGGCCATCCGGCTGAAGTCGCCCACCAGGCGGAGGTCGAGCCCCTTGGCCAGGGCGTTGAACAGGCCCGCGGACACCCCGCCGACGCCCATGTCCAGCTCGCCGGTGGCCAGGGGGCCGACCATCTTCGCGCCGGAGATGGAGTAGTCGACGTTCGGCTCGATCCCCTCCTCCTTGAAGAAGCCGCGCTCCATGGCGGTGACCAGGCCGGCGGAGGTGATGTTGTAGGACGTGGCGATCCTGACCGTGTCCGCGGCCAGCGGCCCGCGCGGGTCCGGGATCAGGACCGCCAGGGCCGCGAGCCCCAGCACGGCGACGGTGGCGAGACGTCTGGTCATGGCTGTTCCTCCCATGTGACCGGGGTCAGAAGGTCTCTTCCTTGAGGGTCCGCTGCCAGGGGATGGCCGCCCGCTCGACGGCCTTGAGGATGAGGGTGAACCCGAATCCGAGAATGCTCGTGATGATGATCCCGGCCATCATCCGTTCAGTCTGGAAGATCTCCGCGGAGCTCCAGATGAGGTAGCCGATCCCGAACTTGGCCGCGACGAACTCCGCGGCTACGACCACGATCAGCGAGACCCCCAGGCCGAGCCGGAGCCCGGCGAAGACGGAGGGGAGGGCCGCCGGGATGATCACCTTCCGCAGGATCTGCAGCTCGCTGGCGCTGCAGTCCACCGCCGCCCGGACGAGGATGGGGTCGACCGAGCGCACCCCGGCGAACGTGCTGATGGCCACCTGATAGAAGCTCGAGATGGCGACGATGGCGACCTTGGAGAGCTCGCCGAACCCCAGCCAGAGGAGGATGAGCGGGAGGATGGCGATCTTGGGGATAGGGTAGGTGGCCGAGATGAGGGGGTCGAAGAAGTGCTCGCACCAGCGGTACCAGCCCATGAGCACGCCGACGGCGATCCCGACCGCGCTGCCGATCAGGAAGCCGAGGATGATGCGGAACAGGCTGTACTCCAGGTGGTAGAGCAGCTCCCGGGAGGCGATCATGGCCACCAGTTCGCGGAAGATGCTCGAGGGGGAGGGGAGGAAGATGGGGTTCACGCCGCCACCCCGGACCACGGCCTCCCACGCGATGAGGATCAGGATCGGAGAAACCAGGGACTGCAGCAAGCCCCGCCCGCGCATCATCAAGCCTCCCGGCGCAATTTCAAAGATGATAGTGCCCGCCCGGAACGCTGTCAAGGCGCGCAGGGCGCGGCGGGATCCCGTTCGGAGTATGCGCAGCGCGTCAGCGGGCGTGGAGGCGGGCGCCGTGGTTGACGGCCGTCTGAGGGGGCCGATAGAATCGCAGGCCGGCTCGGAGGACGACGGCGCGTGCTGACGAATGAGCTTCGGGTGATCGGGACCCGGGTGCCGAGGATCGATGGGACCACGAAGGCCTCGGGCGATGCCCGGTACGCGGTGGACGTGACCCTCCCCCGCATGCTCCACGCCCGCATCCTGCGGAGCCCGCACCCCCATGCCCGGATCGTCAAGCTGGACCTGAGCCGAGCGCAGAAGCTCCGGGGGGTGAAGGCTGCCATCACCGTGGAGGACACGCCCAAGATCCCCTACAGCCTCATGGCCCCGGCGTTCGCGGACCGGATGCCCCTGGCGTTCGGGAAGGTCCGCTACATCGGGGACGAGGTCGCGGCCGTGGCGGCCGTTGATGAGGAGACGGCTGAGGAAGCCCTCGACCTGATCGAGGTCGAGTACGAGGAACTCCCCGGGGTCTTCGACCCCGAGGCGGCGATGCAGGCGGGCGCCCCGCTGATTCACGAGGGGCGAGAGCGGAACATCGTGTTCCAGTGGCAGTGGGCCGAGGGGGATGTGGAGCAGGGGTTCCGCGCGGCCCGGGAGGTTGTGGAGGGGCGCTTCCGGGTGGAGGCCCAGGCGCACTGCTGCATGGAGACCCACGCCTGCGTGGCCCAGTTCGACCCGGACGGGCGTCTCACCCTGTGGACCTCGACGCAGAGCCCTTACTACGTGCGGAAGGACGTGGCCCGGGTCCTGCAGCTCCCCATCGAGAAGGTCCGGGTCATGAAGGTCGCGGTGGGCGGGGGGTTCGGCAGCAAGTCCCGGATCCACGAGGAAGCGATCTGCGCCCTGCTGGCCCGGAGGGCCGGCCGCCCGGTCCGGCTCGTGCTGACGCGGGAGGAGGAATTCGTCGCCACCCGGCTGCGCCACCCGATGGTGGTCACCCTGAAGGTGGGGGCGCGCGCGGACGGGGCCCTGGCCGCGGTGGAGGGGCGCAGCCTCGTGGACGCGGGGGCCTACCACGACACCGCCAGCCGGGTCTGCAGCACGATGTTCCAGGAGGACCTGATCTTCACCTACCGGATGCCCTGCGTGCGCCTGCAGGGGCTGGCCGTGCACACCAATAACCCGCCGGGCGGCCGGATGCGGGGGTTTGCCGGGCCCGCGGTGGTCTTCGCCCTCGAGTCTCAGATGGATCTCCTCGCCCACCGTCTGGGGATCGATCCGGTGGAGCTGCGGCTGCGGAACGCCTACCGGACCGGCGACGCGCTCAATGAGGGCAAGGCCATGGGGCCCACGGGCCTCGTGGAGTGCATCGAGCGGGCGGCGGCGGCCGTGGACTGGGCGACGCGGCGGAGGGGCTCCAGCCAGGGGCGAGATCTGGGGCGGGAGCATGTCGGCGACGGATCGCGCCGTGTGCGCCGGGGGATCGGGATCGCCTGCATGAACTACGGCTGCAGCGGCCAGCGGGGCGACGTGGGGAACGCCCTGGTCACGGTCCATGACAACGGAAGGGTCATCGTCCACTCGGGCGGCACCGAGATCGGTGGCGGCCAGGAGACCGTGATGGCCCAGATCGCCGCCGAGGTCCTGGGCGTCCCCTACGAGCGCGTGGACGTGGTGGCCATGCAGACGGACGCGACCCCGGTGGACTTCGGCTCCCGCTCGAGCCGCTTCACCTTCATGGGCGGCAACGCCGTGCGCCTGGCCGCGGAAGACGCGCGGGCCCAGCTCCTGGGGCTGGCCGCGGAGATCCTGGAGGCCAACCGCGAGGACCTCGAGCTCCGAGACGGGCAGATCCACGTGCGCGGGAGCCCGGAGCGCGCGGTCGCCGTCGTGGACCTGGTCATGAAGGCGGGTCGCCCCCGCGTGGCCAAGGGGGAGGTGGTGGAGATGGTCACCCGGCCGGTGGTCGGCCGGGGACAGTTCGACCGGGACCGGGAGCTGGACTCCCACCTGGTGGTCAAGGCCTTCGCGGCGCAGGTCGCCGAGGTGGAGGTGGACCTGGATACGGGGCAGGTGCGGGTCGTGGGCCTCGTGGCGGCCCATGACGTCGGGCGCGCGATCTTCCTCACCGGCGTGGAGGGCCAGATCGAGGGCGGCTCCTTCCAGGGGCTCGGCTATGGGTTGACCGAGGGGTTGATCTTCGAGCAGGGGCGGACCCTCAACGGCAACTTCATGACCTACCTGATGGCCACCTCGGTGGACATGCCGCCGGTCCGGAGCCTCATTGTGGAGACGCCGCACCCGCACCCGAACGGCCCCTTCGGGGCCAAAGGGGTGGCCGAGCCAGCCTGCATCCCGACGGCCGCCGCGATCGCGAACGCGATTTTCCACGCGACCGGCGTCCAGGTGCGGGAGCTCCCGCTGACCCCGGAGCGGGTCGCCCGCGCGCTCCGCCAGGGCTGACAGCGGTCCCAGGCGTGAGTCACGCCTAGGGAGCGTCCTCTCCATCCTCCTGACCTCTCTGCGGCAGCCGAATGGCAAATGGGCTCCTTCATGTCCATCGGGCCAAGACAAATTGTCACCTCAGAGTAAGACGGTAACCCCTGGAGATCCATAGGAGAATGATTTCTGCCCCGTGCGGGGGCGCAAAGGCACAAGACTTGATGGTGATCGCAGAAGCGCCTGGGGGCCAGCCCCTGGGGTCATGCTGGCCAACCGAGCGCGGGCCGTGGAAGGCGGGCCATAGGCGGCCTGAGGAGTCCGGCATGATGACGACCAGATCCCTCGCCCTGCTCCTCATGCTGCTCACCGGCCTCGGGCTTGCCGCCACGCCGGCGAGGGCGGCGCTGCGCTCCATCCATGCGGCGTATAGCGCCTTGTCCGCCACGCAGGCGCCCTTCTGGATAGCCCAGGAGGCCGGCCTGTACCAGCGGTACGGTCTCAAGGTGGGCCTGGTCTACCTCAGCGGGATCTCGGACAAGGCCCTGCTGGCGGGGGAGGTGCAGTTCGCCTCGCCCTCAGCCGGCAAGGTCGTGGCAGGCCAGGTGGCCGGCGCCGACCTGCTGATTATCGCGGTCCACATCAACACGATCCCCGCGAGCATCGTGGTGCGGCCGGAGATCACCCGGCCCGAGGAGCTTCGGGGCAAGACGCTGGGCGTGAGCCTGTTCGGCACCATCTCGGACACGGCTACCCGGATGGCCCTGCTCAAGTGGGGGCTCGTCCCCCAGCGGGACGTCATCCTGCGACAGATGGGGGCCTTGCCCCAGACTGCGATCGCCATGGAGGCCGGCATCATCCACGGCGGCTTCATGACCCCGCCGATCTCGCTCCGGCTGCGGGACCGGGGTCTCCGGATCCTCGGGGACCTCCCGGCGCTCGGCATCCGGTACCCCGGGGTCATCCTGATCACCACGGGGACCCTGGCGAAAAAGGACCCGATCGGGAAGTACACGCGGGTGACCGACGCGAAACTCCTGGCCGAGACCTACCGGATCTTCGCCGGGGTCATGGAGCGGGTCCCGTACCCTGACCCACAGGGGCTCAGGGCCGTGGTGGAGTTCGAGGGGCAGGTCACCCCGCAGATCCGGCGCGCCAAGGTGGAGGAGATCGTGGACATGAGGTTTGTCCGTGAGCTGGAACAGTCCGGGTTCATCGAGGCGCTGTACCGCTAACCCTGAGGGGGTCCACGTGGACGCGATGGAGGGCACCGGGGTCTCTCCCTTTCCCAGGGGGACACAAGCATGGGCAAGCTGAAAATCGGCATTGATCTCCACAATCGGGCGAGCGTGTTCATGCCGCAGCAGGGGCTCGACTACGACCTGCATCGGCTGATCGACCTCGCCGTGCTCTGCGAGGAGCTAGGGTTCTACTCGGTCTCGGTGGGCGACAGCCTGCTGGACATCTATCAACAAGTGAGTGGCATACTGCCGGTGGTCCTGCCCCTTTCAACCTTCGACATCACCCCGTATGGGAACAACCTCTTTCACATCAACAGCCTGATGCAGCCGGCCACCGCCACGGACAAGCCCGTGGTCGGGGTGGCGATTACGGCGCAGGTCGCCGTGCCGGGGTGCGCCACGGGGGCGAGCCATCCGACGGACGTGGCGCTGGCTGCCACATATTGTGTGGAGGTTGCCAAGGCCTTTGGCGAGGGCACCTGCCGCTTCTACAACGCCGAAGAGTACGCCCATGCGGTTCAGCTTTACGGATCCTTGGCCCACCTGGCTACCCAAGGACGGTGACGGCCCATGCTTGAAGTTCAGGACCTGAAATGCGCGTACGGCCGGATCCAGGCGCTGCACGGCGTCAGCCTGAAGGTGAACCAGGGCGAGGTCGTGGCGCTGATCGGCGCCAAC